>CAMAWG010000029.1 GCA_945861855.1 Rhodoplanes serenus
GTCGCCTTGATGGCCACGCACTCTTGCCAAAACTTATCCTGGGGGTAAAGTTCACTAACGGGTTGGAGGTCATCGCCAAGGCGAGCGACCTTCAGGACGAAACCGCCGCCTAAAAGATCAGGCCGTCACCAACTTTAGGCGATAGCTCAAGCTTAACGCAGGGTTAAGAACGCGCCGGTCGCGGTTTATGGTTAACGCGCGGTGAATTTTTCCGCGCCGGACGATCCGCGCAATCGCCACGTCATTTCTTGAAGAACTGGTCGGCCGCCGATTTCGACGCCTGCTTGGTTGCCATGTTCGCCTCCAGGCGTGCGATCTCCTCCTTCAGCATCGCCACCCGTTCGCTCAATTCGCCGACCGAGAGCAGCGTCAGCTCCTGTCCGATCTCATGGACAATCTTTTTCTTGGGCCGGTCGTCGTCGTCGATTGCTGCCATGCTCGGCCTTTCGCGTCTGCAGGAAAACCCAGGCGGAAAATAGCGCCGGCCGGCACGGTTGTCACACCGGGACGGGGCGACTAGAAGTTCGCCATCCCAACATCGAGGACACAATGACACTGCCCGCACGCATGACCGCACGCATGACCGCGATTGCCATCCGCGCCCCCGGCGGGCCGGAGATGCTGGTGCCGGAGGAGTTCCCGGTGCCCGTGCCCGGTCCCGGCGAAATTCTGGTGAAGGTCGCGGCGGCCGGCGTCAATCGTCCGGATGTTCGCCAGCGCCAGGGCACCTATCCGCCGCCGAAGGGCGCGACCGATATTCCCGGCCTCGAGATCGCGGGCGAGGTGGCGGCGCTTGGCCCCGGCGTCACGCGCTGGAAGTTGGGCGACAAGGTCTGCGCGCTCGTGGTCGGCGGCGGTTACGCGCAATACTGTCTCGCTTATGAATCGCACGCGCTGGCAGTGCCGGCACAGCTCTCGATGGTCGAGGCCGCGGCCATTCCTGAGACGTTCTTCACCTGCTGGCAGAACATGTTCATGCGCGCCACGGTCAACAGCGGCGACTGGGTGCTGGTGCACGGCGGCACCTCGGGCATCGGCACCACCGCAATCATGCTGGCCAAGGCGTTCGGCGCCAAGGTCATCGCCACCGCGGGCTCTGCGGAAAAATGTGACGCGGCGAAGAAGCTCGGCGCCGACGTTGCGGTGAACTACAAGACCGAGGATTTCGTCGCGATCACCAAGGACGCAACCGGCGGCGCCGGCGCGAACCTGATCGTCGACATCGTCGGCGGCGACTATGTCGATCGCAACTACGATTGCGCGGCGATGGATGGCGTCATTGCGCAGGTGTCGTTCACCGGCGGCCCCAAGGCCACCGCCAACTTTGCCAACCTGATGCGCAAGCGCCTAACGCACACCGGCTCGACGCTCCGCCCGCGCACCGTTCTCGAGAAGGCCGCGATCGCGCGCGGTATCGAGGAGAAGGTCTGGCCGCTGGTCGCGGCAGGCAAGGTCAAGCCTGTGATCGACTCCACCTTTCCGCTGGCCAAGGCCGCCGATGCCCATGCGCGCATGGAGACAAGCCTGCACATCGGCAAGATCGTGCTGACGATTTGACGCTCATCCTTCGCGACGCGGTCCTTCGGACTGCCCTCGGAAATGAGGTGGGCGGGGGCCGTTATGGTTAAATCCACGGCGCCGTCGGCCGGGCCAACGGACGGAAATCCTTGCTCTTATCGTCCGCGAAAGCTACTCATCGCCAGGCCCCTGATTGAGTTTCGGGCGGACATTCAGCCCCTGCGGCACGGGCCGCGAAATGGTCGTAATGTTAAGGGCTTAACTCGGGCCTGAAGGGCACGAACGAGATAGCTGCGGAGGTCGGGTTTGGGCTTGCTGCGCGCCGCACCGTTCGCGGCTCTCCTGTTCGCCGCCTTGTTTGGCGCATCGCCCGGTCACGCCGTCGAGGCGGTGAACGTCCGCACCGACGTCACCGCGATCGACCTCACCGGCGTCGCCGATCTGGTCAAGACCGAAACCGACACCATCCAGGTCTCGGCCGCGCCAGGCGCCGACGGCATCGTCCGCCGCATGCAGCAGCCGGCGCGCGAAGGCTCGACCAACTGGGCGGTGTTCGCGCTTGCCAATTCCGGCGACGAGCAGATCGACCGGCTGATCGTCGTGCCGCATTACCGCATGGTGGGGTCCGGTCTGTTCCTGCCCGATCTCGGCCTCTCGCGCATCGTCACCATCTCGCCGAGCTCGGGCGAGCGGCCGGAGCAGCAGTACAGCCCCACCGCCGACATCTACCGCGTCACACTCGACCCCGGCACGGTCGTCACCTACATCGCCGAGCTGCGCACCGACCGCCTGCCGCAGCTCTATCTGTGGGAGCCGGACGCCTACAAGGACAAGATCAACAGCTTCACGCTCTACTACGGCATCGTCATCGGCATCGCCGGATTGCTGGCGCTGTTCCTCACCATCCTGTTCGTGGTCAAGGGCAGCGTGATGTTCCCGGCGGCCGCGGCGCTCGGCTGGGCGGTGCTGGTCTACATCGGCATCGACTTCGGCTTCTGGGGCAAAGTGTTCGATATGTCGTCGGGCACCGAGCGCATCTGGCGCGCATCCGGCGAGGTGATCCTGGCCGGCACGCTGCTCGTTTTCCTGTTTGCCTATCTCAATCTCGGGCGCTGGCATGTGCGCTACATGCACATCACCATGGCCTGGCTCGCGGGCCTGGCCGCGCTGGTGGTGATCGCGCTGATCGACGCCTCGATCGCCGCGGGGATCGCGCGGCTGTCGCTCGTTTGCATCGCGTTCCTGGGCTTCGGCCTCGTGCTCTATCTCTCCACCCACGGCTACGACCGCGCCGTGCTCCTGATCCCGACCTGGTTCCTGCTTGTGATCTGGGCGGTCGGCCTGGTGATGACGGTCTCGGGCTTCGTCACCAACGACATCGTCGGCCCGGCGCTGCTCGGCGGCCTCGTGCTGATCGTCATGCTGATCGGCTTCACCGTGATGCAGCACGCCTTCGCCGGCGGCATTACCCACAACATCGTCACCGATGTCGAGCGCCGCGCGCTGGCGCTGACCGGCGCGGGCGACATGATCTGGGACTGGGACGTGTCGTCGGACCGCGTTTACACCAGCCCCGAGACCGAGCAGCTTCTGGGGCTCAAGCGCGGCACGCTCGAGGGTCCGGCCTCGCGCTGGCTCGAAGTTCTGCACGCGCTCGACCGCGACCGCTTCCGCGCCGCGCTGGACAGCGTGCTCGAGCAGCGCCGCGGCCGGCTGATGCAGGATTTCCGGCTGCGCACGCCGGACGGCCACTATCTATGGTTCGCGCTGAAGGCGCGGCCGGTGGTCGGTTCCGACGGCGAAGTGGTGCGTCTCGTCGGCACGCTGACCGACGTGACCGAATTCAAAACCGCCGAGGAACGACTGCTCCACGACGCCGTACACGACAACCTCACGGGCCTGCCGAACCGTCAGCTTTTCATCGACCGTCTCGAAAGCGTGATGGCCTTCGCCAAGGCCGATCCCGCGATCCGCGCGACCGTGGTCGTGATCGATCTCGACCGCTTCAAGCAGGTCAACGATTCCGTCGGCATCGCGGTCGGCGATTCGATCCTGCTGACCCTGGCGCGGCGGCTCGGACGGCTGCTCAAGCCGCATGACACGCTGGCGCGGCTCACCGGCGACCAGTTCGCCATGATCCTGCTGTCGGAGCGCGATCCGACCCGCCTGATCGCGTTCGCCGACACCATTCGCCGGACGCTGCGCGCGCCGATCACGTTCAACGACCGTGAGATATTCCTGACGGCCTCGATCGGGCTTGCGCTCAGCGACGGCCAGCCGAACCGCACCGAAGAGGTGCTGAAAGACGCTGAGCTTGCGATGTATCACGCCAAGCGCATCGGCGGCGATCGCATCGAGCTGTTCAAGCCGGCGATGCGCGCGCGCAAGACCGATCGCCTGACGCTTGAATCGGAGCTCCGGCGGGCGCTGGAGCGCGAGGAGATCACCATCCTCTACCAGCCGATCATCCGGCTGGAGGATCGCTCGGTCGCGGGTTTCGAGGCGCTGGCGCGCTGGGACCATCCGAAGATGGGCCGGATGTCGCCCGCGGAGTTCATTGGGATCGCCGAGGAGATCGGCCTGATCGTCGATCTCGGCCTGTTCGTGCTGGAGCGCACCGCGCGCCAGCTCAGCACCTGGCAGCGCAGCGTGCGGATGCGGGAGCCGGTGTTCTGCAGCGTCAACGTCTCGTCGCGGCAGTTGCTGCGCCACGATCTCATTCACGATCTGCGCACCGTGCTGTCGCGGTCGGGCCTCGCGCGCGGCACGCTCAAGCTGGAATTGACCGAGTCGATCGTGATGGAAAACCCCGAGCACGCGGCGCAACTGCTCACCCGCATCAAGGAGCTCGGCGCGGGGCTGGCGCTCGACGATTTCGGCACCGGGCATTCGTCGCTGGCGTACTTGCAGCGTTTTCCGTTCGACACGATCAAGATCGACCAATCGTTCGTGCGCACCAACAACAAGGGCACGCGGCCCGTGCTGCTGCGCTCGATCATCTCGCTCGCGCACGATCTCGGCATGGACGTGGTGGCGGAGGGCGCGGAAACCGATTCCGACGCGGTCGAGCTTTACCAGATGGGCTGCGAATACGCGCAAGGCTTTGCCTTCGGCGAGCCGATGACGGCGGAGGCCGCGCGCAAGCTCCTGGTGAGCGAGCAACTCGAACCGGCGCGCTGAATTCGACGATTGGGCCCGGCGCCACGACAAGCCGCGCGGCTAGCGACCTATGGGGCCGGCTGCCAGCCGGCCTTGGTCCAGCGGTCCCGCATCGCCGGGCCAGTCAGTGCCTCAATGAACGCGCGCGCGGCCGCGGGCTGAAGGCTGCTCGCGGGAATGGCGGCGGCATAAACCGTCCAGAGCTGGATCGCTTCGGGCAAGGGGCCTACCAGCTTCGCTTCCTTGGCGTGGATGTCGGAGATCGGGACCACGCCGATGTCGGCGCGGCCATCGGCGACCTTGGCGGCGGCGTCGTTGCCGCCGGTCGCGGTCACGCCTTTGCGGATCACCTCGTCCTTGATGCCAAAGCCGTCGGCGATCTTCATCAGGTGCTGGACCGAAGTGCCGCCGAGCTTCGGATCGGTGTAGGCGATGGTGTTCGCCTTGATCAGCACCTGCTTCACAGCTTCGGGCGTGGAGATGTCGGGCACGGGCGTTCCCTCGCGGATCACGATGCCCAGGCCGACGCGGCCGAGATCGACGCGGCTCCCCGGCGCGATCTTGCCGGTGCGTTCGAGTTCGGCCATGAGCGGCGCGGAGGTGATGACCAGGTCCACAGGCTTTCCGGACGCGATGGCGTCGCGCAACTGGCCGGTGGGGCCGATGGTGAAGGCGAATTTCTGTCCGGTCTGCCGCGAATAATCGTCGATCATGCCGCCGACCACGCCGCGTACTGCCCCGGCGGCGATCACCTGGATCTCCGCTGCACCGGCGGGCGAGGCCGTCAGCATGGCGGCCACGATCATTGCGGTGCGGAGCGGTGACATGGCCCTAGGCGTGGCCGACGTCGCTCGACAGCATTCCGGGGCGGATGCCGATCTTCTGCATGGCCCGGTCGTATTTCGCGCCGACATCGGTGCCGAAGATCAGGTCCGGGTCGGCGCTGCAATGCAGCCAGCCGTTCTGTTGCAGTTCGTTCTCGAGCCGGCCCGGCGACCAGCCGGCGTAGCCCAGCGCTAGGATCGCGCTCGCCGGACCGTTGCCGCGCGCGATCGCCTTGAGAATGTCGAGCGTGGCGGTGAGGCAGATGCCTTCGTCGATCGGCAGGGTCGAGTTCTCGATGAAGAAGTCGGCGCTGTGCAGCACGAAGCCGCGCTCGGTTTCCACCGGCCCGCCCTTGAGCACGGTGACCTCGGCACGAGCGGGAAGCTGGATCTTGTCGGCCGCCGGGATCACGTCGAGCTTCACCAGGAGTTCGGGAAAGCTGATATGCGGGGCCGGCTGGTTGACGACGATGCCCATCGCGCCCTCGGACGAATGGGCGCAGATGTAGATCAGGCTGCGCGAGAAGCGTTCGTCCTGCATGCCAGGCGACGCAATCAGCATCTGCCCGTCGAGGAATCCGCGGCCGGGGCCTGCGCCGGCGCTTTTCCGCAAGGCCTTGCGAGTCATTCGCATAGGAGAAAGGTTACCTCGATCGCTGGAGCTTGGGAAACGAAACTTGGCAAAACACACCGCTGCGTTCACGACCATGTCAGTGGCATGTGCACGCTGCCTCAATTAGAGCATCTCCATGTTTGAAGCCTTCCGCCTTCATTTATTGCGGATCCTGGCCGCGGCAAGCCTGCTTGGCGCGGCATCGTCCGCGGCAATTGCGGCGGAGGTTTCGCCGTGGGACGAGGACGTGCAGTCGGCGGCGCGTCTGATTGCCGCGCGCCCGCGCGCCGAATCGGGCGGCCGTGTGTTCCGCGCCGGCGTCGAGATCAAGCTCAAGGAAGGCTGGAAGACCTATTGGCGGTATCCCGGCGACTCCGGCGTGCCGCCGGCGCTGGATTTTTCGAAGTCGCAGAACGTCAAGGCGGTCACGGTGCTCTATCCCGTGCCGATGCGTTTTCCCGACGGCGCCGGCGGCCATTCGATCGGCTACAAGGGCGCCGTCATTCTGCCGCTCCATGTCATGGCGCAGGATGCCAGCAAGCCGGTGACGTTGAATCTCAAGCTCGACTATGCGGTGTGCGAGAAGCTCTGCGTGCCGGCCGAGGCCAAGCTGGAGCTGGCTTTGACCGGCGCAGGGACCGCCAATGAGACGGCCGTCAGCGCGGCCGAGGCGCGGGTGCCCAAGCCTGCGGTCATCGGCGACGCGGGCTTACCGACGATCCGCGCCATACGCCGTGACGCGGGATCGGGCAAGCCGCGCGTCGTGGTGGATGTGGCGGCTCCCGCCGGTGCGCCGGTGACGCTGTTCGTGGAGGGCCCCACCGCGCAATGGGCGCTTCCCCTGCCGGAGCCGGTTTCCGGTGCGCCCGCGGGTCTGCAGCGCTTTGCCTTCGATCTGGACGGTCTGCCGCCCGGCGAGAAGGCCTCCGGCGCCACCCTTCGGCTCACGGCGGTCTCGGGCGACAAGGCGGTCGAGGTCGCATTTCGGCTCGACTAATTCGCCGGAGACGCTACTTTTGGCGCCCATAAACCCAATCCATAACCCTGCGAGAGGATACGAGTCATGGCTATCAAGGTTGGCGACCGCGTGCCCACTGGGACCTTCACCGTGATGACGGCGGAAGGCCCGAAGCCGAAGACCACCGACGAACTGTTCAAGGGCAAGAAGGTGGTGCTGTTCGCAGTGCCGGGCGCGTTCACGCCGACCTGCAGCAACAACCATCTGCCGGGCTTTGTGAAGAACGCCGACGCGATCAAGGCCAAGGGCATCGACACCATTGCCGTCACCGGCGTCAACGACGTGTTCGTGATGAACGCCTGGAAGAAGGCCTCCGGCGGCGACGCGATCGAGTTCCTGGCGGACGGCAGCGCCGCCTGGGCCAAGGCCGTTGGCATCACCGCCGACCTCACCGAGCGCGGCCTGGGCGTGCGTTCGGGCCGCTACGCCATGGTGGTCGATGATGGCGTGGTGAAGACGCTCAACGTCGAAGACGCGCCGGGCAAGGCCGAGGTTTCCGGCGCCGACAATCTGTTGAAGAGCCTGTAACAAACGCAGAGTTGTCATTCCGGGGCGTCCGCCGAAGCCCGAAGGGCGAAGGCGTGACAAACCCGGAATCCATAGCCCCGGTGTTTCCGTGACAGGAGATGCTGGGGTTATGGATTCCGGCTCTCGCCGCTCACGCGGCTCGGCCGGAATGACGGGGATTGGTATTGCGGAAAGAGGGCTTCTATTTCTGCGCCGCGCGCATTTCCGCGATGGCGGCGACGGCGAGCTGATCGGCACGCTCGTTCAACTCGTGCCCGGCGTGGCCCTTGACCCAGTTCCAGCGCACGTTGTGCCCGCCAAGCGCGGCATCGAGCCGCTTCCACAGGTCGACGTTCTTCACCGGCTTCTTGTCGGCGGTCTTCCAGCCGTTGCGCTTCCAGCCATGAATCCACTTCGAGATGCCGTCGTGGACGTACTTGCTGTCGGTGTGCAGCTCGACCGTGGACGGCTTCTTCAAGGCCTCCAGCGCCGCGATGGCCGCCATCAGTTCCATGCGGTTGTTGGTGGTGTGCGGCTCGCCGCCCTTCAATTCTTTTTCGTGTTCGCCATAGGTGAGGATCGCGCCCCAGCCGCCCGGGCCGGGATTGCCCGAGCAGGCGCCGTCGGTGTGGACGATGACGTGCGGGCCTTGCGTCACGCGCGGGTCCCTTCGGCCGGCAGGCCATAGTCGTGCACGCTCGCGGCCTTCTGGTGGAAGCGGAGCTTGCGGAAATACTCCAGCGGATTTTTTGGTTGCACCAGAGCGCCCGCGGGCACGTTGAGCCAGTCCACCAGCCGGGTCAGCAGGAAGCGCATTGCCGCGCCGCGCGCGAGCATCGGCAGCGCGTTGCGCTCGGCATCCGACAGCGGCCGGGTCTTGATATAGGCGGCCAGGAGGTTGCGGCCCTTGGTGACGTTGTAGGAGTGATCCGGCTCGAAGCACCAGGCGTTGAGGCAGATTGCGACGTCGAACGCGAGCGTGTCGGTGCAGGCGAAATAGAAGTCGATCAGGCCGGAGAGCCGGTCGCCCAGGAAGAACACGTTGTCGGGAAAGAGGTCGGCGTGGATCACGCCCTGCGGCAGGTCGCGCGGCCAGGACTTTTCGAGTTTCCCCAGTTCCTCTTCGATTGTCGCGCGCATGCCGTGCTGCAGGCTATCGGCGCGATCGGCCGCCTGTTCGAACAGCGGTCGCCAGCCCGTGACGGAGAGCGTGTTGCGCCTTTGCCCTGCGAAGTCGGCGCCGGCCAGGTGCATCCGCGCGAGCGCCTCGCCGACCGCCGCGCAGTGGCCGGCGTCGGGTCTGCGCATCCACATGCCGTCGAGGAAGGTGACGATGGCGGCCGGCCGGCCGCACAATTCGCCCAGCGCCTGGCCGCTGCGGTTTTTTACCGGCTGTGGGCAGGTGATGCCGCGCGAGGCGAGGTGTTCCATCAGCGCGAGGAAGAACGGCACGTCGCCGGCCGCCACGCGCTTCTCGTAGAGCGTCAGGATGTAATGGCCGGAGCCGGTGTGGACTAGGAAGTTGGAATTCTCGACGCCCTCGGCGATGCCCTTGTAGGACAACAGCTCGCCCAGGTCGTAGCCCGCGAGAAATCGTCCCAGGTCTTCGGCGGAAACGTCGGTGTAGACGGCCATGCGTCCAGTACGGCCCTGCGTCGGGCTATCCCGTCAAGAGGCAGTTGAACGGAAGATCTAGGCCGCCGCGTTGTCGCGAAGCTGACGCGGCAGCGGGAAGAACATGCCGGATTCGTCGGCGCCCGACACGGTCTCCACGTTCAGCGTGTAGCGCGCGGCGAACGCATCGAGAATTTCCTCGACCAGCACCTCCGGCGCCGAGGCGCCCGCGGTGACGCCCAGCGTCTTGATGCCTTCGAATTTCGACCAGTCGATCTCGGCCGCGCGCTGCACCAGCACCGAATAGCTGCAGCCGGCCCGCTCGGCGACCTCCTGCAGGCGCCTGGAGTTGGAGGAGTTCGGCGCGCCGACCACGACCAGCGCATCGACCTGCGGCGCCACGCGCTTGACCGCCTCCTGGCGGTTGGTGGTGGCGTAGCAGATGTCCTCCTTGTGCGGAGCGACGATGCCTGGGAAGCGGCGCTTGAGGGTTGCCACGATGTCGGCGGTGTCGTCGAGCGACAGCGTGGTCTGGGTCACATAAGACAGCTTGCTCTCATCGCGCGGCTGGAACGCCTCGGCCTCCGCGACGGTCTGAACCAGCGTGATCGCGCCGTCGGGCAACTGGCCGAGTGTGCCAACCACTTCGGGATGCCCAGCGTGGCCGATCAGCACGATCTCGCGGCCGCGCTTGTGGTGGATTTCGGCCTCGCGGTGGACCTTGGTGACCAGCGGGCAGGTGGCATCGAACGAGAAGAAATTGCGGCGCCGCGATTCCACGGGAATGGATTTCGGCACCCCGTGAGCCGAGAAGATCACCGGCGCCTTGGTGTCGTCCGGGATTTCGGAGAGTTCCTCGACGAAGATCGCGCCCTTGGCCTTGAGGCTCTCCACGACGTAACGGTTGTGAACGATCTCGTGGCGGACATAGACCGGCGCTCCATAGCGCTTGAGCGCCTGCTCGACCGAATCGATGGCCCGCACCACGCCGGCGCAGAACCCGCGCGGGGAGCAGAGCAGGACCTTGAGCTGCGGTTTGTCGGAATTGCCGTGGTTTTCTGGCGCCATAGGAGAGAAATGAGGTTCCGACCCCCAACCTGTCAAGGCGACCGGCAAATCCTTGCGCTTTCAGGGGGTAAATGCCTATATTCCGGCGAATTCCAGTCATCCATGATGACATTGGCCTCGTCCGGAAGGGCGGGCGGGGCGCAGAGGAGATTTACCCATGCAAGAAGCACCTCTGATGCCAAAGGCGACCGCCGTCTGGCTGGTGGAAAACACCGCGCTGTCGTTCGACCAGGTCGCCGAGTTCTGCAAGCTGCATCCGCTCGAAGTGAAGGCCATCGCCGACGGAGACGCCGCCCAGGGGATTAAGGGCCTCGACCCGATTCAGACCGGGCAGTTGACGCGCGAGGAGATCGACAAGGGGGTCGCGGAGCCCGACCACAAGCTTCAGCTTTCCAATCCCAAGGTGCGCCTGCCCGAGGCCAAGACCGGCACCAAGAAAAAGGGCCCGCGCTACACGCCGGTGTCCCGCCGCCAGGACCGGCCTAACGCCATCCTCTGGCTGATCCGCAATCATCCCGAGCTCAAGGACGCCCAGATCATGCGGCTCGTGGGGACCACCAAGTCCACCATCGCGGGCATCCGCGATCGCACCCATTGGAACGCCGCGAGCCTGAGCCCGCTCGATCCGGTGACGCTCGGCCTGTGCTCGCAGATCGATCTCGACTTCGAGGTGCAGCGCGCCTCCAAGGAGAAGCCGGCCCCGGCCGAGAACAGCGTGACGCTGCTGCCGGCGTCGGTCACCACGGCGCCGCCGGAGCCCGCCGAGCCGGAGAGCCCGGCCGCGGCCAAGGCCAAGGAAGACCTCAACGTCGATGCGGTGTTCGCCAAGCTCAAGCAGATTGGCGGCAAGGCCGACGACAAGGACGGGGAATAGCTTCCGGCTCGCCGGGACTATGGCCGCCAGCGCATGCGAAAGACCGGGCGGCTGGACACCGGATTGACGTCGTCGCCGGCCATGACAAAACCGTGCTTCTCGTAGAACGCAATGGCGCGCGCGTTGTCGGTGTTGACCAGCAGGTCGAGCCGCGCCGGCGAGATGCGTTTGCCGGCGTCGAGCAGCATCCCCGCGACGTTGCTGCCCCAGAATTCCGGCGCCACCACGATCTGGTCGAGATAGCCGGTCTTGGGATCTACGGTCACGAAGCCTTCCAGCACGCCGTCCATTTCGGCGACCAGAATTTTGGCCTGCGGCACCAGCTCCTGGCGCCAGCGCTCGCGCCACCAGGCCGCGCGCTCTTCGAAGTCGATATTGGGAAAGGCCTCCTGCCAGGTCCGTTGCCACAGCTCGATCGCCGCCTCCTCGTCGGCGGCGGCGTAGGGGCGGACCTTGAGAGCGGATGCGCTCACCGCTCCGTCAGCTTCAGCTCGATGCGGCGGTTGCGGCTGTAAGCCTCGTCGGTGGTGCCGGCATCGATCGGCTGGAACTCGCCGAAGCCCGCGGCCACCAGGCGCTGCGGCTGCATGCCCTTGCTGATGAGGTACTGCACCACCGCGATGGCGCGGGCGGCCGACAGGTCCCAGTTGGTGCGCCCGCCGCCGGTCGGCCGGACGTCGGTGTGGCCGTCGACGCGGAGCACCCAGGCGATGTCCTGCGGGATCTGCCTGGTGAGTTCAAGCAGGACGGTGGCGATCTTGTCAAGCTCTGTGCGCCCCTCCGGCTTGAGCACCGACTGTCCGGTGTCGAAGAACACCTCGGATTGCAGCACGAAACGGTCGCCGACGATGCGGATGTCCGGGCGGTTGCCGAGCAACTCCCGCAGCCGTCCGAAGAAATCGGACCGGTAGCGCGACAGCTCCTGCACGCGCTGCGCCAGCGCGATGTTGAGGCGCTGCCCGAGCTCGGCGAGGCGGGATTGCGAGTCCTTGTCCCGTTTGTCGGACACGTCGAGCGCCTGTTCCAGTGCGCCGAGCTGGCGGCGCAGCGCCGCGATCTGCTGGTTGAGCACTTCGACCTGGGCGAGCGCGCGGAGCGAAACCTGCTTCTCGGCGTCGAGCTTGCCGCTCAGCTCCGACACCTGACCCTGCGCGGCCGCGGTGCCGCCGCTCAGGCTGTCGTAGAGTCCCTTGTAGCGGTCGCGCTCGGTGTCGGTGGTGGCGAGGCTCGCGCGCAATTGCGCGATCTGCTCCTCCAGCGACACCTTGCTGCTCTGTTCGAGCCCCAGCAGATCCGTGAGCTGGGCGATGCGCGCGGACAGGCGCGCCAGCGCGGTGTCCTTGCCGGTGACCTCCTGCGACAGCACGAACTGCACGACCACGAACACAGTGAGCAGGAAGATGATGCCGAGGATCAGCGTCGACAGCGCGTCGACGAAGCCGGGCCAGTAATCGACGCCGCGATCGCGGCGGGCGCGGGATAGGGCCATGTTATTCCACTCGTCCTGCTGCTCGCCCCGCTACTTGTCGATCCGCTCACGCGCCAGAATTTCGAGCAGCCGGCGCACCTCGCGGTGCTGCTCGGCCTGCGAGTCGACCCAGTCGCGGATCATCTGCTGTTCGGTTCGCATGTGGTGGACGAGGCCCTGGATGGCTTCGGCGAGGTTCGCCATGGCATTGGTTGCGGCCTTGTTCGAGCCTGAGCCGGTGATAGCCTCACGAAGCCGCTCGATCGCAACCCGCATCTCGCCCGAGCCGGTGCTGCCGCCAGCCATGGCGTCGGCATCGGTCGCTCCGCCGAGGTCGTGCACGGTGGTGGCAAGCCAATCCTCAAGCTCGGTGTGGAAGCGGTTCTGTGCCTGGCTCATCTGCAGATCGAGGAAGCCCAGAACGAGCGAGCCTGCGAGGCCGAACAGCGATGACGAGAACGAGATGCCCATGCCGCTGAGCGGGGCTGCCAGCCCCTCGCGGAGCGAATCGAACGTCGCGTTGGCGTCGCCGCCCACCTTCAGGTTGTTGATGACGCTGCCGACCGAGCTGACGGTCTCGATCAGTCCCCAGAATGTGCCGAGCAGGCCGAGGAAGATCAGCAGTCCGGTCATGTAGCGGGAAATTTCGCGCGCCTCGTCGAGCCGGATGGCGACCGAATCGAGGATGCTGCGCATGGTCTGCGACGACATCGACATGCGGCCGATGCGGTCGCCCAGGATCGCCGCCATCGGCGCGAGCAGCACCGGCGGCCGTTCCACCGCGATTCCCGGATCGGCCAGCCGGAAGCCGTTGACCCAGGCCACTTCGCGGAACAGCCGGATCACCTGCCGGAACGCCAGCAGGATGCCGATCACCAGGACGCCGATGATGAGCGCGTTGAGCGGCGGGTTGGCCTTGAACGCGGTCAGGATCTGCGGGTGGATGACGACGACGATCAGACCGCACAGGATCAGAAAGACCGACATCCGCACCAGAAAGATGCGGGGCGAGGAAACCTTGAACGGATCGATGTCTTGCGCCATGGTCGGCCTTTTCGTCGCCGAAGCCCGAGTCGTTATTATGGCACGGGCTTGGCGAATGTAACGCAGGTTACTGCGGATTCAACGCAAATGCCGCCGAAACGGTCCGGCTCCGCGCCGGGCCAGGCCCTGCACGTCCTAACCGGCGGCTTTCAGCGATGTCTGCAATTCGCGATGGATCGTTTCGTTGCCGGCAACGATATGCTTTTTCGTATACATGGCATCGCCGCCGTCGAGGTCGGTGACGAAGCCGCCGGCCTCGCGCACCAGGATCATTCCCGCCGCGATATCCCACGGCGAGATGTTGCGCTCCCAGTAGCCGTCGATCCGCCCCGCCGCGACGAAGGCAAGATCGAGCGCGGCGGCGCCGAACCGGCGCAGCCCCGCAACCTTGTCCTGGACGGCGCCCAGCTCGCGCAGCCCCAATTCCAGGTCGCCACGCCCGCGATGCGGCAGGCCGCAGGCGATCACGGCGTCGGCAAGGCCCTTGCGTGCGGCCACCCGCAGCCGCTTGTCGTTGAGGAAGGCGCCCTTGCCGCGCTCGGCGGTGTAGAGCTCGTCGGTGATTGGGTTGTAGATCACGCCCGCCACGACCGTGCCGGAGCGCTCCAGCCCGATCGAGATGGCGAACTGCGGAATACCGTGCAGGAAATTGGTGGTGCCGTCGAGCGGATCGACGATCCAGCAGTGGCTGGTGTCGGTGCCTTCGTGACGGCCGCCTTCCTCGCCGAGGAAGCTGTAGCCGGGCCGGGCCTTTTTCAGTTCGGCGCGCAGCGTCTCCTCGGCGCGGCGGTCGGCGGCGGTGACGAAATTAGCCGGTCCCTTGAGCGACACCTGGAGGTTCTCGACTTCGCCGAAGTCACGCTTGAGCGCGCGGGCGGCCTTGCGGGCCGCTGCGATCATCACATTGAGAAGGGCGGAGTGCTGCATCAGTCGGCCCGCCGCACATACGCCACTTCATCGGTCGAGACCACGACCTTCTCGCCGGTGCCGATGAACGGCGGCACCAGCACGCGCAGGCCGTTTTCGAGCTTCGCCGACTTGTAGGACGAGGTTGCGGTCTGGCCCTTGATGTGGGCGTCGGCCTCGACCACTTCGAGCACCACCGTCTCCGGCAGCTTGATGCCGATCGGCCGATCCCCGTGCAGTTGCACCTGCACCATCATGCCGTCCTGCAGGAAGGTCGAGCGGTCGCCGACGAAGTCCTCGCCCAGCTCGATCTGGTCGTAGGTCGCCGTATCCATGAACACGAGCTGCTCGCCCTGCTTGTAGAGGAACTGGAACTGCCGGCGCTCGACCTCGGTTTCCTCGACCCGGTCGCTGGCGCCGAAGCGCTGGTTGAGCTTGCGGCCATCGAGGATGTTCTTGAGCTCGACCTGGTTGTAGGCCGGGCCCTTGCCGGGCTTGACCGCCATGGTCTTGACCGCGGCCCAGAGCGAGCCGTCATGCTCGATCACCATGCCCGGCCGGACGTCGCTGCCGCTGATTTTGGCCATGGCGTGCAGATGCCCCGACGCCGGAACATCCGTCAAGGCTTGATGTGTCAGCGGCCGAGCGGACCGGGTGCGGTGGAGATGGGGGGCGGGCCGGGCGCCTTCATGCGGGCGATCCAGGGCTTGGCTCGGGTCTCAGCCGCTGTGCGATCTGGCGGCTTCATCGTCCGCATGAATCCCTCCAGGTACGGGTCGGTCTCGCCGCCGGCCTTCGCGATCAGGTACCAGCGGCCAGCCTGGACCGGATCGGCCTTGATGCCGCGGCCGCTCGCATACATCATCGCCAGCCGGCTCTGGGCGACCGCGCTGCCCTTCTGGGCCGCCTTGAGGAAATAGCCGCCGGCGGCGCTCTCGTCCTTGGCGACTCCGGTGCCGTTGAACAGCGCGATACCATATTCGACCTCGGCATCGGTATGACCCGTGCGGGCCGCGACGCCTAAGAGCCGCGCGGCCTCCGCCGGATCCTTCTTCACGCCGCGGCCGTCCTTGTAAAAGGTGGCCAGCGCGTATTGCGCCTGCGGATTGCCGGCGTCGGAGGCCTTGCGCATGAGCTCGGCAGCGCGGTTGGAGTCCTGCGGGACGATCTGGCCTTCGAGGTAGAGCAGCGCGAGATTGTAGGCTGCGACGACGTGGCCGAGCTTGCCGGCTTCGGCGAGGAGCTTCGCCGCCTCCTGGCGATCGGGCGGACCGCCGCGGCCTGACAATTTGAGTATGGCGAGCGCGAACATCGCCTCGCGGTCGCCGCGCGCGCTCGCGAGCTTGTACCACTCCACGGCTTTCTTATCGTCGTTTGCGACCCCGAGGCCGTCGGCATAGAGCTCGCCCAGCAGCGTCATGGCCTTGGGATCGTTTTTCTCCTCGACCCGCCGCGTCGCCTCCTTGAATGCGGTGAGATACTGGCCGAGCTGATAGGCGGTGTAGGCCGCATCCGGCTCCGCGGCAGCCGGCTGCTGCGGGACAGGCCTGGGCTGTGCTTCGGCCGGCGTAGCGAGCAGGGTCGCGATCAGCGCCGCAAGGACGATGCGGCCGCTGCTCATATCACCCTCTCTGGCGGGACCAGCAGGCGCGCCACCTCCGCGACAGCAGTTGCCGCGCCGCGCGGATCGTCCCAGATGCCGTCGCCGATGGCGATGAAATCGGCGCCTGCAGCCGCAAGCGGTCCGGCCTCTCGAGGCGCCGCGGCAAAGCCGATGCAGGGGATCGTGAACAGCTCCGACCACCATTCGATGCGCTCGATGATCGCCTCGAATGACGGGCGGCGTCCGTCGGCCTCGGGCTCGCCGAACATCACATAGTCCGCGCCGCGCTCGCCGGCCGCCATCGCGTCATCCCGGGTCTTCAGCCGCCCACAGCCAGCAATGCGCGCGGGCTTGAGGCCCTCGACCGCCGCCGTGAACGCGTCGATGCCGGCCAGATGCGCCCCGTCGGCGCCGACATGAGCCACGATATCGGCGTGGCCGTCGAGCACCAGCGCAGCGTCCCTGGCCTGCACGACCGGGGCCAGCAGCTTGATGCGATTGATCAGGTCGCGGTCGCCCGCGGGTTTGAGGCGCAACAGCACCGCCGCGACGTCGGTCTCTGCGATTGCATCTCGGAGCGTGCCCGCGAACGCCGCCGCATCCTCGATGACCGGGGTGACGAGATAGAGCCGCGGGGCAGGGCGTTTGGCTTCGCGGTTATCTTGGGCCTGTTGCGATGGAGCCATGGTCGACGGATGCAATCCTATTGTGGCGGAAGTCGGGTCACTGCGAACCCTCAAGCCCGAGCTTGCGGACGAGCGTCCCCCATTTCTCGCCTTCCGCCTTGATATAGCCTCGCGTGGCATCGACCGAGGCGACGTCCAGCGGGATGAGCCCGATGGCGGCGATCTTCTTGCGCATGTCGGGCGCTTCCATGATGCGCTTCATCTCGGCGTTCAGCTTGCCGACCACCTCCGGCGGGGTGCCGGCGGGCGCGAGGAGAACGTGCCACGACACCGCCTCGAAGTCGGGCGCGCCGACCGCCTCGCCGAACGGCGGAAGCTCCGGCACCGTCGGCAGCCGCGTCGCCGACGTCACCGCAAGCGCGCGGAGCCTGCCGTCGCGAATGAGCGGCAGCGAAGCCCCGGCCTCGGCGAAGGCCATCGCGACATGTCCCGCCGCCACGTCGGCGATCGACTGCGGGCTGTTGCGGTAGGGCACATGGGCGAGATCGATGTCGAATCGCTGCTTCATGTATTCGGTGGACAGATGCGGCGCGCCGCCGACCCCGGACGACGAATAGCTGAGCTTGCCCGGCCGCTCCTTGATGTATTTTATCAACTGCGGAACGGAATGGACCGGCAGCTCCGGATTGACCACCAGGATGAACGGAGACTTCACATAGAGCGCGATCGGGATGAAATCCTTCTGCGCATCGTAGGGCACGCTCTTGAGCAGCGTCGGGCGGATCGCCATCACCGCGCTGGTCGCGACGACCATGGTGTAGCCGTCGGCCGGTGCGGACTTTAGTGCGGCAATTCCGACAAGCCCTGCGCTGCCCGGCTTGTTCTCGACCACCACGGTCTTGCCGAAGGCCAGCGAAAGCTGTTCGGCATAGAGGCGCACGGTGAGGTCGAGGCCGGTGCCCGCGGCGAGCAGCGGCATGATGGTGATGGATTTGCTCGGATAATTGTCGGCCCGCGCCGGCCCGTGAAGCGTGAATACAGCCAGCGCAAGCGTGAGAAATGTACGTTGCAGTGTTCCCGACATGAAAAAATCCCCGGCGATCGATGACCGCCGGGAGCCTATGCCGTTCTCCGCGGGGACGCCAAATTTTTCTGGGACGATCTCGTCTTGCGCGCAAGCGATTTGAACATGCCCTGCAGATTCAGATGAATTTCGGGTGCAGCGGCAGGCCCAGAAAATGCTGCCCGATCGATTCAAACAGCGAGAAATGCGCCTGAATCTGTTGCGACACCGTGTGAATATCGCGGAACCGGCGTTCGAATGGGTTGCCCTCGAAGATCGCGGTGGCGCCGGCGGCATGATACGCCGTGTCCACGACACACTTGGCTTGGTGCGTCGCATAGGACGAGGCCATGCGCAGCATGATGCGCTGATCGACCGTTGGCACGCCGGATCGCGAGGCCTCCTCGTACATCGCCCGCAACGCCTCGATCAGGAACACGCGCGCCGACGCCAGTTGCGTCTCCGCCATGCCGATCTGCGACTGGATTACCGCGTTGTCGCGCAGCAGGCTCTTGCCGCCCGTCGGGGTTTTTGACTTGGCGAGGTCGGTGAAAGAATCGAGTGTGCTTCGGGCGATCCCGAGCGCGATGCCCCCGAAGCTCGCCGCGAAAAGCTGAAACACCGTGAACCGGTAGAGCGGCCCGCGCTCGTGCTTGCTCGCGAGATCGCGCCCATATGCGTTCACTGTCATCTCGTCCGGCACGAGCAGATCGGTGACCGCATAGCTGTCGCTGCCGGTTCCCTTGAGCCCGACGACGCGCCAGTTGTCGGTGATCGTAGCGTCCGCCTTGGGAAAGATGGCGGTGATCTCGATTTGGCTGCCCTCGGCGTGGAGGCGCGGTTGTCCATTCGCCTCGTAGACCGGGCAATGGGCGGCCAGCCATGCGGCATGACGGCTGCCGCTGGCGTAGCCCCAAGCGCCGCTGACGCGGTAGCCGCCGGCGCACGCAATCGCCTTTGCCTTGGGCGAAAACGGGCCCCAGGCCAGGAGCGACCGCGCCGCAAACACCTTGCGTGCCACCTCGGGCTTGAGCGACGCGGCAAGCGTCGAGCAGATCGCCGTCTGCGCCACGCACCAGGCAGTGCTGGCATCGGCCCTGGCAATCGCCTCTGCCGCCAAAACGAATTTTTCCGGCGACAGCTCCTCGCCGCCGAGCGAACGCGGCACCAGCATGCGGAACAGCCCGGCTTCGTGCAGCGCCGCGACGATGTTCGGCGTCAGCTCGCGGGAGGCCTCGATCTGCGGCGCTGCCGCTGCGATTTTGGATGCGAGCGCGTTCGCGCGGGCAATGCAGTCACCGGCCCGAACGAAACCATCCGGCTGGTTCGTAGCCGTGCCGCCGCTTGCCGTCGTCACGTCCGGAACGTTCACTGACCGGCCTGCATGAGTGTCCAGCCGGAATGTTAGTGGAGAGCATTTGGCAACGCCAGCGCGGCCCTCGGAGAGGGCCTACGCGGCGGCACGCAGGCGTCAGGCCGCCTTCTTCTCCAGGTCCTGCTTCCACTGGCCGAGCGCGGCGAGCCCGTTCATCCGCGCGCGGTGCGCGAACACGCGCTGCGCTGCGGCGACGTTCTCCGATTTGCCCGACCATGCCTTCTGCGGCGCGTGTTGCAGCGCGCGGCCGTAGGAGAAGGTGAGGTTCCACGGCAGGTTGCCGATCTTGTTCATCGTGTCGAGATGTGCGGTCGCTTCCTCGTCGGACTGGCCGCCGGAGAGGAAGGCGATGCCCGGCACCGCGCCCGGCACGCAGTTCTTCAGCATCCTGACGGTCTTCTCGGCGACCTCTTCGACGCCGGCGCGCTTTCCATTCTTCTTGCCGGAGATCGCCATGTTCGGCTTCAGCACGATGCCTTCGAGCGCGACGCGCTGGCGGTAAAGCTCCTCGAACTGCGCCTTGAGAACGGCGGTGGTGACCTCAAAGCAGCGGTCGATATCGTGGTCGCCGTCCATCAGCACCTCGGGCTCGACGATCGGCACGATCTGCGCGGCCTGGCAGAGCGCGGCGTAGCGCGCCAGCGCATGGGTGTTGGTGTGGATCGCGGTCGCGGTCGGAATGCCCCCGCCGATGTCGATCACCGCGCGCCATTTCGCAAAGCGCGCGCTCTGATCGTAGTATTTCGTCAGCCGGTCGGCGAGCTTGTCGAGGCCGACGGTGATCAACTCGCCCGGGCACTCCGGCAGCGGCTTGGTGCCTTCGTCCACCTTGATGCCGGGGATCGAGCCGGCCTTCTTGATGATGTCGACCAGCGGCGTGCCGTCCTTGGCCTTTTGCCAGATGGTCTCGTCGTAGAGGATCACGCCCGAGATGTGCTTCATGCCCTCGGCCGCGCGGAACATCATCTCGCGGTAGTCGCGCCGGTTGTCCTCAGTGCATTCGACGCTGATGGCATCGAAGCGCTTCTTGATCGTGCCGGTGGATTCGTCGGCCGCCAGGATGCCCTTGCCGGGCGCGGTCATGGCTTCGGCCACTTTGTTGAGTTCTGCGAGATTCATCGCTCTCTCCCAGGTGTCGGATTTCGTGCGGAATGACCCGTTCGGGGTCATTTTTGCCTCAACACCTCGACGCCGGGCAAGGCCTTGCCCTCCATCCACTCCAGAAACGCACCGCCGGCTGTGGACACATAGGTGAATTGTTCCGCCACGCCGGCCGCGTTCAGCGCGGCGACCGTATCGCCACCGCCGGCGACCGAAATCAGGCCGGTCTTGGTCAGCTCAGCGGCGTAACGGGCGATTTCGACCGTCGCCTTTTCGAACGGATGCAGTTCGAAGGCGCCCAGCGGCCCGTTCCAGACGAGGGTGGCGGCCTCGTCGATGGCGCCCTTGATCCGCTCGATCGACTGGTCGCCGACGTCGAGCATCATGCCGTCGGCGGGGATGGCGTCGACGCCGTAGGCGTGGGAGGGCGCATTGGCCTCGAAATGGAAGGCGACAATAGCGTCCACCGGCAGGATAATGGCGCAATGCCCGGTCTCGGCCTTGTCCAGAATGCGGCGGGCGGTGTCCGCCATGTCCTTCTCGACCAGCGATTTTCCGACTTTGATGCCCTGGGCATGCAGGAACGTGTTGGCCATGGCGCCGCCGATCACCAGCGCCTCGACCCGGCCGATGAGGTTTTCCAGGAGTTCGAGCTTGGTCGAGACCTTGGCTCCGCCGACCAGGGCGATCACCGGCTTTTTCGGCGCTTCCAGCGCCTTGGCCAGAGCTTCCAGCTCCGCCTGCATGGTGCGGCCCGCGTAGGCGGGGAGCTTGTGGCCCAATCCCTCGGTCGAGGCATGCGCCCGGTGCGCGGCGGAGAAGGCGTCGTTGACCCAGAGGTCGCCGAGCTTGGCGAGTTCGGCGACGAATGCCGGATCGTTCTTCTCCTCGCCCTTATGAAAGCGGGTGTTCTCCATCAGCAGGATGTCGCTGGGCTTCATCGCCGCGACCGCGGCCTGGGCCTTCGGTCCGATGCAGTCCTCGGCGAAGGCGACGTGTCGCTTCACCGCATGCGCCACCACGGCCGCGATCGGACGGAGCGAGTCCTTGGGGTCCGGCCCCTTCGGCCGGCCGAAGTGCGCCAGCAGGATCGCCTTGCCGCCCTTGCCGGCGATCTCCGCGATGCCCGGCGCGACGCGCTCGATGCGGGTTGCGTCGGTGACCTTGCCGTTCTCCATCGGCACGTTGAGATCGACGCGGAGCAGGACGCGCTTGCCCTTCACGTCGACCTGATCGAGAGTTCGGAACGGCTTTGTCATCGGTATCGCTATTTCGAACGGCCATTCGGCGGCGGCGATTTGAAGCCGATCACCAGGCTCCAGACCAGGATGCCGGTGAAGACAACCAGGCCGATCAGCCCGATCCACTCCCCGATCGTCAATTCCGCCAGGCGCGACATGGCCTCAGATCAGCTTGCCCATCGCCACGGCGGTGTCGGCCATGCGATTGGAGAAGCCCCACTCGTTGTCGTACCAGGACATCACCCGCACGAAGGTGCCGTCCATGACCTTGGTCTGGTCCATGTGGAAGATCGAGGAGTGCGGGTCGTGGTTGAAGTCGCCGGACACGTTCGGCTCGTTGGTATAGCCGAGGATGCCCTTGAGCTGCTGCTCGGCGGCGCGCTTGATCGCGCCGTTGATCTCATCCTTGCTGGTGGCCTTCTTCGCCACGAACTTGAAATCGATCACCGAGACGTTCGGCGTGGGCACGCGGATCGACACGCCGTCGAGCTTGCCGTTGAGTTCCGGCAGCACGAGGCCGACGGCCTTGGCCGCGCCGGTCGAGGTCGGGATCATGTTCAGCGCAGCGGCTCGCGCGCGATAGAGATCCTTGTGCATCGTATCGAGCGTCGGCTGGTCGCCGGTGTAGGAATGGATCGTCGTCATGAAGCCCTTGTCGATGCCGACCGCGTCGTTGAGCACCTTGGCGACCGGGGCGAGGCAGTTGGTGGTGCAGGAGGCGTTGGAGACGACCTTGTGGTCCTTGGTCAGCTTGTCGTGGTTGACGCCATAGACCACGGTGAGGTCGGCGCCTTCGGCCGGGGCCGACACCAGCACGCGCTTGGCGCCGGCGGTCAGATGCAGCGAGGCCTTGTCCTTGGCGGTGAAGATGCCGGTGCACTCAAGGGCAATATCGACGCCGAGATCTTTCCAGGGAAGCTTCGAAGGGTCCTTCTCGGCGCTGACCTTGATCGCGCCGTTGCCGATGCTGATGGTGTCGCCCTTGACCGTCACCGTGCCGGGGAAGCGGCCGTGCACCGAATCGAAGCGCAAGAGATGCGCGTTGGTTTCGACCGGGCCCAGATCGTTGATGCCGACCACCTCGATGTCGGTGCGGCCCGACTCGGCGATGGCGCGCAGCACGTTGCGGCCGATACGGCCGAATCCATTGACAGCAACCCGGATGGTCATGTTCGCTCCCTGCTTGCGATTGGTCATGCCCGGCTGGTGAGGGGCATTTGCGTCACCTTGAAGATAAGACGCGAATGGCCGGGGTTAAGCCCGGCCACGACGAAGAAAAACCCTAGGCTGGTCGGGTTGTTATCACCTTTTGCCCAGCTTGCTCAACGCCGCTTCGGCGACCTTCTCGGCGGTGATGCCGAAGTGCTTGTAGAGCTCCTTGTACGGCCCGCTGGCGCCGAAGCTGCTCATGCCGACGAAGGCGCCGTCGGAGCCGATGAGGGCGTCCCAACCCATGCGGACCGCGGCCTCCACGCCGATTTTCACCGGAGCGTCGCCGATCACCGCGCGGCGGACCTCGTCGGAGGCCGCCTGGAACAGTTCGAAACTCGGCACGGAAACGACGCGGGCATGCACGCCTTGCGCGGCGAGAAGCTTCTGCGCCTCGACGGCGAGCGACACCTCGGAGCCGGTGGCGAAGATCGACACCTCCGCCTTGCCCTGCGCGGGCGAAATCTCGTAGGCGCCGGCGACGCACTTGTTGCGCTCATCGAGCGTCCGGCGGAGCTGCGGCAGGTTCTGCCGCGTCAGCGCCATCACACTCGGCCGGTCGCGCGCCTCCAGCGCCAACTGCCAGCACTCCAGCGTCTCGACCGCGTCGCAGGGCCGGAACACGTTGAGGTTGGGGATGGCGCGGAGCGCCGCCAGATGCTCGACCGGCTGGTGCGTCGGCCCGTCTTCGCCTAGGCCTATGGAGTCGTGCGTCATGACGTGGATGACGCGCTCGCCCATGAGTGCCGCGAGCCGGATCGAAGGCCTGCAGTAGTCGGAGAACACCAGGAACGTGCCGCTGTAGGGAATGATGCCGCGATGCAGCGCCATGCCGTTCATGGCGGCGGCCATGGCGTGCTCGCGGATGCCCCAATGGATGAAGCGGCCGGAATAGTCCGACGCGGACATCGCCTTCATCGATTTGGTGCGGGTGTTGTTGGAGCCGGTGAGGTCGGCCGAGCCGCCGATCATTTCCGGCACCGCCGGGATCAGGCTTTCCAGCGCGAACTCGCAGGCGGTGCGGGTCGCGATCTCCTTCGGCTCCTTGAAGAGCGAATCCTTCACCGCGCGGACGGCGGCGTTGAGCGCGCCCGGCAGGTCGCCGCGCATGCGGCGCTCGAATTCCAGGCGCTTGTCGTTCGGCAACGCGGCGAGCCGCTTGTCCCACGCCGCGCGGGCAGGCTTGGAGCGCTGGCCCGCGGCACGCCATTGCGTCAGCACCTCGGCGGGAATCTGGAACGGCGCCTCGCTCCAGCCGAGTTTTTCCCGCGCGCCCTTGATCTCGTCGCCGCCGAGCGGAGAGCCGTGCGAACTCGACTTGCCCGCCTTGGTCGGCGCGCCGTAGCCGATGGTGGTCTTGCAGGCGATCATGGTCGGCTTGTCCGACGTCTTCGCCTTCTCGATCGCGGCGGCAATCGCCTCGGGATCGTGGCCGTCGATCCGCGTGGCGTTCCAGCCTGCCGATTCGAAACGCTTCACCTGATCGACCGAATCCGACAGCGACAGCGGTCCGTCGATGGAGATGCCGTTGTCGTCGAACAGGACGACCAGCCTGTTGAGCTTCAGATGGCCGGCGAGCGCAATCGCCTCCTGGCTGATGCCTTCCATCAGGTCGCCGTCGGAGGCGAGCACATAGGTGGAATGATTGACCGCGTCGTCGCCGTACTCGGCCGCGAGGTGCCGCTCCGCGATGGCCATGCCGACGGCATTGGCCAGACCCTGGCCGAGCGGTCCGGTGGTGGTCTCGATTCCGGGCGTGATGAAATTCTCGGGATGCCCCGGCGTCATCGAGCCGATCTGGCGGAATTTCTTGATCTGCTCGATCGGCACCGACTCGAAGCCGAGGAGATGCAGCACCGCGTAGATCAGCATCGAGCCGTGGCCGGCGGAGAGCACGAAACGGTCACGGTCGGGCCACGTCGGGTCGGCCGGATCGAATTTCAGCACCTGCGTGAACAGTACGGTCGCGATGTCGGCGGCGCCCATCGGCAGGCCGGGGTGGCCGGATTTGGCCTGTTCCACGGCATCCATTGCCAGCGCGCGGATCGCGTTGGCCATGCGGTCGTGGTGCGCGCGCGTCATGGGCACCTCATCGCCGCGACGCGAGGATGACGCGACAGCGGCAGTCGAAGTTTTTGCGTTCATTGGGGCCTGTCCGGATGGGCGGTGGGATAGCACGCTGGGCCTGGGAGTCCAATGTGAGCCCGCGCATGCAACCGTGCCATGCACAGGGCTGAAAAACGCTGGGATAACGAAACCGCCAAGCGTTGACGCCAAGGTGGCGCAACACCTAAACTTCCGCTTCTAATCAATTGCGGACTCAGCATTTTTTATAGCGTTTGTGCCGTCCGGCGCGGCGCGCAATGAAGGTCGAGCCGTGAGCGATCAGACGGCGATCGAGCAAGCCACGAGGCGCCTCAGCCAGGCGCTGGATGCGCTCGACTCCGCGGTGGAACGCAGAATCGAAATCGAACGCAGCCGGGCGCTGCTGGTCGAGCAGAACCACGCGCTCGACGCCGACCGCTCCAGGCTCGCCGCCGACCTCGACACCCAGACCGCCAAGGCGAGCCGGCTCGAAGCCGCGAACCGCGATATCGCCCGCCGGCTCGACGCGGCGATGGAGAACATCCGTCTCGTGCTCGAAGCCCAGAATTGAAGAGGACCGAACCCGCGTGCCGCAGGTCACCGTCACCATCAACGCCCGCCAGTTCCGCATGGCCTGTGAGGAGGGCCAGGAGGACCATCTGCGGCAACTCGCCAAGGAGCTCGACGAGCGCATCGTCGCGCTGCGCGGCCAGTTCGGCGAGATCGGCGATGCGCGGCTCACCGTCATGGCGGCGCTGATGGTCGCCGACGAGCTTTCGGAGACTGCCAAGAAGCTCAAGCGGCTGGAGGAGGACCACGCCGCCCTGCAGGACGCCCGAGGGGTCGCCGCCGACCGCGCCCAGGCGACTCAGGCGGCCATCGTGACGGCCTTCACCTCGGCAGCCGAGCGCCTCGAAGGTATGGCCAGGAAGCTTGGCCAGAGCGGTGGCGGTGGAAACAGCGTTGCGCAGGGCTAATTCACTGCCGTTTCACAGCAGTGCTGGCAGTGCCCTCTCATCCGCACTACATTGCAGGGGCGGGGCTGTGGGGTGCGTCAGAGACACATTCCCCGGGGCCTTACGATCCTGAAGGGAGCTGTCCCTGGCCGGGACCCAGGTTCCGGTCATATGGCGCCCACCTACTTATGTAGGTTCCCGGGATCACGCTCCGACGGCCTTCGCGGCTCCGCACTTTGTTTGCTTCCGTCGGGGAATGGAATCCGGTCCGGTTGATGACGGCCATCCCTGTCGACGATCTCAAGGCCGAATTGCGCAAGACCGCACTGGCGCGGCGTGATGCGCTGCCGGCCGCCGAACGGCAGGCCGCGGCCGAGGCGATCGCGGCGCGGCCGTTCCCCGTCCCCATCAAGCTGGGCGCGATCGTGTCGGGCTTCTCGCCGCTCAAGACCGAAATCAATCCGCTGCCGCTGATGCGCAAGCTCGCCGAGGCGGGCGCAAAGCTCGCGCTGCCGGTGGTGGCCGGACGCGGCAAGCCGCTGCTCATGCGTGCCTATGCGTTCGGCCAGCCGCTGAACGAAGGCGTCTGGAGCATCCGCGAGCCGAAGGATGACGCGCCCGAGGTCGATCCGGACATCCTGATCGTGCCGCTCGCGGCATTCGACCGGCGCGGCCATCGCATCGGCTACGGCGCGGGCTACTACGACCTGACCATCGGCCGGCTGCGTGCCTTGAAGCCGGTCGTGGCGGTCGGCATCGCCTATGCGGCGCAGGAGTTCCCAGAAGTTCCCACCACGCCCCGCGACGAACGGCTCGATCTTGTGCTAACCGAGCGTGAAGCGATCGACCTTCGCGGAACCTGAAATGCGAATTCTCTTCATCGGCGACATTGTCGGGCGCAGCGGGCGGAGCATCCTGCTCGACCGGATGCCGCAGCTGATCGCCGATTGGACGCTCGACCTCGTCGTGGTCAACGGCGAGAACGCAGCAGGCGGCTTCGGCATCACCGAGGCGATCTACAACGACATCATCGACGCTGGCGCCGACGCCATCACGCTCGGCAATCACGCCTGGGATCAGCGCGAGGCCCTGGTATTCATCGAGCGCGCGCCGCGGCTCATCCGCCCGATCAATTATCCGCCCGGCACGCCGGGGCGCGGTTCGGCCATGATCGACACCAGAAGCGGCAAGCGCGCGCTGGTCATCAACGCCATGGGCCGCATCTACATGGAGCCGCTCGACGATCCGTTCAGCGCGGTCGAGCGCGAGCTTGCTGCCTGTCCGCTGAAAGAGGGTGCCGACGCCATCGTCGTCGACATGCATTGCGAGGCGACCAGCGAGAAGCAGTCGATGGGCTTTCTCTGCGACGGCCGCGCCAGCCTGGTGATCGGCACCCACACCCACGCGCCGACCGCCGACCACCGCATCCTGCCGGGCGGCACCGCCTTCATGTCCGACGTCGGCATGACCGGCGACTACCAGTCGGTGATCGGCATGGACAAGGACGAGCCGCTCGGCCGCTTCATTCGCCGCATCCCGCAGGGCAAGTTCGAGACCGCCAATGGGCCTGCGACGCTCTCGGCGCTGGCGGTGGAAACCGACGACGCGACGGGATTGGCCAGGCGCGTTGGCCCGGTTCGGCTCGGTGGCGTTCTGGAGGAGGCCAGACCGACGTTCTGGGATTAGCGCACGTCGAGCGCCGGACTCACGAGCCCCGCCATTGCGCGACCGGATCGTAGCCGAAGATCCAGCGATAGACCCCGCCGGTCGTCGAACCGTGGCGCGTCACGAACGCGAACTCTCGGCGCAGGCGGTCCCAGTCGGAGTGGATCTTCTTGAAGTGGACCTCGGTGCGCGAAAGCTGCTGAACCCTCGTCGCCCGCGGCTTGCGCGCCGCCTCGTAGCCGGCCAGCGCCGCGTCCGGATCGTCGGCGCTGGCGTTGAGCCATCGCGCCAGCACATAGGCGTCCTCGAATGCCATGTTGGCGCCTTGCCCGAAGGTCGCGAGCATGGCGTGCGCCGAATCGCCGAGCAGAGTGACGCGATCCTTGGTCCACTGCGGAGCGTGCTCGCCGGTGAACTGACCCCATTTCGAGCAGGATGTCGCCGCCGCCATCATCGTGCGCAGCTTTGCTCCCGCATTGGGGAAGGCCGCCAGCATTTCATCGACGTTGCTCGGCACCGACCATGACGATTCGGTCCAGCCGGGCTGCTGCCGGACGGCCACGAAATTGATGAACTTGCCTTGCCGGACGTAGTAGCTGACGACGAATCCGCCATCGCCGGACCATTGGTTCACATAGCGATCGTGATAATCCTTCGGCAGCGCATCGCTGGGCGCCAGCGCGCGCCAGCACATCGTTCCTGCGTAATGCGGGCCTTCGCCGCCGAAAACGCAGGCCCGGACCGCGGAGCGTATCCCGTCGCAGCCGACGACGACGTCGGCTTCGGCGCCGGCCCCGTCTTCGAATGACAGGCCGGCCGTGCCGTTGCGAGTCTCGACCCGTGTGCATCGCTTGCCAAGCTGGATGCTGGCCTCCGGCACCGCCTCCGAAAGAAGGCGATGCAGGTCGCTGCGATGGACGACGTAGTATTTGGCGCCATAGCGCTTCTCAAAATCGCCGAAGGGCAGGCTGTAGCTGATCTCGTCCGCACCCCAGTCGCGCCAGGTCAACCCGACCGGCTCGGACGCGACCGCATGGAGCTTGGCGGTGAGATCAATTGCGTCGAAGAACTTGACGGAGTTGGGGCTGATGTTGATGCCGGCGCCGAACTCGCCGAGTTCGGGCGCCTGCTCGTAGACCTGCACTTCGAAGCCCTGCCGGCGCAGCGCGATGGCTGTGGCCAACCCGCCGAGACCCGCTCCGACAATAGCGATGCGACGCGCTTTTCCCATCTCATGCTCCGAGCATGGGACGATAGATGCGAACGCTGGTCCTTGCCATCCCCGCCCGGGCGATGGCCGCCATGATGGCCGAGCGGACGTCGGCCGCTTTGACACGCGCGGCCTAGTGACATTTTCCGCCGCTGCGTTTTATATCGCGGGCGATCCAGCGCGAGCGAATTCAGGGCAGGCCATGGCCGGACATTCCCAATTCAAGAACATCATGCACCGCAAGGGGCGCCAGGATAAGGCGCGCTCCAAGCTGTTCGGCAAGCTCGCCCGCGAAATCACCACGGCCGCCAAGCTCGGACAGCCCGACCCGGCGTTCAATCCGCGGCTGCGCGCGGCCATCATCGCGGCCCGCGCCGAGAACATGACCAAGGACGTCATCGAGCGCGCGATCCGCAAGTCGCAGGGCGGCGATGCCGAGAACTACGACGAGATGCGATACGAGGGCTACGGGCCGGGCGGCGTCGCCGTCATCGTCGAGGTGCTGACGGACAACAAGAACCGAACCGCCGGCGACGTGCGCGCGACCTTCACCAAGGCCGGCGGCAATCTCGCCGAAACCGGCGCGGTGTCATTCATGTTCGACCACGTCGGTGTGGTCGAGTTCGACGGGAAGGTCGCCAGCGCCGACCAGATGCTGGAGGCCGCGATCGAGGCCGGCGCCGAGGACGTGACGTCGGGAGAGAACGGCCACGAGATCTACACCACGACGGAGACGCTTCGCGAGGTGGCGAAGGCGCTGGAAGGAAAGTTCGGCGAGCCGCGCAAGGCAGCCCTCGTCTGGAAACCGAAGAACACGGTCGCGGTCGACGACGAGAAGGGCGAGCAGCTGATAGGCCTGCTCGAAACGCTCAACGAGAACGACGACGTGCAGAACGTCTACGCCAACTTCGAAATGTCGGACGCCGTCGTCGCCAAAATGACCGCCTAACGCAAGATCGGATCAAGCAACGGCAGGCTGAGCAGAGCCGCCAGCGCGCAGATCGCATAGGCGATGCGGCGGTAAAGCTGGTCGGATGCGCCGCGGAAGAAATACGATCCGGCGCCCACGCCCGCGATATAGGGCACGCCCAGCATCAGCGACAGCGCGATCGAGCGCCCGGTGAACAGGCCCTGCCAGCCGTACACCGCGATCAGCACGATGCCGCAGAACAGGAAGAAGACCATCAGGTTGGCGCGCAGCGTGATCGCGCTGTTGCCGCGGCTGAGCCAGTAGAGGATCACCGGCGGCCCCGCGATCTGTGCCGCGCCTCCGCCGACGCCGGCGATCATGCCCACGCCCGCGGTGATCGGCAGCGACGACGGGCCGCGGTAGCGCCATCCCGACATCAGGATGAGAACGAGGCCGATCACCAGGATCGCGATGACCCAGCGCAGCACGATCGGGTCGAGCACGACCAGCAGATAGGTGCCGAGCGGCACGGTGACCGCCATGGCGATCGAGATCGGCAGGACCTCGCGCCAGGTGCAGCGGCGGAACTCGAACATCACGAAGGGCGTGCTCGACAGGAAATCGACCAGCAGCAAGGTGACCGCGGCGATGCGCGGCTCGTAGACCGCCGCGATCAGCGGCATATAGATCATCGCGCCGCCAAACCCCGAGAAGCCGCGAACCAGCCCTGCCGTCACGGCGATCGCCGCGGCCGCGGGGAAGCGGCCGTCGGTGAATGCGGCGGCAAACGTCGCGCTGTCTGGAAATTCGATCACGTTTCAGGTCCCGGCGGCTTGGTCTAGCAGCCGCCCGCGCGGAGCGCGATTGGGGAGAATGGGGAGCCGCCATGCAGGCGCTTTGCCGCAGGCGCCCGGCAAGGCTATCAACGGGTCATCATGAGCCGCCCGATTCGCATCCTCGGCATCGATCCGGGGCTCCGCCGCACCGGCTGGGGCCTGATCGAGGTTGACGGCAACCGCCTGATCTTCATCGCCTGCGGCTCGGTCGCGACCAGCGACAAGGTCTCGCTCGCCGAGCGGCTGGTGACGATCCACGACGGGCTCGCCAAGGTGATGGAGGAATTCACCCCCGACGAGGCGGCGGTGGAGGCGACCTTCGTCAACAAGGACGCCAGTGCGACCCTCAAGCTTGGTCAGGCGCGCGGCGTGGCCATGCTCATTCCGGCGCGCGCGGGAATTCCCGTGGCCGAATACGCGCCCAACCTGGTGAAGAAGACCATCGTCGGCGCCGGCCATTGCGAGAAGGAGCAGATCCGCCTGATGCTGCATGTGCTGCTGCCAAAGGCCGATCCGCCGACCCACGATGCTGCCGACGCGCTTGCGATCGCGGTGACGCATGCGCACCACCGGCAGCGCGCGATGCTGAAACTGAGAGTGGCGGCGGCGCGATGATCGGCAAGCTCAAGGGCGTCATCGACAGCTACGGTGAGGACTTCATCGTCCTCGACGTGCATGGCGTCGGCTATCTGGTGCATTGTTCGGCGCGCACCCTGCAGGCGCTGCCGGCCGCGGGCGAGGCCGCGACGCTGTCGATCGAGACCCATGTGCGCGAGGACCAGATAAGGCTGTTCGGCTTCCTCTCCGACGCCGAGCGCGAGTGGTTCCGGCTGCTGCAAACGGTGCAGGGCGTCGGCGCCAAGGTCGCGCTCTCGGTGCTGAGCACGTTCAAGCCCGGCGATCTCGCGTCCGCCATCGCCATGGGCGACAAGGCTGCGATCCGGCGCGCGCCCGGCGTAGGCCCCAAGGTCGCCGAGCGTCTGGTCATCGAATTGAAGGACAAGGCGCCGGCCTATTCCGATCTCGACCCGGCGGTGATCGGCCTGTCCGGCGCGCTGTCGGAGAAGCGCGCGCCGCGGCCGGTGCTGGATGCCGTGTCGGCGCTGGTCAATCTCGGCTACGGCCAGCCGCAGGCGGCGGCGGCTATTTCCGCTGCCAGCAGGAATGCGGGCGAGGGGGCGGAGACGGCGCAATTGATCCGGCTCGGACTGAAGGAGCTATCGAAGTGACGGCACTGAGCGCCGCCGACCGCGAACTCGTCGAGGCCGCATCCGACGCGATCCGCCGCCGCTATCGCTACGACTGGCAGGAGGTCGGCGCGGCGCTGCGGACGCGCTCCGGCAAGGTGTTCACCGGCGTCAGTCTCGACGCCTATCTCGGCCGCATGGCGGTCTGCGCCGAGGCGGTCGCGCTTGGGCAGGCCATCACCAACGCCGGCGAATTCGGCATCGAATCGATCGTCGCGGTGCGGCATCCGCCGCCCGAGGAAAAAGACAGCGCGATCTCGGTGGTATCGCCCTGCGGCGCTTGCCGTGAGCTGATCTGGGACTACGATCGGAACGCGCGGGTCGTCGTGCCGGGGCTGGACGGCCCCGAGGTGGTCGGGATTGGCGAGCTCATTCCGAACAAGTACAGCCGCGAACGAGGAACCTGAGCGTGACCACCCCTCCCCGCCGCCTGGTTGCCGCCGAGCGCCGCGAAGAGGACTTGGCCGAGACCTCGCTGCGGCCGCAGCGGCTCTCCGAGTTCATCGGCCAGCAGCAGGCGCGCGCCAATCTCTCGGTGTTCATCGAGGCGGCGCGGGCGCGCAACGAGGCGCTCGACCACGTGCTGTTCGTAGGCCCTCCGGGCTTGGGCAAGACCACGCTGGCGCAGATCGTCTCGCGCGAGTTGGGCGTGAACTTTCGCGCCACCTCCGGCCCCGTCATCGCTAAGGCCGGCGACCTGGCGGCGCTGCTCACCAATCTCGAAGACCGCGACGTTCTCTTCATCGACGAGATTCACCGGCTCAACCCCGCGGTGGAGGAGGTGCTCTACCCGGCGATGGAGGATTTCCAGCTCGATCTCATCATCGGCGAGGGGCCGGCGGCGCGCTCGGTGAAGATTGACCTGTCGAAATTCACGCTGGTCGGTGCGACCACGCGCGCGGGCCTGCTGACCAATCCGCTGCGCGACCGCTTCGGCATCCCGGTGCGTCTGAATTTCTACACCGAGGCTGAGCTCGAGCTGATCGTCAACCGCGGCGCCCGCGTGCTCGGCATCGGCATGACGCCGGATGGCGCCAACGAGATTGCGCGCCGCTCGCGCGGTACCCCGCGCATCGCCGGCAGGCTGCTCCGCCGCGTGCGCGACTTCGCCCATGCCGCAAGCGTCGACAAGATCGACCGCACGCTCGCCGACCGGGCGCTACTGCAGCTCGAAGTGGACGCCGCCGGTCTCGACGCCATGGACCGGCGCTATCTGATGACCATCGCCGAGCATTACGGCGGCGGTCCGGTCGGGGTCGAGACGCTCGCCGCCGCCTTGTCGGAGCCGCGCGACGCGATCGAGGAGATCATCGAGCCGTTCCTGATCCAGAAGGGCCTCCTGCAACGCACCCCGCGCGGCCGGCTGATCACCTCGCATGCCTTCAAGCATCTGGGCCTCGCCGAGCCCGTGCGCGATCCGTCGCAGTTCGGATTGTTTGCGGGCGGCGATGACGAGTAACGGGGGCGATCCCGATGCAAACCATGGAAGGCGGATGTCATTGCGGGCGCGTGCGCTTTCGCGTCACCGCCGATCTCGACGGCGTCACCATCTGTAATTGCTCGATCTGCACCAAGAAGGGCATCTGGCACCTGATCGTTTCGCCCGAGAATTTTGAGCTGCTCAGCGGCAAGGGCGATCTGGCGACCTACGAGTTCAACACCAAGGTCGCCAAGCATCATTTCTGCAAGGTGTGCGGCATTCATCCGTTCTATGTGCCGCGGTCCGATCCGGACAAGATCGACGTCAACGCCCGCTGCCTCGACGGCTTCGATACGCTCGCCATCGCGCCCAGGCGATTCGACGGCCACAACTGGGAGGCGGCGATGGAAAAGGATGTGCCGTGGCGATAGCGACGCCCGCGCTCGACGGCGAGATCCGCGACGGCCGGCATCTGCAGCCGGTCCGGGTTTATTACGAGGACACCGACTTTTCCGGCGTGGTTTATCACGCGAGCTACCTGCGCTTCATGGAGCGCGGTCGCACCAACCATCTGCGTCTGGTCGGCGCCGACCAGCGCGCGCTGTTCGAGGAGGTGGCGAAGGAGGCGCCGGGCTTCGCCTTCGTGGTGCGCGCGATGCAGATCGACTTCAGGAAGCCCGCGCGGATGGATGACGTGCTTGAAGTCGTGACCACGCCCGTCGAGGTGAAGGGCGCCTCGATCGTGCTGCACCAGCGCGTGAACCGCGACGGCGAAACGCTGGTCGAGGCGACGGTGCAGGTCGCCTTCGTGTCCGGCGGCCGGGCGCGGCCGATTCCCAAGGCGCTGCGTCTCGCTATGGAAAGTGGTCGAATACAGCAGCGAACGATCACCTGAGAGATGCGCCTTCAAACGCTCATTTATCAAGCCGGATCAAAGTAAAGCTTGAACTGATCTGGAGATTTTCGAGCTTGAAAAGCGGTTGCTGTTGGATGGCTGGATAGCAATCTAAGAACGGTCGCCTTCATGGCAGGGTCAACCTTGCAGCCAAAATAAACTGTTGCAATTTCATTGGGCCGCAACTCATAAGGCGAACAAAGTACGCCCTTTGCATCGTCTAACAAATCCCACACACGCCACTCTTTCTCGTACGACCAAATATCGCTCTTTGCGTAGGCGTATCGAAAATACAGCGCACTCATATCTAAATCGCGGCCATGAATAATATTCTCCAGCCATTCTGACTCGCTAAGGAATGAGGGCGGTTGGCGGCAGTATTTAACCGGCCCAGCAGCGCACAGTGGATTGTCTGCCTCCGGCATCACCCGAAACTCGAAAACGACCCCCGTATGATCTTTGGCGTAGTGAGACCACATCAACAAGCTATCGTGCGTTTCTGAGACGCTGAAAACCCGAAGGCGAGGCAAAAAGTCATTCCACCAATGATTCTGATACTGCTGTTGAAAACAAATTATTCCATCTTTCAACGTGTCCAGAAGCGGACGCGATATTTCGCGAAGTTCTGCTTTTGGAAATCCGTGAGTAGCTTTTTTCTCCCACATGTAGTGGACGACTTGGCCAAATGGCTGGTCTGCTGGGACGGGTGGTTGGGTATCGAGAGATACGGGTCTTCAGGAAATCGAGTGGGTGTTTTTAGCAACTTCAGAGCGCTGGGAGCATGCATGTGAGCACCTTGAGCCGCAGATATTCCTGATCGCGTAGACCGTAGGCGCGCCGCTGGATGACGCGGATCTTGTTGTTGAGGCCCTCGAC
>CAMAWG010000030.1 GCA_945861855.1 Rhodoplanes serenus
GAACTGGCGCAGTTCTTTCAATCAACCGCCGACGCGTATTATCGCCAAGGCTGGGAGCAATTTGCGCTCAAGGACCTATCCGTGCAGTCGCTAGGTTCGCGCAGCATCTTCACAACGATGACGTGGCAGGCACTTAAAGCCGACGGCGCATTGGCGAAGAAGTGGACACAATCTTACAATCTCTGCCTGTTCGACAAAGAATGGGCAATCGTACTCTCAACATTCCACGTTATAGACTAGAGCGCGGACCCGTCGCCGCGCAATTGAGGAGGGCGCCATGACTCAATACAAGGACTTCCTGGAAGATTATCGGCGGACGTGGGAGCAGGTGATGAATGCGGGCGGTGTCGCCTCGCTAACCCGTTTCTTCCATATCCCTTGCTTTGCAGTTGGCGCAGACGGCGCCGTTACATTTTTGAAGAGCGATACGGAAATCCACTCCTTCAATCAGACGCGCCTTGATTTGTTCCAAAGGGACAAGGCGAATCGCGCGTTCAGCCGCGGCTGCGACGTTCTAACCCTTGGAACGGGAAGCGCCCTGATCGTCGCCAATTGGGAATTGCAGCGTCCGGACGGCACAGTGGCTCGCGTCTGGCGTCACTTCTACAACATGGCGCAGACCCCGGTCGGTTTGAAGATTCTTGTTTCGACGTTCTCACCGGGGTCATGAGAGCGTTGGATTTATGCATGCGCGCCTATTGCCTGCCGCGATAGCGGTTTAGTGCAATATATGTTTTGCGACACCGTTTGTTTGCGACACACATATTTGCCGCAATGCCAATCCCCGCAGTTGCGGGATCGTCCGCCTTCGCGGCGGGGGATGTCGGGCCGCTTGACGCCTGTTTGAGATGTGGGCGAGTTATGCGCTGCGGCGGATTGCATCGGCCGCCGCTCAATGCTCTTTGTCGGCTGATCGAACGGTCGCCGCGCCATCTCCCTTAAAGAGCCGCATGGAATTTCTCGGAACCCCGGACATCGGGCCGCTCACGTTCGCAGGCCTGATGGTGGCGTCGCTGGTGACCGCCTTCATCGGCGTGTTCACTGGGGCGGCCGGCGGTATCGTGCTGCTGGGCCTGATGGCGACGGTGATGCCGCCGCTGGCGCTCATTCCGGTGCACACCGTGGTGATGCTCGGCGCCGGCATGACCCGGACCATGATCATGTGGCGCCACGTCATGCGGCCGGCGGTGCTGCCATTCGTGATCGGCGCGCTGCTCGGGGCCGCGGCCGGGGCCAAGGTCTTCATCGCGCTGACCACGGTATGGCTGGAATTCATCCTCGGCGCGTTCATCCTGCTGGTCACGTGGATGCCGAAGCTCGGCCGGTTCGGCGGCGAGCGCGGCCGCTTCGGCGTGCTGGGCTTCGTCACCACTTTCGTCGGCGTGTTCGCCAGCGCCACCGGAACGCTGCTGGCGCCGTTCGTGGCGGCATCGACGCCGGACCGGCGCGTCCATGTCGCAACCATGGGCGCGCTGATGATGTTCTCGCATCTCGCCAAGATCGTGGCCTTCGGCTTCATCGGCTTCGCGATCGGCCGCTACGTGCCGCTGATCGTGGCGATGATCGCGACCGGCGCGGTCGGCAACTGGATCGGCGAGGTGGCGCTGCTCCGCACCAAGGAACAGCACTTCCGGATCGTGCTGCAGGTGGCGTTAACGATCCTTGGCCTGCGCCTGTTGTGGAGCGCGGCGCGCGGCGCCGGATGGTTTTGACGCCGGGATCGCCAGCAAACCGGCACCGTCCGCGCGTTCATCGTTAAGATTAGCCATTCGACTTTACGTTAATTCGCGAACGTCGTCGCACCCGCGCGCGGCGGCGCTATGAGTATGCCCTCGAAAACCCAGACCAACTCTGCATTCGAGGGGGCCTTCGATGCGCAACAACAAGACGATCCTGGACGACGCAGCGCGCTCGGTGCGGCGGACATTCATCGGCAGCGTCGCGGGCAGCGTGGTCATGCTCGCCGTGGTCGGTGCCGCCGGCGCCTACGGAATGCCGGAGAAACTGACGGCGCAGGCGTTCAACGCCGCGATGGCGAAGTTCAACGTGAAATTCGCGCCGAAGGCGGAGCACGCGGCGCCCGCCGTAGCCGAACAGCCGGTGAAGGTCGCCAGCAACGCGAAAATCCTCACGGTGTCGCCGGTGACGGATGCGGCTGACGAGCTCGTCATGCAGACCGCGCCTGCTGCTGAAACCGCGCCGGTCTCCAACCCCTTTTCCAACCGCGATCCCGCGCCGGCCGTGACCGCGAGCCTCGCGCCGCGCGCGCTGCCGAATGTCGCCGAGGAGCGTCCCTTCCTTGCCGCGCCGCTGGTGTTCGAGGTCCCGAAGCCCGCCGATGCCCAGGTGCTCACCGAGCTTCCGAAGACCGAAGTGATCGTCGTGGCGCCGCAGCCCGCCGAAACGCCGAAGCCGGCCAAGTCGCCTGTGGTGGAAACTCCGAAGCCTGTCGAAAAGCCGAAGGTGGCGTCCGCTCCGGCGGAGCAGGCCGTCGCCGTCGCGGAGCCGGTCGCGGCGGAGTTTCCCAAGTCGGTGATGGTCCGCCTGCCGGTGGCGAAGCCGCCGCTGACGCCGGCGCAGCGGCTCGACCTCATCGGCAAGGACTACGACAAGGCCGAGAAGTGCCTCGCCCAGGCGATCTATTTCGAGGCGCGCAACGAGCCGGCGCGCGGCCAGCAGGCGGTGGCGCAGGTGGTGCTCAACCGCGTGTTCTCGCCGTACTATCCGAAGGACGTGTGCTCGGTGGTCTATCAGAACGCGCATCGGCATCTGTCGTGCCAGTTCACCTTCGCCTGCGACGGCAAGCCGGAGGCGGTCAACGAGCGCGGCGCCTGGACGCGCGCCAACCGCATCGCCAAGCAGACGCTCGACGCCAAGATCTGGCTGCCCGAGGTCAACAAGGCGACGCATTATCACGCGGCCTATGTGCGGCCGAACTGGATCCGCGACATGAATGTGATGGTGCGGCACGGCCTTCACACCTTCTATCGTCCCCGCAACTGGGGCGACGGTTCGGGCGAAGCGAATTGGGCCACGGCTTCGAATTCCGTGAAGTCCGCACCCACAGGGGTGAAGCCGCTCACTCCGGCGCAGAAGAAATTCGCCTATGGCAGGACGTAAGCCGGCTTCGTGATCTCTCTCCGCCCTCATCCTGAGGAGACCGCGAAGCGGTCGTCTCGAAGGATTAGGGCGGCCCAGCCGCAGCCATGGTTCGAGACGCTCGCTTCGCTCGCTCCTCACCATGAGGTTGTGCAGGGAGCCAAGCCTCCATTGCATGCACTTTGGCACTTGGCGACCTCCCTCGCCATGTCCTAACGTCCCCCTCGAAACATGGGAGGAATCGTCATGGCCAAATTCAACTGGGATCACGTCCACATCCGCACGCCCGATGTCGAGGCGACCGCACAATGGTTCGAGAAGATGCTGGGCGCCGAGATCAAGCGCAGCACGCAGCAGGGCGCGCCGCGCGTCGACATGGTCATCGGCGGGCAGAACGTGTTCCTCGCTCCGGTGAAGGATGGCGACGGCGTCAACACGCCGCCAAAGACGCCGTACCAGGGCCTCGACCATTTCGGACTGTCGGTGACCGGCATCGACGCGATTGCCGCCGATCTCAAGGCCAAGGGCGTGAAGTTCACCAGAGAGCCGACCACGGTGCGGCCCGGCACCCGCGTCTGCTTCCTCGAGGGCCCGCAGGGCGTGTCGATCGAGCTGCTCGACCGGACGGTCTAACGCAAGACCTGCAACATGCGCCTGCTTGATCTTATATTTGGGTCGAGGAGCAAACCAATGGACACCAAAACCTATCCGGTCACGCACACCGAGGCGGAGTGGCGCAAGCTGCTCTCACCCGAGCAGTTCCACATCATGCGCGAGCACGGCACCGAGCGGCCGGGAAGCTGCGCGCTGAACTTCGAGAAGCGCGCCGGCACGTTCTCCTGTGCGGGCTGCGGCCAGGTTCTGTTCAAGGCGAAGACAAAGTTCGAGAGCGGCACCGGCTGGCCGAGCTTCAACGACCCGGAGCCCGGCGCAACCGAAGATACCGTGGACCGCAGTTACGGCATGGTCCGCACCGAGACGCATTGCAGCCGCTGCGGCAGCCATCTCGGCCATGTGTTCCCGGACGGCCCGCCACCGACCGGCCTGCGCTATTGCATCAACGGCGTGGCGATGAATTTCAAGCCGGATTGATCCGCTGTTGTTACGCGCCCCCAACGTCATGCCCGGCCATGACGTGGAGAGGCTATCGCCCAAATATCAAGATCGCGTTGTTCGACGGCATTTCCGAAAGTTGCGCGAGGTAAAGGCCATTCGCGGCTGCAAGCGTGCGCAGCTCGGCCACGTCTCGCACGCCCCAATCCGGGTTCTGGCGGCGCAGGCTTTCGTCGAACGCGGCGTTGCTCGGCGCGTTGTGCTGGCCGTCGCGCTTGAAGGGGCCATAGAGGAACAGCGCGCCGTCTTCGGTCAGGTGCCGCGCGGCGCCGGCGAACAGGCCTTCCGCCACCGCCCATGGCGAGATGTGGATGACATTGGCGCAGAACATCGCAGTGAATTCGGCGGGCAGGCCGAGCGCCGGCAGATGCCAGTCGGTTGCGCTCGCATCGAGGCGGACCGGCGCACGCAGGTTGGCGAGCCTGGCGTGCGCGCGCCAGGCGACGATGCTGCGCAGGTGACTGTCGTTGAGGTCGGTCGGCCACCAGGCGACTGCAGGCAGCCGTTCCGCGAACGCGACCGCATGCTGGCCGGTGCCGCTGCCGACCTCCAGCACGTCGTCGGCGCGGTCGCGCAGGAAGGCTTCGAGCACCGGCGCGATCGCCGCGTGATTGCGGTGGAACGCCGCCGCGTCGAGCCGTCCATCCTCCGGCGGCGGGGCGTCCTTGCCGAATGTGACCGTGAACTCCGGCATGTTACGCCACGGCCCCATCCCAGCCGCCGTCATGGGCGATGACCTGCCCGGTCATATAATGCGAGGCGTCGCTGGCGAGATAGACGACGAGGCCGACCAGATCGTCCGGCACGCCGCGATGCTTCATCGGGATCCGCGCATGGATCGCCTGCTCGAACGTCTTGATCTCCTCGGCACTGGCCGCGGCGCGGCGCTCGGCACCCAGCGCCGTGCCGCCATGCCAGCCGGGCGCGATGGCGTTGGAGCGGATTTTTTCCACGGCGTATTCGGCCGCGACCTGGCGCGTGAAGCCGATCACGCCGGCCTTGGACGCCGAATAGCTGATGGAGCCCGCGGGCGAGCCCGGCCAGAACCCGCGCAGGCCCAGGATCGAGGCGACGTTGATGATCGAGCCCGGCCCGGGCAGCATCAGCGCGAGGCCCTTGCGGGTGTTGAGAAATACGCCGCGCAGGTTGATCGCCATCAGCCGGTCCCAGTCGGCGACGCTGTACTCGTGGGTGCGCATGGAATTGGTGTTGATGCCGGCGTTGTTGATCAGGATGTCGATGCGGCCGTGGCTCTCCGCGATCTTCGTCCACATTGCGTCGACGGAGGTCTCGTCGGCGACATCGACCAGAGCAGGCTCGGCCTTGCCGCGCGACTGCTTGGCGAGCGAGGCGGTCTCGTCGGCGCCGTCGAGATTGCGGTCGGCGCAGATCACGGTGGCGCCGAAGGCAGAGAGCCCGAGCGCGAACGAGCGGCCGAGGCCGTTGGCGGCGCCGGTGACCACGGCGACCTTGCCGTCGAGGCGAAAAAGGTTTTCAAACATGGCGTATTCCCGGACCGGTTGCCGCGAGCAGGCAGCCATGATTTGCAGTGTTCTCCTATCTTGTCGATAGGTTCATCGGTGGCGGCGAAGGGCTGGAATGACAAAGCGTTTTCAGGTGGTGATCGTGGGCGGCGGGCCGGTCGGCGTGGCGCTTGCGGTGCAATTGGGGATGCGGGGCATTTCCTGCGCGCTGGTGGAAAGCCGCACCGAGCTGGGGCGCATTCCCAAGGGCCAGAACCTCACGCACCGCACGCTCGAACATTTCTACTTCATGGGCATCGTCGATGAGCTGCGCGCCGCCCGCTTCCTGCCGCCCGGCTTCGCGATCGGCGAGATCACCAGCTACGGCGACCTGAACGGCGAATACTGGTTCGCGCCGGCCGGCCGCGAGCTGGTTCACGATTTTTATTTCCAGAGGAACGACCGGCTGCCGCAGTACCAGATGGAAAAGGTGTTGCGGGCGAAGATGGCGACCTTGCCGAACGTCGAGAGCCGCTTCGGCTGGACCGCGACCAAGGTTGAGCAGGACCCGGACAGCGCGCACGTCACCATCACGAGGGACGGCGCGACCGAGGTGCTGGAGGGCGAATACCTCGTCGGCTGCGACGGCGGTCATTCGATCGTGCGCGAGCAGATCGGCATTCCGAGGAGCGGCCACGACTTCGACCAGCTCATGGTGCTGATCGTGCTGCGCTCGCGCGAGTTGCACGACGAGCTCGGCAAGCGCTTCCCACCGAAGTCGATCTACCGGGCGATGCACCCGGACCTCAACGGCTACTGGAAGTTCTTCGGGCGGATCGACGTGGGCGAGGGCTTCTTCTTCCACGCGCCGGTGCCGAAGGACACCACGCGGGACAATTTCGATTTCATGGGGCTGCTGCACGAGGCGACGGGATTCCCCTTCAAGGCCGAGTTGGATCACGTCGGCTTCTGGGACCTGCGCGTGGCGGTCGCGGAAAAATACCAGGTCGGGCGCGTGTTCATCGCCGGCGACGCGGCGCACAGCCATCCGCCCTACGGCGGCTTCGGCCTCAACAACGGGCTGGAGGACGCGGTCAATCTCGGCTGGAAGCTGGCCGCCAAGCTCGACGGCTGGGGCGGCGACACGCTGCTGCAATCCTACAGCGACGAGCGCCGGCCGATCTTCATGGAGGTGGCGGAGGATTTCATCGCCGCGCGCATCCGGAACGACGGTGCGTTCCTCAACCGCTACAATCCGGCGCGCGACAAGGCGGAGTTCGAGACGGCGTGGAAGGGGCAGGAGAGCGACGTGGGCAACCGCGCGCAGGTCTACGAGCCGAGCTACGAGGGCTCGCCGGTGGTGATCGGCCCGCCGGGCGGTAAATCCACCGCCCACGGCAAGCATGTGTTCAAGGCACGGGCCGGGCACCATCTGGCGCCGCAGAAATTGTCGTCCGGCAAGGACGTGTTCGAGGAATTGGGGCGGGGGTTCACGCTGTTCGCGTTCGATGCGGGCGATGCGGCGGTGCGGGGCTTCGAGCAGGCGGCGGGCTCGCTGAAGGTGCCGCTGAAAATCGTGCGCGATAGCTATGCCGAAGGACGTACCAAATATGAGTCGCGCATGATCCTGGTCCGCCCGGATCAGTTCATCGTCTGGATCGGCGACGCGGCGCCGGCGGATGCAGGACTAATTATGCGCAAGGTGGCGGGGCGCGGCTAGATCAATTCGGCGGCGCGGCATGCTCGCTCATCCCTCCTCGCGAAGCGGGGAGGGTGGCCGAGCGGAGGCGATAGCCGAGCGAGGTCGGGTGGGGTGCGCGGAACGTCAAACCCCACCCGGCTCGCTTCGCTCGCCACCCTCCCCCCGAGCGGGGGAGGGATGGTTGTGGCGCCGTCTTGCTAAATCTTCGGAAATCCGAACACCTCGGCCGGATTGTCGACGAAGATCAGCTTGCGCGTCTTCTCGTCCGGCACCCAGTCCAGCACCTGATCGAGCAGCGCCACGTCGTTCGGCATCGGCTTGAAATACTGCGGGTGCGGCCAGTCGGAGCCCCAGAGCAGCCGGTTCGGCGCGTGCTGCACGAGCTTCTTCACCAGCGGGTCGGTGTCGGAGAACGGGAAATTGTCCTGCTTGGAGATGCGCGGCGACAGCTTCAACCAGCAGCGGCCGGTATCGAGGCAAGCCAGCACGAACTTGAAGCCGTCGCCGTCGATGCCCTTCGACGGATCGACGCCGCCCATGTGCTCCAGCACGAATTTTCCGGGCGTCTTGAGGATGATTGGCTTCCACCCGTCCATATCGGGGTTGTCGGCATGGTGCAGGTAATGCATCGACCAGCCGTGCTCGGTGGTGCGTGCCACCATCTTCTGGTCGATCTCCTTGGTGAGCCGCCAGGTGATGCGATAGCCGACCACGCCGGACTTGGTGAGGATGTCGAGCTCGCCGTCGGTGATGCTCGGCCACGGCACGATCACCGATTTGATGCGGTTGCCGTAGCGGTTCTGCGCGTGCAGCGCGATCTCGTAGTTGTGCTCGTACATCATCGACAGCACATGCAGGCCGCGCTGCAGGCCGAGCGCCGCCTGCATCTTCTCCCAGTCCTCGAAGGTCGTGTCCTCGAATTCGAGATGGCTGAAGACGTGGTTGGGCTTGAGCGTGAACTGCTTCTGCGGCCCGATGAAATGGAAGTGGCAGTCGCAGGCGCCGGGCGGCAGCTTCAGCTTGGGCCTGGGATAGGTGCGGTCGATTTTCGGCGAGAATGGGCGCGTGGCTGCGGGCGTGTTCACTCTTTCACCTTGATGTTGGCTTTCTGCATGACGTCGGTCCACTTGGCGGTTTCTTGGGTGAGGAAATCCGTGAACTCCGCGGGCGTCGAGCCGCGCGCCTCGGAGCCGACCGCCGCGAGCTTCTCCACCACGGCGGGCTTTGCCAGGGCCACGCGGATCGCGCCGCTGAGCTTTTCGACCACCGCGGGCGGCGTGGCCTTCGGCGCGAAGATGCCGTTGAAGGTGACGCCCTGGACGTCAGGGAAGCCCGCTTCGGCGCTGGTCGGGATGTCGGCGATCGCAGGCGCGCGCTTCGGTCCCAGCACCGCAAGCGCGTGCAGCCGTCCCGCCTTGATGTGCTCAAGCGAGTCGACGAGCTGCTGGAGCCCGATATCGACATGGCCCGCGACCAGGTCGGTCACCGCCGGCGCGTTGCCGCGATAATGCACTTCGGTCCAGGTGATTCCGGCCTTGAGCTTGAGCAGTTCGGCCATGAAGTGGTTGATGCTGGCGCCGCTCGACGTGGCGAGCGTGAGCTTGCCGGGATTCTTCCTGGCGTAGTCCACCAGCTCGGCCACCGTTCTCACCGGCAGCTTCGGCGTCGCCAGAAGCATGTTGGTGGCGACCGCCAGCGAGCTCACCGGCGCGAACGCCTGCTGCCACTGGTAGGGCGGCTTCGGCATGGTCATGGGACCGAGCATCACCGGGCCATTGGAGCCGACGAGCAGCGTATGGCCGTCCGGCGCCGCGCGCGCGACATAGTCGCCAGCGATGGTGCCGCCCGCGCCGGGGCGGTTCTCGACGATGATCGGCTGGCCGAGCGCGTCGCCGATGCCGGCCTGCAGGATGCGGGTGCTGATGTCGACGTTGCCGCCGGCGGCATAGGGCACGATCAGCGTGATTGGCTTCGATGGGAACTGCTGGGCGGTCGCGGGCGCGGCCAGCGGCGCAAGCAGGATCAATCCCAGAAGCCAGCGGCCTGTATGCATGATAGGCACCTAAAATCCCTTGAACGTCTTGTGCACATGCTCGACCACAGGCGCGCCGTCGAAGGTGTGCGCCACGAGCTTGCGCCATTCCTGGAAATCGGCGGAGCCGCGGAAATCGACGGTGTGGTTCTCCACCGTTTCCCAGGTCAGGAACAGCCGGTAGCGGCTGGGCTTCTCCACCGAGCGCTGCAGCGACATGGCCTTGCAGCCTTTGGCGCGCTTGAAATACTGCGCCGCCTTGGCGACGCCGGCCTCGAATTCGGCTTCCTGGCCGGGCTTGATGTCGATCTGTGCGATTTCGAGAAACATGCGTTTGCCCTTGTTGAACGGCGGCCATCACGCCCCGCTTGCGTGACACTCGTCAAGTCCGATATTCCCACGGCGGCAACAACAGGAACGACATGGCGGCGGAGACGACGATCGAGCCTTTTGGCGCGCTGGCCCCTGGATCGTTCGACAGCGCCGTGATGGCGGTGACCGGCCGTCTTCCCGATAGCTGGCTTGGCATGCGGCTCGCCATCGGAATGCGGCGCATGGTGACCATGCGGCTGCCCGAGGACGGCGGCGTCGATGTCGAGCGCTGGGGCCTGCGCATGCGGCTGCATCCGCGCCATAACGGCTGCGAGAAAATGCTGCTGTTCACGCCGCAGATCTATGAGGCGCGCGAGCGCTCAGCGCTGGCCGCGCGGGTCTCGCAGGCGCGCTCCGCCGGACAGCCGTTTGTGTTCGTCGACGCCGGGGCCAATGTCGGGCTGTTCTCGTTCTTCGTCGCGTCTTGCGCGGGCGGCAACGCCAGAATCCTGGCGATCGAGCCGGAGCGCGAGAATTTGCGGCGGCTGCGCTTCAACCTCGATGCGAATGAGGGCCTGCCGATCCGCGTGCTGCCGCATGCGCTGGGCGAAGCCTCGGGGAGCCTCGAACTCGAACTGCACGCGGGCGACCGCGGCGGCACCCGCACGCGGGCGCTGGACGATTCGATCGGCACCGGCATCGTGGTGGAGTGCAAGCTGCTGGCGGATGTGCTCGCGGAGGAAGGGGTGCAGGCGATCGACGCGCTGAAAATCGACGTCGAGGGCATGGAGGACCGCGTCCTGATGCCGTTCTTCGAGCGCGCGCCGAAGGGCCTGTGGCCGCGATTCATGATCGTCGAGGACACCAGCGATCTCTGGCGCGCAGATCTGTTCGCCGAGCTGCGGGCGCGCGGCTATAAGGTCGTAGCGCGCACCAAGCTCAACGTCATGATGGAGCTCTGATGCCGGTCTCGCAGCTCGTCTTCTTCGGCGTGTGGCTTGCGGCCGCGCTGGTCTGCGGCGCCTTGATCGTGTTCGCCTGGCAGCGGCTGCTCGCCAAGCGCCGCTCCGAATGAGTCAGTTGAGCTTGATATCGGCCTCTTGATGCTCACCAGCGCCGGTAGTAGCCGCGACGATAGCCGTAGCCCCAGCCTCGATAGCCATAACGATAGGGGCGGTATCCGTAGCCGTAATAGTAGGGGCCGGGCATCCCATAGACCATCGGCGGCCCGACCGGCACGTAGTCATCTTCGACATAGGCCCCGGGAGGGGGAGCCCGCCGCGCCGTCGCGCGCTGCGCCGGAACGCGCCCGCTGCGGTCGAGCGCGCTCGCGATCGCGTAGCCCTTCTTGCCCTGCCACTCGACCTCGCACCAGTCGCTGCAATTGACGGCGTCGATCAGGCTGCCGGCGGGAATCTTCCCGATAATCTCGGTGTCGGTGCCGACGCCCGCGCGCAGGTTCACGGTCGATGCCACATAGGCCGGGGCCGCAGCGGCGGATGCTGCCGACAGCAGCACGAGGGTTATGGCGCCGATCGTCAGCCGTGTTGGGGTCATTTCCTGGCACTCCGGTTCTGATGTCGCCTTCCGAGCATGATCTTATCCGAAAACCGGTCCCCAGTGCGGGACATGCTTTTCGGGATCATGCTTCCGGGCTTAAACCAGACGGCTCTGGCGATATTCAATCGACAGGAAGGCCAAACTGCGGCCTCACGCCCAGTTGCCGCAGCCGCCGCAAGTTCCTAGCATGATGCCCAATCAAAACAGCCTTGTGGGAGGGAACGATGGGACAATCGAAGGACAGGATCGGAGCGTCGCGGCGCCGGGTTCTCAAGGCGACCGCAGCGATCGCGGCAGGGCTGGCAGCCCCCACTTTTCTGCGGATCGGCTCGGCACTGGCCGCCTATCCGGACCGCGCGATCAAGATCGTCGTCGCCAACACGCCCGGCGGCCCCTCGGATATCCTTGCACGCATTCTGGCAGCCGAGATGCAGCCGATCCTGGGCGCGTCGGTGTTCGTGGAGAACAAGGGCGGCGCTGGCGGCAACATCGGCATGGGCTTTGCCGCGCGCGCCGATGCCGACGGCTACACCATCCTGCTGACCACCAGCGCGTTCGTGGTCAACCCCGGCCTTTACAACACGCTGCCCTACGATCCGTTCAAGGACTTCGTGGCGATCTGCGAGCCGGCGGTGAATCCGCATGTGTTCACGGTGAAGGCCGATCTTCCCGCCAAGACCATGAAGGAGTTCATCGCGCTGGCGAAGGCCGATCCGGACAAGTTCAACGTCTCGACCCCGCCGATCGGCACCACCCCGCAGCTCCAGGCCGAGGTGCTGAAGCTGCGCGAGGGGCTCGGCAAGATGGCAACCTCGGTCTACGCGGGCGGCGGAGACGCGATCAAGGCGCTGCTGGCCGGCACCGTGCAGATCTCGTCCGGCACGCTGGCGCCGGCGTTCCCGCACATGAAGGCCGGCACGCTGAGGGCGCTGGCGCAGACCGGCGAAAAACGCTGGGTCGGGCTGCCCGACATTCCCACCATGGGCGAGGCCGGATTCAAGGACTTCGTGTTCGACACCTATTGCGGGCTGGTGGCGCCGGCCAAGGTTCCGCCGGAGAACGTCGCCAAGATCGAGAAGACTGTGCTGCAAATACTGGCCAAGCCCGAGATGCAGAAGAAGCTGACCGAGTCGGGCTTCGAGATCACGGCCAAGGACGCCAAGGGGCACGCGGCGCGCATCGCCAAGGAGGTCCCAATGTACAAGAAGATCATCGAGGACGCGGGGATCAAGAAGCTGTAGTGGCGTCTGGCAGCCTGTTTCATCGAAGTCATCCACAGGGTGTGGCCTAATCGTCACAGGGTGGCTTCGTTGTTCGCACTGCAGCAAATTGCCATGCGGCTGGGCATTGATTACGGTGTACGGTGTTGAGGCTGGGGATTGGGGGCAAGAGATGCGGTTCCTAACCGTGGCCGTGCCATTTCAATGAGCCACGTTGTGAATAATCGACCCATCATCGCCGTTACATGCTTGTCTTTTGAGGCTCGGGTCGCGGCCGGCCCCGGCGTTGACGTGCTTTGCGGCAGCGCCCAGCGCTACGTCGACAAGCTCGAAGCGGCGGTGGAGGCCGGGGGCAGCGGCATCATCAGCATCGGCATCGCCGGGGGGCTGGCGCCGGGACTGGCGCCGGGCGACTGGGTGGTTGCCTCGGGCGTGGTGACCGAGGGCGTCCGCATTCCGACCGACAGCCGCTGGTCGCAGCGGCTTCTTCAGGCGCTGCCGAGTGCGGTCCATGCCGACATCTCGGGGGTCGATGCCCCGGTGGTGGCGCGGGACGACAAGCGCGCCCTGCATGAATCCGCCGGCACCGTCGCGGTGGACATGGAATCCCACATCGCGGCCAGGATCGCCGCCCGGCACGGTGTGCCGTTCGCGGCCTGCCGCGTCATCATCGACCCGGCCGAGCGGACGCTGCCTCCGGCCGCGCTGGTCGGCATGCGCCCCGACGGGCGGCCGGATGTGTTGGCGGTGCTTCGTTCGTTGTGCCAGCAGCCGCGGCAGTTGTTCGCCCTGCTGCGCGTGGTCGCCGATGCTCACGCCGCCCGCACCGCGCTGTTCCGTGGCCGCCGCCGGCTTGGCGACAACTTGAGTTTCCCCGGACACGGCGAGGTGCAGTTCGGCCCCGTGTCCGAGCCGCGCGCGACGTTTCAGCTCGCTCGCGAAGTGCTTTAAAGCGGGAGCATGACCGTTGCCGTCAGGCCTCACCGCCTGGCGCGCGCCGGCGATTCCTAGACGACCTGGTAGACGTCGATTTCGATCGCGCCCGGGAACATGGCCTTCCAGGCCATGAGATAGGCCTGCACGCGGGGGTCGCTGGCGATCTGCTGGCGGTTCAGCTCCAGCGACGCCGGCGCGTCGTATTCGATCTCCTGCAGGAAGCGGCCGGGATCGTCCACATTCTGCAACAGCCGCACCTCCGCGTCGCCGAACATCTGGTAGAGCGGCGCCGCCGACTTGATCATCGCGATCATCTGGTCGGATGCGCCGGTTAGCGTGAACCTGAAGTGAAGGATTCGCCGGATCTTCGCGTCAGCGTCGGTCATGCTGCGTCGGACCTTTCCACCTGGGCCGCACTGTTCTTCCGGCCCTGCATTGTGGCAGCGCTGCAGGGTAAATCCAGCGATAACCCGGCCGCCGAATTCCGGGCATGCCTCGAAGGGCGCCCTTAACCAAGAAATCCCAGGCGGCGTGAACCTTTTCTCAGCTTGTTTCGACTACCTATTAGGAAAACCATTCCAAGGGGAGCGCCAAGAATGTTTTCGACCACCAAGTCTTTGACCAACAATGCGAAATTCCTCACCGTGGCAGCCGCCGCAGCCCTGTTGGGGCTCGCCGCGCTGCCCGGCACCGTGCAGGCCTTCTCCAGCCCGTTCACCGCGATGTCCGGCTCCTGGTCGGGCAGCGGCACCATCACCACCTCGAGCGGCACCAAGGAGCGCATCCGCTGCCGCGCCAAGTATGACGTCGATGGCGGCGGCTCGACCCTCGACCTGACGCTGCGCTGCGCCAGCGACAGCTACAATTTCGAACTGCAGAGCAACGTCGCCCACAACAACGGCGCCGTGTCCGGCAACTGGTCGGAAAACACGCGCCACGTCGGCGGCAGCATCGAAGGTAACGCCCGGGGCAACGCGATCCATGTGCGGGTGTCGGGGGTGATCTCGGCGACGCTCGGTGTCAGCACCAACGGCAACCAGCAGTCGATCTCGATCCAGGCTCCCGGCACCGAATTGCAGTCGGTGGCGATCTCGATGAGCCGCGGCGGCAAGTAAGCCCATCCGTTGTCATTCCGGACGCCGCGCAATGCGCGGCGATCCGGCAAGCCAGAAGCGGACCCGGAATCCTTTGCTGGATTCCGGGTACGCGCTTTCGCGCGCCCCGGAATGACGGCGGTGATTGGATCGGCTAGGTTCCTTCCTCAAAGTGCGGGAGCCAGACATGCTGACACGAAGAAATCTATTGAAGACCTCGGCGGCGATTCTGGTTGCGGGCGCGGGCGGCGCGGGGGCGCAGTCCGACTGGCCGAACAAGCCGGTAAAGGTGATCGTGACCTATCCGCCGGGCGGGGGCGCCGACACCACGGCGCGCATCCTGTTCCAGAAGCTGTCGGAGATGTGGGGCAAGTTCTTCGTCATCGACAACCGCGGCGGCGCCGGCGGCACCATCGGAGCTGCGGTCGCGGCCAAGGCCGATCCGGACGGCTATACGATCATGCACGACGCAACCGCCTATTCGGTGAACCCCGCGCTCTATCCCAAGCTGTCGTTCGACTACGCCAAGGACTTCGAGCCGGTGTTTCTCGCTTCGCTCGTCCCCAACATCCTGGTGGTGACGCCGTCGGTCGAGGTGAAGACCCTGGCCGAGATTATCGAGCTTGCGAAGAAGGCGCCGGGCGGCCTCGACTTCGCCTCCTCGGGCAATGGCACGCTCCAGCATCTGTGTCTGGAGCTTTTGAAGTTCATGGCCAAGGTGCCGATCAACCACATTCCCTATCGCGGCGGCGGGCTGGCGCTCAACGACGTTGTCGGCGGGCAGGTAAAATACTTCTTCTCCAACGGCTCGGCGTCGATCGGGCTTGTGCAGGGCGGCAAGGTCAAGGCGATCGCCCACACCGGCCGCGGCCGGCTCGGCACGCTGCCCGATCTGCCGACGGTGCAGGACACCATACCGGGCTTCGAGGCCTATGAGTGGAACGGCGTGTTCGTCCCCACGGGGACGTCTCCGGAAATCGTCAGGAAGCTCAACGCCGGTCTCAACGAGGTGCTGCGCCAGCCCGACATCGTCGCGCGCTTCAAGTCGCTCAACATCGACTACCGGCAGAACACGCCCGGCGAATTCCGAAGCTTCGTCACGGCCGAAACCGAGAGATGGAGCAAGGTGGTGCGTGAGGCGGGGATCAAACTTGGCGGATAGTGGCGCGCAAGGGATGGCATCGGCGCCATGAGCAGCACGACCGGCACGGTTACGCTTGCGACCGAGGGCGCGCGCAGCTTCGACGCCCATCTGGCCCGTCCGGCAGAACCGCGCGGGCCAGCGATCCTGGTGCTGTCGGACATGTTCGGGCTGAACGAGCCGATCCGCGCCGTGGCCGATCGTTACGCCGGCCGGGGATACGCAGCGCTGGTGCCGAACCTGTTCTGGCGCTCGGACATTCCCGGCGCGATCTCCTACGACGATTCGCAGCATGCCACCGCCTGGGCGCGTCTCAAGGCGCTCGACCTCGATGTGGTGTCGGCGGACATGCGCGCCGCCACGGACTGGCTCCGTGCGCAGCCCGTCTCCAACGGAAAGGTCGCCGCGATCGGCTTCTGCGGCGGCGGGCGGTTTGCGTTCCTCGCCGCGGTGCGCTGCGGCGTCGATGCGGCCGCTGCGCTCTACGGTCTCGGCATCTCGCAGCATCTTGGCGAGATCGGCCAGGCGCGGTGCCCGGTGCAGCTTCACTACGGGCTGCAGGATCAGCACATCCCGCGCCAGGAGATCGATGCGGTCGCGGCCGGCGTGCGCGGGTGGCCGAATGTCGAGGTATTCCTCTATCCGGAGGCGGGGCACTCGTTCGCCAATCCGGTGCGGCCGACCTACGACGCCGCGGCGGCGAAGCTCGCCACCGAGCGGATCGATGCCATGCTGGCGCGGATTTGAGCGGCAAGCCGCAGCAGTCACCCGCCTCATCCTGAGGAGCGATCCGAAGGATCGCGTCTCGAAGGATGGGCGGCCCCATGCTTCGAGACGCGCGCTTCGCGCGCTCCTCAGCATGAGGCCGGGAGAGGTGGGTGTCTTATTTCAACGTCGACAGCAACCGGTCGATGTGCGCACTCGCCTCGGCGACCGCTTGCGGGTGGTAGGCCGGCCGGCCCGCGGTGAAGAAGCCGTGGCCGGCGCCGGGGTAGAGATGCACCTCGACATTGGCGTTGCCTGCGGCGGCCGCGGCGACGGCGTCGATCTCCGATTTCGGGATGTGCTCGTCGTTGAGACCATAGTGAAGTTGAACCGGCGCGGCGACGTTGCGAACCTCATCGAGATGCCTGGCAATGCCGAGCGCGTAGAGCGAGACGGCGGCATCGACGCCCACGCGCGACGCGGCCAGGAACGCGGTGCGCCCGCCCATGCAGAAACCGATCGCCGCGACCCTGCCGGTGCAATGCGCCGAGGTGCGCAGCCAACCTGCCGCCGTGCGTGCATCGTCCACGGCGCGGTCCCAGTCGAACGCCTTCAGCCGCTCCCACGCAATGTCGGCCTTGTCGAAGGGCGCGACGCCGGTGAATTCCGAGCGCCAGAACATGTTGGGGACGAGCGCGCACCAGCCGCGCCGCGCGTAGTCGTCGGCCATCTCGGTCTTTGACGGCGCGATGCCCCACATCTCGGTGAAGATGAGAAGGCCTGGACCCGTGCCGGATTGCGGCCGTGCGAAATGGCCGTCGAACCGGCGCGATCCATCCGATGCGATGACGGGCTTCTCGGTGTGGATCATGGGCGCCGCTCGGGCGGTCCCCTATTTCCGCAGGCCCGCCGCCGCGACCACCGCGTTCCAGCGCTTCTGCTCGGCCTCCATGTGCTTGCGGAATGCCTCCGGCGTGCCGCCTATCGCTGCCACGGTCTGGCCCTGCAGCGATTTCATCACCTCGTCGGACTTGAGCGCCTCGTTGGCTGCGCGGGACAGCTTGTCGATGACCGGCTGCGGCGTGCCCGCCGGTGCGGAGATGCCGAACCACAGAACCGACTCGCAGTCCGGCACGCCGGACTCGATCATGGTGGGAAGGTTGGGAAAGAATGTGCTGCGCTTGGCGTCGGTGATGCCGAGCGCGACGAGCTTGCCGGCGGCGACCTGGCCGGCAACGGTCGAGGCCGGGGAGAAATAGCCCTGGATTCGGTTGGCCAGCAGGTCGGTAACGACCTGCGGGCTGCCGGTGTAGGGCACATGGGTGATCTTCACCTTCGCCAGCGACTTGTACAGTTCCAGCGCCAGATGAGTCGAACTTCCGACTCCGGAGGAGCCGAACGTCAACGTGTCTGGCTTGGCCTTGGCCAGCGCGGTCAGATCCTTGACGCTCTTGATGCCAAGCTCGGGCGTCACCACCAGCACGGTCGGCGTCGAGGTGATCAGCGTGATCGGTGCGAAATCCTTCATGATGTCGAAGGTCAGGGTGGTGCTCATCGCCGCGTTGATCATGTTGGCGGCCGACGAGATGAACAGGGTGTAACCGTCGGCCGGCGCGCGCGCGGCCTGGGCGCCGGCGATGCTCGACGCGGCGCCGAGCCTGTTCTCCACCACGAACTGCTGGCCGAGGATCTGGCCCATCTTGGCGCCGACCACGCGGGCGGAAATGTCGGCGGTGCTGCCCGCGGGAAAGCCGCTGATGAGGCGCACCGGTGCGTTCGGATAGTCCTGCGCGCGGGCTGTGGCGAAGCTGCAGACGAGCGCTGTGACGGCGGCGGCGATGGTAATTTTTTTCATGGCGTTCCTCCCTGAGTGGGCGAAGCCAAGCATGTTTCAGCGCGCCCCGCCAGCGGTTGCGACAATCGTGCCCGCGCTACGGCAGCGTGACGATACCGGTCCAGAACTGCATGAAGCGGCCGGTGTCCACGTCGTATTTGCGCGCGAACTCGAGCCGGCCGTCGGCGCCGATGCGATAGAGCACGAGGGCCGCGGGCACGGTGTCGCCGTCGCGCATCGCCATCGGCAGGATGCTGGCGGCGATCAGCAGGCGGCCGGTCGGATCGATGGCGAAGGTCCGCAGATGCACGGTCCGCGCCTCGATGTTCTGGATGAGCGTGGGCTCGCCGGTCGCCGGATCGATGGCGAACACCGCGACGTTGTTCTCGCCGCCCTTGAAGACCTTCCTGCCGCCGATCTCCTCGGTGCCGGAGTTGCGGTTGGTCATGTAGACGAACCGGCCGTTCGGATGGATCTGGATCGCGCCGGCCATCTGCGTGTGGCCAAGGTTGGTGCGGTCGGCGAGCGCGTTCTTGATGAACATGGCGTCGCGGGGCAGGGTGCCGTCGTCGTTGAGCCTGTAGACATGAAGCTCGCTCTGGCGCTCGACCGAGAGGAACAGCCAAGGCTTGCTCGGATGAATATCGAAGTGACGCGGGCCAAATCCGATGCCATTGCCCCGCTGAATTGACGCGACATTCGACAGCACGCCCTCCTTGAAGCCGTAAACCTTGAGCGCGCCTGGATCCTCCAGCTTGTTCGCCTCCGGATTGTTGCCGCGCGTGACCATGATCGCGGTCTTGTTTCCCGGCGTGGTCAGCACCTGATGCGCGAAAATCCCGGCGTCGAGTTTTTCACGCGGTGCCACCAAATCGCCGATCGTCCCGTCGGGCTTGAGGCGATGGACCGTGATGTTGCTCGGATAGTTGTAGGCGGTCAGCAGATATTCGCCCGACCGGTCGAGGCTGCAATGCACCGGCCGCGAGGGGAGCGCTGCGGTGGCGCCATGTGGCGTCAATGCGCCCGAAGCCGGATCGATGCGGAAGGCGCTGGCGACGTGCTTCGTCCCGGGAATGGTGCCCGGTCCGCCGTCGCTCGACACGACGTAGAGATATTTCTTCGACGGATGCGGCCAGACGTATTGGACGTTGGCACCGGGCGTGGTGACGGCGTCGCGCCGGGTCAGCGCCACGCCGTCCACGTCGACGTCGTAGCGGGCAAGCTCGGGCCCGATGCTCTGGTAGAACACCGCCTTCATGATCTTGCCCTCGTATGAATGCTGTTATTCCGCCGCCTGCGCCGGCGGCGCGGAATCGATGAAGCCGCCGGACTGCCGACGCCACAGCTCGGCGTAGTGCCCGCCGTTGCGGAGAAGCTCGGCATGGGTGCCCTGTTCGACGATGCGGCCGCGGTCGATCACCACCAGCCGATCCATCCGCGCGATAGTGGAAAGCCTGTGCGCGATGGCGATCACGGTCTTGCCGGCCATTAGCGTGTCGAGGCTTGCCTGGATCGCGGCCTCGACCTCGCTGTCGAGGGACGAAGTGGCCTCGTCCAACACCAGGATCGGCGCGTTCTTCAGGATCACGCGGGCGATGGCGATGCGCTGGCGCTGGCCGCCGCTGAGCTTGACGCCGCGCTCGCCGACATGGGCGTCGTAGCCGCGCCGGCCGCGCCAGTCCTCCAGTTCCAGGATGAAATCGTGCGCCTGGGCCTGCTTGGCCGCCTCGACGATGTCCGCCTCGGCGGCGTCGGGCTTGCCGTAGCGGATGTTGGCGCTAATCGAGCGATGCAGCAGCGAGGTGTCCTGCGTCACCACGGAGATCTGCGTGCGCAGGCTTTCCTGCGTCGTGTGCGAAATATCCTGGCCGTCGATCAGGATGCGGCCGTCCTCGAGATCGAAGAAGCGCAGCATCAGGTTGACCAGGGTGGATTTCCCCGCGCCGGAGCGGCCGATGAGGCCGATCCGCTCGCCGGGGCGGATGACGAGGGAGAGCCCGTCGATCAGCCCGTTCTCGCGGCCGTAGCCGAAACGGATGTCCTTGAATTCGATCTCGCCGCGCGGCACGTTCAGTTCCTTGGCGTCGGGCCGGTCGGTCAGCGCGATCGGCCGCGCGATCGCGCTCATGCCCTCCTGCACCACGCCGATGTTCTCGAAGATGTCGGTGACGTGCATCGCCACCCAGCCGGCGATGGAGACGATCTGCCAGGACAGCGGCAGCGCCATCGCCACGGTGCCGACCTCGACCTTGCCATGCATCCACAGCCAGATCGCCATCGCGGTGGTGCCGGTCACCAGCATGGCGTTGAGCGTCGAGAGGCAGAAGGCGAACAGGGTGTTGAGGCGGAGCGAGCCGTAGAACAGCCCGGTGTGCTCGACGAAGGCCTCGCGCACATAGGCGTCCTCGTCGCGCGCGCGGGCGAACAGCTTCACCGTGAGGATGTTGGTGTAGGTGTCGACGATGCGGCCGACCAGCCATGACCGCGCCTCGGAAACCTCCTTCGAACGGTCCCGCATGCGCGGCACGAAGATGCGCAGCATCACGACGTAGCCAATAAACCAGAGCAGGATCGGCAGGGTCAGCCAGGCGTCGGCGGAGGCGAGCAGGATCAGCGCCGCGGTGCCGTACACCAGGATGTACCAGACGCCGGTGATCAGCGCGACGAGGCTCTCGCGCACCGCGGGGCCGGTCTGCATCACCTTGTTGGCGATGCGGCCGGCGAAATCGTTCTGGAAGAACGCCCAGGACTGGCGCGCGACATGCCAGTGGTTCTGCCAGCGGATCATGTTGGAGAGGTTGACCGTGATCGCCTGATTGCTGACGAGGTTCTGCGCCATCTGCGCCAGCGGGCGGAGCACCAGCAGCACGGCGGCCATGCCGAGCAGCATCGGCCAGTTGTCGGTCCACAGCCTTTCCGGCTGGCTCGACGTCACGAGCGTAACGATACGCCCCATGAAGGCGGGGATCGCCGAATCGAGCACGGCGACGACGAAGCCCGCGACGAACAACGCGGCGAACAGGCCCTTGGCCTGGCGCGCGAAGTGCCAGTAGAACGCGATGAGGCCCGCGGGCGGCTGCGATTGCGCCGGCGGCTCGGTGGGGTTGAGGGCGTTTTCGAACAGGCGGAACATGGCGAAGGAATGCACCTAACCACGGTTCTTGGCCAGACCGTGGCAGCCGCTGCTCAGAGGTTTATTCGATCGCTTCGTCGGCGCGGGCGATGAGCGTCGGCGGCACGGCGAGGCCGAGCGCCCTGGCGGTCTTGAGGTTGATGACCAGCTCGAACTTGGTCGGTTGCAGCACCGGCAGGTCGGCCGGCTTTTCGCCTTTCAGGACCCTTGCAACCTGGCCGCCGAACTGGCGATAGCTGTCGGCGAAACTGATGCCATAGGTCATCAGCCCGCCGGATGCCGCGAACTCCCGGATGTAGTAGATCGCGGGCAGCGCATGGCGCGCGGCCAGCCGCACGACCTGCTCGCGCCGCGCGATGAAAAGCGGATCGTCGATCAGGAGCAGGGCGCCGGCCGTTCGCGGACGAGGCCGGCAAACGCAGCGTCGATCTCGCCCGCCGTGCCGGCGTCGAAAATCCGGATCGGCTGGCCCATGGCGCGCGCGCTGTTCTCGACATCGGTCAGCCGGGCCTTGGCGTTGGGGTTCCTGGTGTTGACCAGCACGGCGACCAGGGGACGCGCAGGCACGATCTCGCGCAGGAACTCCAGACGCTTGGCGCCGAGCTCGCCGAAGAAATTGGTCACGCCTGTCACGTTCGCGCCCGGCCGGTTGAGGCTCGCCACCAGGCCGTCGGCGACGGGGTCGCCGCCGCTCGCGAACACCACCGGCACCTGCGCGGTGGCCGCCTTGGCGGCGAGCGCCGCCGGCAGGGACGCCGCCGCGATCACCGCGACCGGGCGGCGCGCAAGCTCGGCCGCGAACGCCGGCAGCCGGTCGTATTGTCCCTCCGCCCAGCGGTGTTCGATGTGGACGTTTCGGCCCTCGTCGAAGCCCGCTTCGCTCAGGCCGCGGTGGAACGCGGTCAGCAGATGCATCCAGTCGGAACGTGCGCCGCTGCCGAGAAATCCGATCACCGGAAGGGCCGGTTGCTGCGCGTGTGCAGCGAGCGGCGTTGCGGCCGCCGCGCAGCCGAGGAGCGTCAGGAACGCCCGCCGCCTCATTCGATCACCTCGTCGGCGCGACCGAGTAGCGAGAGCGGAACCGCGAGACCGAAGGCCTTGGCGGTTTTGAGGTTGACGATCAACTCGACCTTGGTGGTCTGCTGGACCGGCAGATCGGCAGGCTTCTCTCCCTTGATGATGCGGCCGGCGTAGACGCCGGCCTTGTAATAGGTGTCGATCAAACTGCCGCCATAGCTCATCAGGCCGCCGGCGGTGGAAAATTCGCGATACTGGGAGATCGCCGGCAACGCATGGCGGAGCGTCAGCGCGGCAAGCAGTTCCGCCCGGGTGGTGAAGAACGGGTCGTTGCCAATCACGAGCGCGGAGACGCGCAGTTCAACCAGGCGCACGAACACCGGCTCGAAATCGCGTTCGGCATTCGCATGCAGGACGTGGAGCTGCAATCCGAGTGCGCGGGCCGCGGCATGCAAGTTTCTGGACAGGCTCTCGGCATTGGGGTTGGCGGGATTGACGAGGAGCGCGATGACCGCGGCTTTCGGCACCAGTTCGCGCAGCAACTCCAGCCGCTTCGGCCCCAGTTCGGTGTTCAGAATGCTCGCTCCCGTCAGGTTCCCGCCCGGCCGGCTCAGGCTGGTGACGAGTCCAAGCTCGATGGGATCGAATCCTGCGGTGAACACGATTGGAATTGTCGTGGTTGCCGCCTTGACCGCGTGAACTGCCGGTCCGTTGGCGGAAATCAAATTGACCTGCCGGCGCACGAGGTCGGCGGCCATGGCCGGAATCCGATCGTATCGGCCCTCCGCCCAGCGATATTCGATCGAAACATTGCGGCCTTCGACATAGCCGGATTCCGCCAGGCCCTGGTGAAAGGCTCGCAAGCTGTCCCGATAGCGATCTTGCGATGCGCTGTTGAGGAAGCCAATTACCGGGAGCGCGGCCTGCTGCGCATGCGCGGCGAGCGGCGCCGCGACCGCCGCGCTGCCAAGAAGCGAGATGAAGTCCCGTCGTTTCATTGTGACAAAGCCCCCGCCGGCAGTCTAGGCAGCGGCTTGTCCGTTCGATAGGGGTTTCTCGTTGCCCGCTACCGCCGCTTGAGCGTGTAGATCACGCCGTTGAGGCTGATCAGCGCGGTATTAGGATCGCGGAAATGGAAGGTGTGCAGCGCCTTCAGGCACCGCACGTCCACGCTCGGAATGTCGCCCCTTGGAAATCCAAGCCGGGCGGCCGCCGCTGCGGGGTTGGGCTCCGGCAGATTGCCCTGGAACAGCGCGTCGACCTCGATTGAGTTCGTCTCGTACAGAACCTTGCTCCTGCAATCGAACGGCTTGAATTTCGAGCTGATCGAACTCGGCGCGAAAGTCACTTCGGTCTTGAGGACGCGGCGGCCCGCGGCCGCCAGCGCTGCCTGCTCCGCCGGCCGGGTCCACGGCGCGGGGGCGGCCTCGACGATCTCCCACGTGCCGAGGATCGAAATGTTGGCGGCACTCGCGCCCGGGGCGAGGGTGACAAGCGCGGCGAAGGCGAGCGCCGCGCGGCACAGGCGCGATGCCGTCATGGGCTGCGTCCGATCGATGCTGCGGCGCGCAGGCACGCGCGGCACAGGCAATCCTTGCCCGGCGCATCCGGCATCGGCAGGCGGACGGTCTCGTCCATGCACCAGCATCCGCCGCCGCTGCCACCGGTGCCGCAATCGAACGCGGTGCCGCAGCGCCCGCAGGCGAGGCGCCGCGGCGGCAGTTTCTGTTCGGTCGGAGCAGCGATCATCGCGGCATTATCGGTCGTCATCGCCGGGAAGATCAATCATGACCGCGTGACCGCATTGCGGCGGCCGGGGCCTTCGCAGCGCTGGGCGGGGGCTCAGCGCGCGTGTTTGCCGATGGACCAGCCGTGCTTGACGAGGTGAGCCTCTCCGAAATGCGCCGGTTCGTCCTCGAGCGGCGTCGCCATCGTATCGTTCCAGCGGTTGAGGAAGCCGAAAATCGAGATCAGCGCGACGATCTCGACGATCTGCCCCTCGGTCCAATGCTTGCGCAATTCGGCGAACATCTCGTCGGTCACCGCGTTCGGCACGCATCCGGCGGCGACGGCGACGTCGAGGGCGGAGCGCTCGGCCTCTGTGAATAGCGGGCTGGTCCGGTAGCTCCAGACGGCGTCAAGCTTGCGCTCCTCGATGCCGAGCTTGATCGCGCCTTCGCCGGTGTGCGCGATGCAGTACTGGCAGCCGGCCGAGCGGCTCGCGACATGGGCGAGCAGCCGCTTGAACCCGAGCGGCACTTCGCTGGCCGGATCCCAGACGGCCGCCGACATCTGCTGGAACGCTTTCACCATCTTGGGCTTGCGCGCCATGATGAGGAAGCTGTTGGGGATGAAGCCCATGCGCTTCTCGGCGGCTTCGAATTCCGCTTTCAACTCCGGAGTCTCCGAAGGCCTGAGCGGCGCGAGCCGCGGCGAAGGCAGTGTCTTCTGATCCATGTTTCTCTCCCTGTCCCCTGTTGTTCGGAGGCGACGGAATGCCGCTTCTTTTTTCTTCCGCCGTCCAATTCATAGCATTTTCTTCCATAGCTGTAGGGCATGACCGCTGCGGTCATCAACGACTATGATGACGGCCGTCCTCTGCCGAACCGAAGGAATGGATTGATGATCGACCTGCATTACTGGACCACGCCGAACGGCCACAAGGTCACGATGTTTCTGGAAGAGACCGGCACGCCCTACAAGATCTTCCCGATCAACATCGGAAAGGGCGAGCAGTTCAAGGCGGACTTCCTCGCGATCTCCCCGAACAACCGCATCCCGGCGATGGTCGATCACGATCCGCCCGGCGGCGGCGCGCCGATCTCGGTGTTCGAGTCCGGCGCCATGCTGGTCTATCTCGGCGAGAAGACCGGGAAATTTCTTCCGAAAGAGCCTCGGGCACGCGCGGGCGTGATGCAGTGGCTGTTCTGGCAGATGGGCGGGCTTGGCCCCATGTCCGGGCAGAACAATCATTTCAGCAATTACGCAACGGAGAAGATTCAGTATGCGATGGATCGCTATCGCAACGAGGTGAACCGGCTCTATGGCGTGATGAACAAGCGGCTGGCCGACCGGCCGTACCTCGCAGGCGAATATTCCATCGCCGACATGGCGTGCTACCCGTGGGTGGTGCCGCACGAGCGGCAGGGCCAGAAGATCGCCGACTTCCCGCACCTGAAGAAGTGGCTCGAAACCATCGCGGCCCGGCCGGCGACGGTGCGCGCCTACGACCACGTGGCCAAGGTCAATCCGGGCCACGGCGGCATCCGCACCGCCGAGGAGCGCGCCATCCTGTTCGGCCAGACCGCGGAGTCGATCGCCAAGGCCGCGGCCACGGCGCGATAACCTGAGTTACGTGTCCCGGACGCGGTGCAGCGCGTTAGCGGTGCACCGCAGATCCGGGACCGTTACACACTCGGAATTCGTTACGATCCCGGGTCTGCAGCGCATCACCAAGAGGTGCTGCGCTGCGCCCGGGACACAAACGTCGGGCGTCAGCTGCCGCGGCCCCACAGGCCGCAGTAACGCCGCGCCACCAGGGGCAGGCCGTTGGCATAGCCCGGCATGCTGGCGTACTTCTCCATCTTGAATTCCTTCTCGACGGTGTCCCAGCACTTGCCTTCCCGGGCGAGCTTTTTCACCTCACCCGATGCCTCCTGGAGCAGCGTGAGCGCCGCCTTGACGTCGTCCTTGGTGCCGAGCCGGCCGTTGGGCGCCGGATGGCCGGGAATCATGCGCTCCCAATCCATCGCAATGACCTTCTGCATGAAAGCCTCGGTCTCGAGCGGATAGAAATCGATCATGCCGCGGCCGGGGAACGAGCCGACCGGGATGGTGTCGACCACGAAGATGATCTTCTCCTTCGGCAGCCGCATGACCAGCGTCGAATCGGAGTGGTTCGGTCCGAGATACAGCAGTTCCAGAGTCGTGCCGCCGAGGTTGATCACCTTCTTGTTGCCGACCGACTCGTCCGGAAGCGGCGTATGCGGGTCTTGAACCGCCTTCAGGCGCGCAGTGGCGTTCTTGTGCGCGATGATTCTGGCGCCGGCGTCCTTGAACGCCTTGCCGCCGGCGATGTGGTCGAAGTGAACGTGGCTGTACACCAGGAACTTGATCGGCTTGTCGGTGACCTTCTTGATCTCGTCGACATACTGCTGGCCGCCGTTGGGCCGGCCGTAGGCGACGGGATCGGTCGCGATCACGCCGGCCTTGGTGACGATGAACATCGCCTGATGGTTGCCGTTGCGGAAGATGTAGACGTTGTCGGTGCCGTCGACCTTCTTGGTCTCGATCTGCGGCCGCTGCTGCGCCTGCGCCGGCAGGTTGAGCGCGGCGGCCAGCAGTGCGGCGCCGACGGATGTGAGTGTGAGTTTCATGGTCGCCCTCTTTGTCGTTTCCAGACAGTCCTGAAAACAACAGCGGCGCGCGCCTATTCCGGCGCGCGCCGCGATAATTTCCGTATGTTGCAGTGCGTTACTATTCGCCGCCGATGAAGCCCGAAATCTTCCAGCCGGCGCCGTCCTTGCTGTAGCAAATCTGGTCGTTGCCGAGCGGGCTGATGGCGTCGCCCGGAACGAAGCCGGTCTTGCCGGAGGGGGCGACCACCTTCACCATCGGGTCGTCGTTGCCCGGCGCGGTGTCCTGCACCACGCGGATGAAGTGCATGCCGAGCTTCTCGACAACCGGCGAATTGGGTTGCGGGCCTGCGTGCATTTCGAGGCCCGCTTGCATCGGATAGGCCCAGTCGCTCTCCTCGGTGCCGGTCGACTTCGCCAGCGCCTCCAGTTCCAGCGGGTTGAAAACCGGATCGGCCGGCGCGCAGATCGTGTCCTTGCGATCCGGGAACCGCGAGCCGGTCGGGTCGGCGGAATAGGCGCCGAGCGCCTCCCAGCCGTAGGCCTCCTTGCCGTCGAGTCCGATCGCCTTGGCGAGGTTGTCGATGCCGGGCTTCTTCTTGTCGGCCTTGTCGCCCTTCTCGCCGATCCAGAAGAAGTTCTGCGCCACCATCGCGGCGAGCGCCTTGCGGTCCTTCTTCTCGGCTGTGGCGCCGAGCTGCTTGCGGAACGCCTCGAAGCTCGGATCGCTCACCGGCGCGGGGGCGCTGATCGACACCGGCTTGTAGGGCTTGGCCGCGGCCTGTTGCTGCTGCTGTTGTTGCTGCTGCGGCCCGCCCTGACCGCCGGCCGGCGGCAACTGCGCGGGACGCGGCAACTGGCTTTGCGCAAGCGCCGGCGCGGCGGCGGCCAGCAGCAGCGACGCGGTGATGGAAAAAGCGGCAATGACGCGATGGCGCATCGGTATCTCCTTCGGTGAACCCAATGATTGGAATCTACGTGAAATTGCGTCGGTGTTGCGACGGCGCGGGTGCAGCCGGCAGGACCTTTCAAGCCGGTTCCTAGTTGCCTCCGGCGATGTACCCGGCGATCCGCCAGCCGGCGACGAGTTCCTTGATGTAGCAGAGGCGTTCGGCGGTCAGCGACATGAGGCTGCCTGGGGCGACGAAGCCCTGCTTGCCGTCCTGCATGGCGATGCGCGCCCACTGCACGCGGCCGGGATTGGGCTTGTCGCCGGCGCCCTCGAACCCGAGGAGGCGGACGAAATGCAGCCCGAGCGTACCGGCCAGGGCGGCGTCCGGCTGCGGGGCGGCGCGCACCGGCGTGCTGTCGGCGCGCGGATAGGCCCAGTCGATGCCGCCGGTGTAGGTCCCGTCAAGCATTCGGGAAAACGCCACCCCGTCATAGAGCGGCCGCGCCGGCGCGCAGACCACGCCGGGGCGGGAATCCAGCGGTTCGACGGCGGCTTCGGCGGCGAACTCCGCGAGCGCGTCCCAGCCGATGCCGCCGCCGCGCTCAAGGCCGATCGCTTGCGCGAGATTGTCCACCGCGGGCCTGCGCGCATCGTAGGCTTGCCCGAAGTCGCGGGCCCAGAAGTAGCCATGGGTCAGCACCAGCGCCGCGAGCTCGGCATAGACGCGGCCTTTGGCGGCGGCGGCGAGCGCCGCGCGGAAGGCGATGAAGCTTGCGTCATCCGATGCAGCCGCGCGCGCGATTGCGACAGGCGCATAGGGCTTGGGCGGCGGCGATTGCGCGAGGGCCGGCGCGGACGCGATCAGTGCGACGAGAATGAGGGACGTCGTCCGGTGCATTGGCTCTATCGCGAATCGCAGGGCTCCGGAACGTAACGCCGGCGTCTTACTTTTCCAATCCACTGCGGTCATGCTACGGCGCGGTGTTCTTCCTCCGATGAAAGAGATGGCCATGCCCGCGATGCTCGCTTCGCCCTATGTGCTCCCGATCCTGCTGCTGATTGGCTCCAACGTCTTCATGACGCTCGCCTGGTACGGGCACCTGCGCTTCAAGGAGGCGCCGCTCGCCGCCGTGATCTTCGTGGCGTGGGGCATCGCGCTGGTCGAATACTGCATGGCGGTGCCGGCCAACCGCTGGGGCAACGCGGTCTATTCGACGGCGCAGCTCAAGACCATGCAGGAGGTCATTACGCTTGTGGTGTTCGTCGGATTTTCCTTCATCTACCTGAAGGAGCCGCTCGGCTGGAATCACGCCATCGGCTTTGCGCTGATCGCGCTCGGCGCCTTTTTTATCTTTCAGAAGTGGTAGTCTGACTGAGTCGGCGGGGCCGGCGTGTGCAAAAACGCGAAGGTGAGGGACCATGATCAAGATCACGCCCGTGATGAAGGATCTGCTGGACAAGGCGCTGGCGGACGGCACGCCCTGCCTGATTGGCACGGCGTCGAAGGACGGCCATCCGCAGATCAGCCCGAAGGGCAGTGTCGCGGTCTTTGGCGACAGCACGCTCTGCTACTGGGAGCGCAGCCATCGCTCGTCGCAGGCCCGCCTCGGCGAGAACCCGAACGTCATGGTCTATTACCGTAATCCCGCGCGGAAGGAGAACCCGTATCGCGCCGGCTGCATCCGTTTCCACGGCAAGGCGCGGCTTGTCACCAGCGGGCCCGAGCGCGACAAGGCCTGGGATCTCACAAACCACGAAGAGCAGACGAAGGACCCCGAGAAGAAGGGCGCGGCGGTCATCATCGACCTCGACCTGATCGAGGAGATTTCCGGCAACGTCATCATGAAGAAGGACTGAGATAGTTCACATGGCCACGCATCGCCTGGAGGCTTCGCCGGAGACGGTTCACTGGGGCTACTTCGACGCCAGGCTGCCGCCCCAGCTCACCGTCGACTCCGGCGACACCGTGACCATCTCGACGGTGTCGGGCACGCTTGGCTATCTGCCCAAGCCGGAATCCGGCCTGACCGTGCCGCCCGCGCTGCAGGCGATCCACGACAAGGTGCAGGCCAAGCTCGGCGGTCCGCACATTCTGACCGGGCCGGTGGCGGTGCGCGGCGCGAAAGCAGGCCAGGTGCTCGAAGTCCGCATCAAGCAGATCGAGCTGTTCCAGAACTGGGGTTACAACACCATCCGCCCGCTGGCCGGCGCGTTGCCGGACGATTTCAAGACCATGCGGCAGGTCCACATCCCGCTCGACAAGCAGCGGATGATCGGCAAGCTGTCGTGGGGACTCGATCTGGAGCTCAAACCGTTCTTCGGCATCATGGCGGTGGCGCCGCCCGCCGCCTGGGGCATGATCAACTCGCCGCCGCCGCGCAAGAACGGCGGTAACCTCGACAACAAGGAACTGGTGGCGGGCACCACGCTCTATCTGCCGATCCACACCGACGGCGCGCTGTTCTCCTGCGGCGACGGCCACGGCGCGCAGGGCGACGGCGAGGTCTGCATCACCGCGATCGAGACTGGGCTCGTCGGCACCTTCGAACTGATCGCGCGGAGCGACATGGCGCTTGAATGGCCGATGGCCGAGACGCCGACGCATGTCATGACCATGGCGTTCGATCCCGACCTCGACGACTGCGTGGTGATCGCGCTCCGCGACATGATCAAGCTCATTTGCGCGCGCACCGGGATTTCGCGCGAGGACGCCTACATGCTGTGCAGCCTCGCCGCCGATCTCCGCGTGACGCAGGTGGTCAATGGCGCCAAGGGCATCCATGTGATGCTGGAAAAGAAACTGCTTCAGAAGGCGCGGTGAAGGCGGAGCCATTCATGAGCGAAGCACCGGGACTGTTTGCGGACGGCAAGGCCTATGAGCGGATGATGGGGCGATGGAGCCGGCTGGCCGGCGACGTCTTCCTGGACTGGCTCGACTTGCCCAAGGGCTTGCGCTGGCTCGATGTCGGCTGCGGCAACGGCGCCTTCACCGAGGCTCTCATCGCCCGCGGCGGGCCTGCGGAAGTGACCGGGATCGATCCGTCCGAGGGGCAGCTTGCCTATGCGCGGACCCGGCCCGGCGCGAAATCCGCGCAGTTTCGGGTGGCCGATGCGCAGTCTCTGCCATTCGCCGACGGCAGCTTCGATGCCGCCGTCATGGCGCTGGTGATCAGTTTCGTTCCCGATCCGGCCAAGGCCGCTGGCGAGATGGCGCGCGTCGTCCGGCCGGGGGGCTGCGTGGCGACCTACATGTGGGACATTCCGGGCGGCGGCCTGCCGCTCGAACCGATCCACAAGGCGATGCATTCCCTTGGCATCGCACTGCCGACACCGCCGGGCTTTGCGATTTCGCGGCAGGATAAAATGCGGGCGATTTGGGAGCAGGCGGGGCTTCAATCGGTCGAGGCGCGCGTGATCCGCATTACGATCGCGTATTCCGGCTTCGACGACTTCTGGGATTCGAACGCTGTGCCGGTGGGACCGGCCGGCCAAGCGATCAGCAAGCTGGCGCCGGCGGCACGAGAGCAGCTCAAGGCGCACCTGCGCCAACAATTGCCCGCAGGGCCGGAGGGACGCATCTCTTATGAAGCATTCGCCAATGCGGTGAAGGGCCGGGTGCCGGCCGCCTAACGCATGATGCGGAGCCAGCGCAGGAAGACGTAGACCGTGGCCGCCGATCCGGCGGCCACCGCCAGCGCCCAGAAGAAGCCGCCGGTTCCCTTGGTGAAAGGCAGGTCGGCGAAGTTCATGCCGAACAGGCCGGCGACCAGCGTCGGCGGCAGCAAGAGCGCGGTGACGATCGTCAGCACATACAGGTTGCGGTTGGTCGCGGCGGCAAGCTTGGCGCCGATCTCGTCCTGCAGCAGCCGCGCGCGTTCCTGGATCGCGGCGATCTCGTGATCCAATCCGTCGAGCCGCTGCGCAAGACGGCCGGCGGCCTCGCCGATCCGCGTCGGCAATTCCGACTGCTCGGGCAGCGACCAGCGCCGGAACAGAAGCCGCAACGTCGCGAGCTGGCGGTGCAGCCGCACCGCGGTTCGCCGCGCCGGCGCGAGCCGCTGGGGCTCGTCGCCGGGAATGACATTGTCGATGACGTGGTCTTCGATCAGATCGAGCGTGTCGGCGAGCTCGCCCGCCACCCCGGCGACGGCATCGGCGAAATGGCTGACGATGGTTTCGAGCAGCGCCACCGCGTCGGGAAAGCGCTTGCCGGCATCGATGGCTTCGAGCGTGCGCGCGATCGCGCCGAGCGCGCTGCGCCGGCCGCTGACCACAAGCTCGTCGGTCAGCGCGAAGCGCAGCCGGCCGAGCTGGCGGGTCTTGTCCTGGTCGTCGCGCAGCAGATCGGCGAACACGCCGGCGATTCCGCCGGCGATCGGCTCCAGCACGAGATGTTCGTCGTCGGAGAGCAGGATCGTCTTGGCGCGATCGGGAATCGCCGCCTCCTGGCCAATCCAGTTGCGGGCGCCCTCGTCGGTGAGCGAGAAGTGCAGCCAGGTCCAGCCGCCGGGCTCCTTCAAGGCGCGGCGCAAGTCGGCCGGCGCGATCCGCTCGGCGAGGCCGTCGTGGAAGCGATAGGCGAAGTTCAGCCCGGGAAAGGAGCCTGAGTCGGCGCTGTTCCTGTCGGGATCGAGCATGAGAGCCCCCAGCGGCGCATGTCGCGCAGCATGGGAAGCAAATTCAGCGCCAATTCTGGGCGCGGGCCGGTTGCTATTGGGCCGGAACGACCTTGAGCACGCGTCCGCCGCTGTTGTCGGTGACGAGATAGATCGCGCCGTCGGGACCCGTGCGAACGTCGCGGATGCGCTCGCGGATGCCTTGCAGCAGGCGCTCCTCGCCGGTGACCTTTTCGCCGTCGAGCGTCAGCCGCACCAAAATCTGGCCGGCCAGCGCGCCGACGAACAGGCTGCCCTTCCAGGCCGGGAACAGCGCGCCGTCATAGAACGCCATGCCGGAGGGCGCGATCGACGGCACCCAGTATTTGACCGGTTGCTCCATGCCGGGCATCTCGGCCTTGCCGCTCCCGACCGGCGTACCGTCGTAGTTGACGCCGTGGCTGATTACCGGCCAGCCGTAGTTCTTGCCGGGTTGCGGGATATTGACCTCGTCGCCGCCGCGCGCGCCATGCTCGTGCTCCCAGAGCTTGCCGGTCGCGGGATGGATCGCGGCGCCCTGGGAGTTGCGGTGGCCGTAGGACCAGATCTCCGGCTTGGCGTCTCTGCGGCCGGCGAACGGATTGTCCTTCGGCACCGAGCCGTCGGGCGCGACCCGCACGATCTTGCCGATATGATTGCCGAGGTTTTGCGCTTCGTCGCGCTGGGTGAAATGATCGCCCTGGGTGAGGAACAGATTGTTGTCCGAGGTTTGCGCGATGCGGCAGCCGAAATGATTGCCGCTCGAAAGCGGGCCGTCCTGCTGGAAGATCACCTTCACGTCGTCGAGCTTGCCTTCGCCGAGCGTCGCGCGCGCCATCGCCGTCCGTGCGCCGCCGCTCGCGGGCTCGGCGTAGCAGAAATAGATCGTCCTGTTCTGCGCGAAGCTGCGGTCGGCTATCACGTCATGGAGCCCACCTTGTCCGGATGCGAATACCTTCGGCACGCCTTGCAGCGGCGCCGTGAGCTTGCCGTCCGGCGTGGCGATGCGCATGCGGCCCGCCCGCTCGGTGACCAGCATGCGCCCGTCCGGCAGGAAAGCGAGCGCCCAGGGGTGGGCAAGCCCGCCGACAACGGTCTCGATCTTGAGATCGCCGGCCGAGGATTTGAAGGTCTGTGCGCCCGCCGCGGACGGCAGCGCAATGAGGCAGGCCGCGAGCGCAATCGGCAAACGCATGATGATCTCCGTCGGATGCGGACGACAACGGCGAGCGGGCGGCGGCGTTCCGCCGTCAGCGGATATAGGAATAGGAGCGTTGCCGCACCAGAAGCATGGAGAGCAGCGCGATATTGGCGATGTTGAACGCCACGCCGGTGATGAAGGCCGGGCCGTAGTGGCCGTAGATGTCGTACATGTAGCCGGCGAGCCAGCCGCCGGTCGCCATGCCGCTGCCGCTGAGCAGCAACAGTCCCGGCACCCGCCAGTAGGCCTCGCTAAGCGGATAGAGCTCACGGATGGTCAGGACATAGGCCGGGATCAGCGCGCTGAAGCCCAGGCCGAAGGCGATCGACACCGCGAATAGCCCGGTCATGTCCTGCGTGAACAGGAAGCCGCTCATCGCAATGCACTGCAGGATCGAGCTGAAGATCGCCGTGGGCAGCCCCCCCATCCGGTCCGACAGCCAGCCCCAGCCCTGGCGGCTGAAGAAACCCATCCCCAGCAGCACCGACAGCATGGTCGCGCCGATGGTGGATGAGATTCCGAGATCGCTGCAGAACGCGACCAGATGCTGTTGCGGCATCGACATGGTGACGCAGCAGAGGAATGCGGCGAAGGCGAGCATCGCGAACACGAGGTTGCCGTTCCAGCCGAACACCTTTGGCTTGCCGATTCCGTTGCCGTGGGCGGCCGTCTCGGCCGGCAAGTCCGGCGGCGGATTGAGAAAGATGATGGCGAGCGGCACGATCATCACGAGCTGGAACACGCCGAAGCCGATCATCGTCCATTGCCAGCCGAAATAGGCGATGCAGCGCTCGAAGATGGTCGGCCACACGAATCCGGCGAGATAGCCGCCGCTTGAAATGAGCGCCAGCGCCGAACCGCGGCGGCGGTCGAACCACCGGCTCACATAGACGAACAGCGGCGCGTTCAATCCGGCGTTACCGAGCGCGCCCATGAACAGGCCGTGGCCGAGGTAGAGCTGCCACGGCGCGCCGAGCGATGAGATGAAAAGGCCGATGGCGATCATCACCGCGCCCAGGATCACCGTCCAGCGGATGCCGTAGCTGTTGGCGATCCGGCCCATCAGCAGGCCGCCGACCGCGCCGCCGAACAGCGCGAGCGACACCGCCAGCGACGGCACCGAACGGGCGCCGCCGGTGTCC
>CAMAWG010000031.1 GCA_945861855.1 Rhodoplanes serenus
CCAAAGCAGGGTCGACACCACGATGCCGAGCAGGATCATCAGCCCACCCATGGTCGGCGTGCCGGTCTTGGTGAGGATGTGCGATTTCGGGCCGTCGGTGCGGATCGGCTGGCCCTTGCCCTGGCGCAGCCGCAGATGATCGATGATCCAGGGGCCGAACATGAACACGAACACCAGCGCGGTGATCATCGAGCCCGCGGTCCGCACCGTCAGATAGCGGAAGATGTTGAAGATCGAGAGCGTGCTGGAAAGATCAGCCAACAGATAAAGCATCGGATCAACCTTGAGCGGACACCGCTGCGCGGGCGCCTTGCGACGTGAACTGGCGCGTCAGCGCCTTGACGATGGGCCCCATCCTGGAGCCGAGCGAGCCTTTGACCATCACCGCGTCGCCCGCGCGCAACGCACCGAGCACCTCGGCTTCGAGCGCCGCCGACGTCACGACATAGCCGCCCCGGCGTTCGGAGGGAAGGGCCTCCCAGAAGTCCTGATAGAGCGGGCCCGCGCAGAACACGAGATCGACCGAATTCTCCACCACCGGCTGGGCGAGCCCTTGGTGCAGCTCCGCGCCGCGGGTCCCAAGCTCCAGCATCTCGCCCAGCACGGCGATGCGTCGGCCGCGCGGCCCGACCGGAGCCTGGCCGAGCAGCGCCAGCGCCGCCCGCATCGAAGCGGGATTGGCGTTGTAGCTCTCGTCGATCAGGAGCGCCGGGCCGCCGGGCAGATCGAGCGTCAGCCGTTCGCCGCGGCCGCTCGGGGGGCTGAGATTGGTCAGCGCCAGCGCCGCCAGCGCGAGATCGGCGCCGGCAAGCGAGGCCGCCGCCAGCACGGCCAGCGAATTGAGCACGACATGGCGGCCGGGCGCGCCGAGCTTGTAAGTGATATCGGCGCCGAGGATGCGCGCCTGCGCCGTCGATGAATCCGGCTGCAGCGCGAACTTCAAGAGCCGCGCATCGGCTTTGGCATTCTCGCCGAAGGTCACGATCCGTCCGACGCCCGCAGCCTTGGCCTGCTTCTGCAGGCGTGCGAAATGCGGATTGTCGCGGTTGATCACCGCCGCCCCGCCCGGCTCGATGCCAGAAAAGATTTCCGCCTTGGCGTCGGCGATGGCTTCGACCGACGGGAAGAATTCGAGGTGCACCGGCTCGATGGTGGTGATGATCGCCACATGCGGCCGCACCAGCCGGGTCAGCGGCGCGATCTCGCCCGCGTGATTCATGCCGATTTCAAGCACGGCATAGCGCGCGCTCTGCGGGCATCGCGCCAGCGACAGCGGCACGCCCCAATGGTTGTTGTAGGAGGCGGCGGAAGCGTGCGTCTCGCCGTCGGCTGACATCGCGAAGCGGAGCGCCTCCTTGGTGCCGGTCTTGCCGACCGAGCCGGTGACGCCGATGAATTTGGCATGGCTGCGGACGCGCGCCGCGCGGGCGAGCGCGGTCAGCGCCTCCAACACGTCGGGCACAACGAGCAGCGGCGCGTCCTTCGGAAACATCCCGATCTTGTCGGCGGCGACGACGGCAAGCCCGCCGCCGGCTTTCAGCGCCACCGCAACGAAGTCATGGCCGTCGCGCGCATCCTTGAGCGCGAAGAACGCCTCGCCCGGCGCGATGGTGCGAGTGTCGATCGAAAGCCCCGGCACGCTCTGCGGCAGCGCGCCCTGCCGCGCCGCGCCCATGGCCTTTGCCATCGCCTCGACTGTCCAGAGCGGATTCATGCAGCTTCTCCGCCTCGTGCCCCGGGCGCAGCGCAGCACGAAGTGATGCGCTGCAGACCCGGGACCCCGGTTTCTTCGACAAACCAAACGGGGTCCCGCATCTGCGGTGCACCGCTCCGCTGCGCTTCGCGCTGCACCGCGTGCGGGACACGGGCTGAAGCGCCATCCCTCATACGACCTTCTCCGCAAGCGCTGCCTCGACTTCCTGATGATCGCTGAAGTCCAAAGTCTGCCCTCCGACGATCTGGCCCGTTTCGTGGCCCTTACCGGCGACCAGCAGCACGTCGCCCCTCTGAAGCGCGGCGATGGCGCTGCGGATCGCCTCGCGGCGGTCGCCGACCTCGCGCACGTTCGGCGCCCGGTCGGCGCCATCAAGAATGGCCGCGCGGATCGACGCCGGATTTTCGCCACGCGGATTGTCGTCGGTGACGATGACGCGGTCGGCGTTCTTGGCTGCAATCGCACCCATCAACGCGCGCTTGCCCTTGTCGCGATCGCCGCCTGCGCCGAACACGACGACGAGTTGGCGCTTGACGTAAGGCCGCAGCGCCTCGATGGCCTTCTCCAATGCGTCCGGCTTGTGCGCGTAGTCGACGAACACCGGAGCGCCATCTCTTTCGCCGACCAGATCGAGCCGCCCCTTGGCGCCTTGAAGCGAAGCGAGTGCCGCAAAAACGCGATCCGCCGGACCGCCGGTCGCAATGGCAAGACCGGCCGCGACCAGCGCGTTCTCGATTTGGAAGCCCCCGACCAATGGAAGCCGGAATTGATGGCGCTTGCCGGCGTGCTCGACGCTGACGGCCTGCGTGAATCCGTCGATCGCGGCGTCGACCAGGCGGATGCCGTCGCCGTTGCGGCCAACCGTTATGATCTTCAACCCGCGCTTATTCGCAGCGGCGACGACCGCCGCGCTGTGCTCGTGATCGACGTCGATCACCGCGCCGCCGCCGTCGCCCACCAGCGCCTCGAACAGCCGGAGCTTGGCGGCCAGATAGGCTTCGACGCTCGGATGATAGTCGAGGTGGTCGCGGCTGAGATTGGTGAAGCCGCCGGCCGCGACCCGCACGCCATCGAGGCGGTGCTGGTCGAGCCCATGCGAGGACGCTTCGATGGCGAGATGGGTGATGCCCTCACCGGCCAGTTCCGACAGGGTGCGGTGCAGATCGACCGGATCGGGCGTGGTGAGCGAGCCATAGACCTCGCGCTTTGGCGTCACGACCCCGATGGTGCCGACGCTGGCGGCCTCGTGTCCCAGCGCCGACCAGATCTGGCGGGTGAAGGCCGCCACGGAGGTCTTGCCGCTCGTTCCGGTCACCGCCGCGATCACCTTCGGCTGGCGCGGAAAGATTCGCGCCGCCGCGAGCGCAAGCGCCCGCCGGGCGTTCCCGACTTTCACGAACACCGCGCCCGGCGGCAGCGCGGGTGGAGCGCCCTCGCCGACGATGGCGGCGGCTCCCGCCGTCGATGCCTGGGCGGCGAAGGCAAGCCCGTCGGCCTTGGTCCCCGGAATTGCGACGAACAGATCGCCGCGCCGGACCTTGCGGCTGTCCGCGGTGACGCCGGTGGCTTCGATGGCGCCGGTGCGCGCATCGAGCGGGGCCAATCCGGTGAGGAGATCGGAGAGCTTCATAGGCCTCTGCGACGGCTGCCAAGTCCCGCCGGTCACGAATCCCAAAGCGACTCAGGGAATACTGGATGCCCCGCTTTCGCGGGGCATGACAAGTCAGTTCACTGCCGGACCTTGGCCAAAATAAGCTGGTCGGCCGGGGGCAGGTCGAATCGCGGCTCGACGCCGAGCATTGGGGCGATCCGGGCGATCACCTTGCCGGCGGTCGGCGCCGCATTCCAGCCGGCGGTGGCGTAGCCGTGCGTCTCCGGCAGGCCCTGCGGCTCGTCGAGCATGATCATCAATTGATAGCGCGGCTTGTCCGCGGGCATGATGGCCGTGAAGGTGTTGAGCAGCTTGGTCTTGGAGTAACGGCCGCCGACCACCTTCTCGGACGTGCCGGTCTTGCCGCCCACATAATAGCCCGCGACGTTGGCCTTGCTGGCGGTGCCCTTCTCGGCGTTGAGGCGCATCAGATAGCGCATCTTCTCGCTCGTGTCGGGCTTCACCACCACCTTCGCCAGCGCCATCGCCTCGGCCTTGGTGCGCTTCATGAAGGTCGGCGGGATCAGATAGCCGCCGTTGACCAGCGCGTTGATGGCGGCAACCGCCTGCAGCGGCGCGACCGACAAGCCATGGCCGAACGCGATGGTCACGGTGTTGAGCTCGCCCCAGCGCTTGGGCACGATCGGCTCGGCGCTCTCCGGCAGCTCGGTGCGCAACCGGTCGAGCTGGCCCATCTTCCGCAGGAACCATTTGTGATGCTCGACGCCCACCCCCAGCGCCATGCGCGCAGTGCCGACGTTCGACGAATAGGTGAAAACCTCCGGCAGGCTGAGCATGCGATTCTGCGCGTGGTAATCGTGGATGGTGAATCGCCCGTAGCGCAACGCGCCGCGCGCATCCATGATCGAATTGAGCGTGTACTTGCCGGAATCGAGCGCCATCGCGACGGTGAGCGCCTTGAAGGTCGAGCCCAGCTCGAACACGCCCGTGGTCAGCCGGTTGATGCGGAGCGGATCGTTGGCCTGCTTCGGGCTGTTGGGGTCGTAGTCCGGCAGCGAGACCATCGAGATGATCTCCCCGGTCTCGACATCGACGACGAGACCCGCCGCGGCCTTCACCTTGAATTTCTCCGCGGCGAAGATCAGCTCGTCGCGCATCGCGTGCTGCACGCGCAGATCGACCGCAAGCTCGACCGGCTTCTGCAGCCGATCGGTGGCGAGGCCCGCCATGTGAAGCGCCTGCAGGCCCCGGCCGTCGAGCCATTTCTCGATGCCGGCGATGCCCTGGTTGTCGATGTTGACGTGGCCGATCAGGTGCGAAACCTCGGCGCTGTTGGGATAGACGCGCTTGTTCTCGGCGAGGAAGCCTACGCCCGGCAGGCCGAGCTTGTAGATTTCCCGCCGCTGCGTCGGCGTGATCTCGCGCTTGAGCCAGGCAAATCCCTTGCGCGAACCGATGCGGTCGCGAACCTCGGTCGAGTCGAGGTCCGGCAGCACCGCGGTCAAGAGCTCCACCGCTTCGTCCACGTCGATGATCTTGCGCGGCTCTGCGAACAGCGACGGCGAGCGCACGTCGGTGGCGAGGATCGCGCCGTTGCGGTCGAGGATGTCGGGACGCGCGGTCGCGATCGCATCCTTGGACGCGCCGCGCCGCACGAAATGGCTTTCCGGCACCACCGCGAACATGACGAGCCGCACGGCGATCACCGAATAGACCGCGGCGAAAGCCAGCATCGCCAGCCCGACGCGGGCGCGGGCTTTGGCGGTGCGGTCGACGTTGCGGCCATAGAGCAGCGTGCCGAGCCACCGGCCCCGCGGCTTCACGGGCGCCAAAGCCGGTACATGCGGCACAGCTGCGAGCTGGGCGTCCATCGCGGTCACCTCAGCCCCATCAGGGCCGGCACGCTGCCGGTCACCGGGTTCAAGTCTTCGATCGTCTGCGCCATCGCGTCGGGAGGCGGCTGCTGCACGATCGACGGCGGCCGCTCCGGCAGACGGTCGAGCGCGTCATACTGCGTCGCGTCGGCCGGCCGCAGATGCAGGTGGCGGCGCGCCAGGCCCTGGATGCGGGCCGGGTTTTCCAGCGTCGTCCATTCGGCGCGCAAGGCGGCGATGGCATCGCGCTCGCGCTGCACGTCGCCGCGCATCTTGGCGACGCGTTCCGCGCGCAGCGTCGACTCGAATTTGATCTCGTAGACATAGGCCGCGGCGAGCACTAGCAGCGCCAGGACCAAGAAATTGAGAAGGCGCATGGCTTCAGCCTCCTCTCACGATGTCGTCGAGCGCGGGCAAACGCGGCAGCAGCGACGTCACGCCGGCCTCGCGCGGCGGCGCCTCGCTACGCTCGCCGGCCCGAAGCTTGGCCGAGCGGGCGCGCGGGTTTTCCGCGATCTCGGCTTCGTCCGGCGCGACCGGGCGCTTGGTCAGGAGGCGGAAGGTCGGCGCCGGGACCTCGATGTCGGGAAGATGACGCGAGACATTCATCGTGCGGCTTCGCTCGGCGAGGAATGTCTTGACGATGCGGTCTTCGAGCGAATGGAAGGTCACGACCACCAGACGGCCCGAGGGCTTCAGGACGCGCTCGGCGGCGACGAGTGCCGCCGCAAGCTCCGCCAGTTCCTCGTTGACGAAGATGCGCAGCGCCTGGAACGTCCGGGTGGCCGGATGAATCTGCCCGGGCTTGGTGCGGACCACGCGCCCGACGATGTCCGCCAGCGCCCGGGTGGTGCGGATCGGCTCCCTGCCGCGGGCAGCGACGATGGCGCGGGCGACGGCGCGCGAATGCCGCTCCTCGCCAAGCTGGAAAATGATGTCGGCCAGATCGCGCTCGGAGACTTGCGCCACCACATCGGCCGCGCTCGGCCCGTCCGTACCCATGCGCATGTCGAGTGGACCGTCAAACCGGAACGAGAAGCCGCGCCCGGCCTCGTCGAGTTGCATCGAGGACACGCCGAGGTCGAGCACGACGCCGTCCACCAGTTCGTGCCCGAATTTTTCCGCGACACGATCGAGCGCGGAAAACCGCTCCTCCACCAGCGTCAGTCGTCCATTGGCCGACCGCACCAGCCCCGCGCCGTTCGCCACCGCGCTCTGGTCGCGGTCGATGCCGATGACCTGCGCATTCGCGGCCGAAAGAATCGCGCTGGTGTAGCCGCCCGCGCCGAAGGTGCCGTCGATGTAGATGCTGCCGTCGCGGACGTTCAGCAACTCGATCGCCGGGCACACGAGCACGGGAACGTGACGGGCCGGTCCACCAGCGACAGCAGGGCCATCGCTGCCCGCCATCATTCCCGTGCCCCAGCCAAGGCAGCCTTCGGGCCGATGCGCAAACGAACCGGAAAGCGCTGCATAGGCCATTTCTCTCAATCGGTTACGCCCGCCGTCTGGGATTGTTTGGCTCAACATCGGGTGTATGGGCGAGAGCACCGGTCAGGCGTCGAACGGCCCCCGCCGGGAACCGAACAACCAACAGGGATTAAACGCGGTTTAAGCTTAAGGAATCGTTTGCAAAGCCACGCACCGGGCCATCAAACCCCGGGGCGCGGAACCGCAACGCCGGTTCCCGGCTTTTCCCATGACACGCAATTTTGCGCGCCGCGACGTTCGGTTCCGGCTCTGCGCATCGCGCAACGAATCGATTCGGCGCGACTTTCAGCAAGTTCCGGCGCGATTTCTCCGGAACATCGCGCGAAACCGCACGTTGTCTCCCAGAGGGGATTTCGTTTCCTGAACAGGCTCAAGGAGGATTTGCATGTTGAAGAAACTCATGATCACAACGGCCATCACCGGCATGATGATCGGTGCAGCCACCGCCGAAGGCATCCCGCAGAATCCGCCGGCCGCGTCGCCGGCGCCAGCAGCCACGTCACCGGCCCCGGCCGCGAAGTCGACCGAGATGACCAACCCAGTGGCCGCGCCGAGTTCGGCGAAGTTCGTCAACTCGCAGCGGCAGGATCAATACCTGGCGTCCAAGTTCAAAGGCACCGACGTTGTCGGCTCCGATGAGGCGAAGATCGGCGACGTGAGCGACATCCTGTTCGACAAGAATGGCAAGATCGAAGCCTATGTCGTGGGCGTCGGCGGCTTCCTCGGCATCGGCGCCAAGGACGTAGCCTTGGCTCCGAGCGCGTTCCAGGTCGTCCCCGGCGACAAGTCGAAGAACGAGTCGGACAAGCTGAAGCTCACAATGACCAAGGACGAGCTGAAGCAGGCGGCGAACTTCGAGCCGTACAGGGCTCCGAGCGCGACCACCGGCAGCGGCACGCTGGGCTCGCGCCCGATGCCGGCCAGCCCGGCGGCTCCGCCCGCGCGGTAACGCCAAGTTCGTAGCGTAGCGTACAGTCTGTTGCGCGGCCCCGGGATTTCGAACCCGGGGCCGACGCATGTTTGTTCCCACGCGACAACCCGCTACCGTCGGCCCGCCGATTTGCTAAGATCGGGCGCAATCTGATCCTTTAATGGTCTTGGCCTACCCTCCCCGCATGTCGCAATTCATCCAAGATTCCAACGTCGTCGAGCGCGTCGAGCCCTCGCCCAATTTCGACGAGCGCCCCGGCCTGGGCCGGCCGGACATGATCGTGCTGCATTACACCGGCATGCAGTTCTCGCACGAGGCGATCCACCGCCTTTGCGACGTCAAGGCCCGCGTCTCCTCGCATTACGTCGTGCTCGAATCCGGCTCCATCGTTCAGCTCGTGCAAGAGGGCAAGCGCGCCTGGCACGCCGGGGTTTCGGTCTGGACCGGCGACCCCGATGTCAACTCGCGGTCGATCGGCATCGAGATATGCAATCCCGGCCACGATTTCGGCTATCCGGATTTCCCGTCGCGGCAGATCGCCGCAACGATCACGCTGTGCCGTTCGATCCTGACGCGCAACATCATCCGCCCGGAAAACATCGTGGCGCATTCCGACGTGGCGCCGAGCCGCAAGAACGATCCGGGCGAGAAATTCCCCTGGAAGCGCCTTGCCCAGTCCGGCATCGGTCTCTGGGTCGATGTGGGCCCTGTCGCCGAGTCCGAGCCGCTGCGCCCCAACGACACCGGAACGAAGGTCACCGAGCTGCAAAGGCTGCTGACCGAGTATGGCTACGGGATCGACGCGACGGGCCGCTACGACGTGACCACCAAGGAGGTCGTCACCGCTTTCCAGCGCCATTTCCGGCCGTCCCAGGTTGACGGCATCGCCGACGCCACGACGCTGCAGACGTTGCGAAAGCTGCTGATCGCCCGCGAGTCTCAGCCGCAAAGGCCGGGGGTTGCGATGCCGGCCGCGCCCAAGGATCCGTCGCCCGCCCCGTGACGGCCAAAAGGGCGTCCCGCCCGTCTTGACGTAACGCCGCCGCGGCCCCATCCCTAACCCGTCAGTCGGCTGGACGGCCGCTCCGGCAATAACCGAAAGGTGGCCGGGGAGGAAAGTCCGGGCTCCATGGACAAAACGGTGCCGGATAACGTCCGGCGGGGGCAACCCCAGGGACAGTGCCACAGAGAACAGACCGCCGCGGTGCGTTGTGTATTGCCTCGGCAAGGGTGAAACGGTGCGGTAAGAGCGCACCGCGTTTCCGGCGACGGAAACGGCACGGCAAACCCCACCGGGAGCAAGACCGAATAGGGACGGCATCGGGGCGTGAGCCCCAACCCTTGTCCGGGTCGCCGTCCGGGTAGGTTGCTTCAGGCGCCGGGCAACCGGCGTCGCAGAGGAATGGCCGTCACGCGCGAGGCTACGAGCGCAAGCTTGGGCTTCGCGCCCTACAGAACCCGGCTTACAGGCCGTCTGATTGATAAGGGGGCTCGGCGGAAACACCGCCGGGCCCCCGCCAATTTTGGGCGACCGGCCGGAAGCTTCGGGGAGCGGCGCTTCTATACTAGGGTTCGTCCGATATGACAGACACCCGCCCCGTGATCGCATTCGACAACGTCTCCAAAAGCTACGGCGGCGCGGCGCCGGTGCTCGACCGCGTTTCGCTTGATGTTCGCGAACGCGAATTCCTCGCCATCGTCGGGCCCTCGGGCTCCGGCAAGACCACCCTGCTGCGGCTGGTCAACCGGCTGATCGACCCGACGGAAGGCTCCGTGCGCGTCGAGGGACAGGACGTGCAGAGCCTCGGTGCGGTCAGCCTGCGGCGGCGCATCGGCTACGTGTTCCAGGGCGTCGGCCTGTTTCCGCATATGACTGTGGCGGAGAATATCGCGATCACGCCGACGCTATTGGGCTGGGACGGCGCGCGAATCTCCGCGCGGGTCGACACGCTGCTCGATCTTGTCCGTCTCGATCGCACAAAACATCGCGACCGCTTTCCCGCGCAGCTTTCCGGCGGCGAGGGCCAACGCGTCGGCGTCGCCCGCGCCATCGCCGCCGAGCCGAAGATCGTGCTGATGGATGAGCCGTTCGGCGCGCTCGATCCGCTCACCCGCGACGCGCTGGGCGAGGACTACCGGCGGCTGCACGATGAGCTCGGCCTCACCACGGTGATGATCACCCACGACATGCTGGAGGCGCTCCTGCTCGCCGACCGGATCGCCGTGATCCGCGACGGCCGCATCGTCGCCGAGGGCACACCGCGGGCGCTGATGAACGGCGAACAGGACGAGTATGTCCGCGAGCTGATGGCGACGCCGCGCCGCCAGGCGGAACGGCTCAAGACATTGAGCGCGCCATGAATTCGCAGCTCACCGAAGCGCTCGCCCGGCTGCCGGCCTATCTCGGCGGCCATGTCGCGGTCAGCGTCACCGCACTGCTGCTCGGCCTCGCGATCAGCCTGCCGCTCGCGCTTCTTTCCATGCGCCGGCCGGCGTTGCGCAACGTGCTGCTCGGCGCCGCCAGCGTCGTGCAGACCATCCCGAGCCTTGCCTTGCTCGCCCTGTTCTATCCGTTGCTGCTCGGCCTCGCAGCCCTGTGCGAGCGCGCGTTCGGCGCGAGCTTCTCGGCGCTCGGATTTTTGCCGTCGGTGCTGGCGCTCACGCTCTACAGCATGCTGCCGGTGCTGCGGAACACCATCACCGGATTGAACGGCATCGATCCGGCCATCGCCGAGGCAGCGCTCGGCGTCGGCATGACGCGGCGGCAATCGCTGATCATGGTCGAGCTGCCGCTCGCGCTGCCGGTGATCATGGCCGGCATCCGCACCGCGGCGATCTGGGTGATCGGCGCCGCCACGCTGTCGACGCCGATCGGCCAAACGAGCCTCGGCAATTACATCTTCACCGGCCTGCAGACGCAGAACTGGGTGTCCGTGCTGTTCGGCTGCGTCGCGGCGGCCGTGTTCGCGCTGGCGGTCGACCAACTGCTGGCGCTGATGGAAACGGGCCTCACCCGCCGCAAGCGCGGATGGGTCGCTGCGGGCGGCGCGGGGCTCGCGTTGCTGACGGCCGCCGCGGTAATCCCCGGCCTGTCGCAGACGCGCGCCACCTATACGATCGGAGCAAAGCCCTTCACCGAGCAATATGTGCTCGCCTCGCTGATCGAGCAGCGGCTGCGCGCCGCCGGCCATTCGGCGGCGATCCGCGAGGGGCTCGGCTCCGGCGTCATCTTCAACGCGCTGCGTGCGGGCGAGATCGACGCCTACGTCGATTACTCCGGCACGATCTGGACGAACCAGATGCACCGCACCGACGCCGGACCGCGCGCCGAGGTGCTGGCCGAGATGGCGAAGTGGCTCATGCAGGAGTACAAGATCGCGATGCTGGGCGGCCTCGGCTTCGAGAACGCCTATGCGCTGGCGATGCCACGTGGCCGCGCGCAGGCGCTCGGCATCCGCACGCTTGCCGATCTGGCGCGCCACGCGGCGAGCCTTTCGATCGCCGGCGACTACGAATTCTTCGGCCGGCCGGAGTGGAATGCGGTCCGCAAGGCCTATGGCATCGGTTTTCGCGAGCAGCGGCAGATGCAGCCGGAGTTCATGTACGCGGCCGCGTCGCACGGCGACGTCGATGTGATCGCGGGCTACACCAGCGACGGGCGCATCGCGCAATTCGAATTGGTGGTGCTGGACGACCCGCGGCATGCCATCCCGCCCTACGATGCCGTCCTGCTGGTGTCGCCAAAGCGGATGAACGACGAAGCGCTGCTCGCCGCGCTCAGGCCGCTCGTCGATGCCATCGACGTGACGGCGATGCGGGCCGCGAACCTGCGCGCCTCGGGCGGCGGCGGCGCCTCGCCCGGCGAAGCCGCGCGCTGGCTGTGGACTGAGATCGAGCGGAGAAAGGGGCGTTAGCGTCTCGCAGGCTTTACCACGTAGGCGTCGACCGCCCGTCGCGCAGGCTCAAGGCATGGACGCTGAAATAGCCGTCCGGGTCGGTCCAGACCGAGACCGGGGTGAAGCCTGCGCCCCGCGCCAGCGCGCCGAACGACTCGATCGAATACTTGTAGCTGTTCTCTGTGTGGATGGTTTCGCCGGCGCGGAAGTCGATGCATTCGCCGCAAACCTTGATGCGCTGGCGCTTGAGGCTCGCCAGATGCATTTCGATGCACGAACGCTCGCGGTTGAAGAAGGCGTGGTGCTCGAATGAGGCAAGGTTGAACTTGCAGCCAAGCTCGCGATTCATCCGCTCCAGCACGTTGAGATTGAACTTGGCGGTCACGCCCTGCGCATCGTTGTAGGCCTTGTTCAGCACCTGGGTGTCCTTGACCAGATCGACGCCGACGATGAACGTCGCGCCGCGGCCAAGGATGCGGCCGGCGTGGCGCAGGAAGGAAGCCGCCTCGTGCGGCTCGAAATTGCCGATGGTGGAGCCCGGGAAAAAGCCCACGCGCGGCATCGCCTCAACGGCGCCGGGCAGATCGAACGGCTTGGTGAAATCGGCGGCGACCGGAAGCACCGCCAGCTTGGGATATTCGCGGCGCAAATCGATCGCCTGCTGATGGAGGAATTGCGCCGAGATATCGACCGGCACATAGGCCGCGAGCGACGTCGCGGTCGAGAGCACGATGCGGGTCTTGGTGCTGGAGCCGCTGCCGAACTCGATTAGCGCGGTGCCGGTCGGAACGAGCGCCGCGATCTCGGCGGCGCGCTCGTTGAGGATGCCGATCTCGCGGCGGGTCGGATAATACTCCGGCAATTGCGTGATGCGCTCGAACAGCGCGGATCCTGCGCTGTCGTAGAAATACTTCGGCGACAGCCGCTTCGGCATCGCCGTCAATCCGGCGATGGCGTCGGTGGCGAATTCGGTCGTCGCCGTGTCGATTACGATCTTTCGTGCCAGCGCCGTCATCGCGGAAACCTGTGTCTGTGTCAGCGGTAATCGACCAGCCGGAGCCCGCTGAACTGCCAGCGTGCGGGCGGGTGGAAGAAGTTGCGATAGCTCACGCGCGCATGCCCCTGGGGCGTGGCGAGCGACGATCCGCGCAGGACCATCTGGTTGATCATGAACTTGCCGTTGTACTCGCCGAGCGCGCCTTCCATGGCGCGATAGGCCGGATAGGGCAGATAGGCGCTCCGCGTCCATTGCCAAGCCACGCCGAAGGCATCGGGTAGCAGCCCTGCGCGGGCCGCAACCTCCCATTCCTGTTCGGTCGGGAGGTGCTTTCCTGCCCAGCGCGCGAACGCATCGGCTTCGTAGTAGCTGACGTGGAGGACCGGGGCGGCCGGATCGACCGGCTTCAATCCGCCGAGCGTCAGCGTGAACCACGACCCGTCGATGTTGCGCCAGTAGCCCGGAGCGTCCCAGCCCCCGGCCTCGACCTTGGCCCAGCCGTCCGACAGCCAGAGGTCGTGCAAGAGGTAGCCGCCCTCGGCCATGAATTTCAGCCACTCGCCGTTGCTGACGAGGCGGCGGGCGATAACCGCCTCCTGCAGCAGGACCTGGTGCGCCGGCTGCTCGTTGTCGAAGCAGAAGCCCTCGCCATCGAAGCCGATGGAACGGATGCCGGACGGAATACGGACATATTCGTCGCCGCCTTCGATTGCCGGCGGCTGCCACGCGGAATCGTAGGCGGGGTTTGTCGGGTTCTGCGCGAAGGCATGCAAAATATCGGTGAGCATCAGTTCCTGATGCTGCTGCTCGTGGTGCAGTCCGATCTCGACGATCGGGACCATCTTGGCGAGCGTTTCCGCGTCGGCACTCTCCAGCAGATCATCGACCGCGCGATCGACGTGGGCGCGATAGGCCGCCACCTCCTCGACGTTCGGCCGCGTGATCAGGCCGCGCTCGGGCCGGGCGAAGCGTGGTCCCGCCGCGACGTAATAGGAATTGAACAGAAAGCCGAAGCGCTCGTCGAATTCGCGATAATCCGCGGCGTGGGCTTTCAGCAGGAATTGCTCGAAGAACCAGGTGGTGTGGGCGCGATGCCATTTCGCTGGGCTCGCGTCGGCCATCGACTGGACGATCTGATCCTCGGGCGAAAGATGCGCGGCACGGCGCTCGGTCTCCGCGCGCACCGTCCGGAAGGCCTCGGACCAGGTGCGCCGAACATTGGCGCCCGACGCCGCGGAAACCAGCTCCAGCACGGAGGCGGCAGCGTGCGGCATCACTCAACTCCGCGAGGATGGAGATTCATTGCGGATTCGGCCCACTCATAAATCGCAATAGAGCCGGATTGTTCCCATGCGGCGCCAATTGGCGCAACCGGGCCCGATCCGAACCTGCGAGAAAGTGGTCGCCCCCGCCCATTTATAGCGCAAAGACATCGTCCCAACGATGGGCCGCGGCGCCGTTCGCGTGGAAATCGTGCGATAGACTGACGCAGCGGGCGGCGTAGACTGCGAGGCCTCCACGCCTGCCCATCACCGTATTCACCGACGCGAGGGTCCACCGTGCCGAACGAGATCAAAGTGCTCGCCACCACCGCCATGAAAACGTCGCTGGACGAGCTCGCGCCGGATTTCGAGCGCGCCACCGGCAACAGGCTTTCGCTTTCCTTCGGGCCTTCGGCGCGCATCGCCAAGATGGTGGCCGACGGCGAGGAAAACGACGTGGCGATCGTCACCGATCAGGGCCTCACCGCGCTGACACAGCAGAACCGCATCGTACCCGGCACCGGCGCCAGCATCGCACGCTCGGCGATGGGGCTCGCGGTGCAGAAGGGCGCGGCGAAGCCCGACATCTCGTCGGCCGGGAAATTCAGGGAGGCGCTGCTGGCAGCGAAGTCGCTCGGCATGAGCAACCCGGTCGGCGGCGGCCAGAGCGGCGCCAACCTGATCCGGATTTTCGACAAGCTCGGCATCGCCGAGGCGATGAAATCGAAATGCATCTACGGACCCGGCGGCCCCGCCGGGCTGATCGGCCATTTTCTCGTCCGCAAGGAGGTCGAGATCGGCATCCAGCAGATGCCGGAGCTGATGGCGGTGCCCGGCATCGACATCGTCGGCCCGCTGCCGCCCGACATCCAGTCGATGACGGTGTTCTCGATCGGCCTCTCGACCGCCGCGAAGAATGCCGAAGGCGGCCGGGCGCTGATCCAGTTCCTCACCACGCCCAAGGCCGCGGCGGTGATGAAGTCGAAGGGCATGGAGACGCCTTAAGGCGCGCCTGCATCAAAGCCAGCGATCGCCTTCCGCCTCACTTGAACGAACCCTTCTTTTCAAGCTCCTGCCACTTGGCGATCTCGGACTTGAGATAGGACGCGAGCTTGTCCGGCGGGCCACCGATGAATCGATAGCCGAGCGCCAGCTCCTTCTCGCGCATGTCCGGCATGTCGATCACCTTCTGAAGGTCGCGATTGACCTTGTCGACAATCGCCTTCGGCGTGCCCTTGGGCGCGAAGAAGCCATACCAGCTCGACTCATCCTTCATGTTGATGCCGAGTTCGATCATGGTCGGCAGGTCGGGCAGAAGCTTGGAGCGGGCAGGACCGTTGATCGCGAGCGCGCGGACCTTGCCGGAGCGCACATGCGGCAGCGAGCCGCCCGCGGTGGTGAACCAGATTTCGGTTCGCCCGGAGAAGACGTCGGCATAGGTCTGCGACATCTGGCTGTAGGGCACGTGCTGCATCTTGACGCCGGTGATGTCGCTGAACAGCACGGTGGCGAGATGCGCGCTCGATCCGATGCCGACCGAGGCGTAGTTCAGCTTGCCGGGATTGGCCTTGGCGTAGTCGATCACCTCTTTCACCGATTTGAACGGCGTGGCGTTCGCCACCATGAAAATCTCAAGCGCCGTGCTCACCAGCATGATCGGCTCGAAGCTCGTGACCGGGTGGAACGCGGTGCTTGGCGCGAGCGTCACATTGGTGCCGAGCGTTTGCGCGCCGAAATGCAGCGTGTAGCCATCGGGCGCGGCCTGCGACGCGGCGGCGGCGCCGATGTTGCCGCCGGCGCCGGGGCGATTCTCCACGATCACCTGCTGGCCCCACATCGTGCTGAGCTTGTCGGCGATCAGCCGGCCGAGGATGTCGATCGCACCGGCCGGCGAGAAGGCGATGACAATCTTCACCGGGCGGTTCGGATAATCCTGCGCCGAGGCGCGGGCGTTCAATCCCAGCAACGTGACGGCCGCCAAGGCCAGCACGGCCCATGTTTTGAGCTTCATAAATCCTCCCAAGCGCCTGATGTCACTTCGGCTTGCGACACAGCATGGCCGCTGCCCGGGGTGAAATCAACGGACCTGCCATGCGCCCTGCCCACCTCCTGCCCGTTGCCGTGGGCGGCGGCGTCCGGTACGTTTTCGCCGACCCTTTCATTGGAGCAATGAGAATGGCCGAGTGGCTGGTCGGGAAGGCTTCGGACATCAAGGATGGCGACCGCAAGGTCGTGACCGCCGGCAAACGCGAGATCGGCGTGTTCCACAAGGACGGCGCGTTCTACGCCTACAGCAACACCTGCCTGCACCAGGGCGGCCCCGCCTGCGAAGGCGTGATGATCGCCAACGTGATCGACATCATCAATCCGGATCGCACCTACGAAGGCCAGACATTCGGCGACAAAACGCATTTCGTCTGCCCGTGGCACGGCTGGGAATACGACCTGAAGACCGGCGAAATGGTCGGCGACCGCAAGCAGAAACTGCGCAAATACGAGGTGCTCAAGCGCGGCGACGACATCTACGTGGTCGCCTGACAAGAATTGGCCTGACAAGACCCGGCCTGAGAGGAAACACGCCCATGGATATGCCACGCAGCGACGTAAGGCCGGTCGAATTCGACACGTTCTCGACGCCGAAGCACCTCTCGCACGCCAGCGAGCAGGCGCGCGCGCGCAACTACCAGGACTTCCTGATCGTCGATGTGGACTCGCATCACTACGAGAACGAGTCCTACGCCGAGGTGTTCGAATACATCGAAAATCCAGTCATGCGCCGCGACGCCATCGACAGCGGCGGCCGCAGCACCGGATTCCTGAACACCCAGGTCGGCGGGCAGAGCATGGCCGGCCGCATCGTCCGCAACAAAGGCCGGCGTCTCGACAAGCCCCGCGTTTCCAAACATCGCGACATCGGCATGACGCTCGACTGGATGGACGCGATGGGCGTGGACTATGCCTGTTTGTTCCCGACGCCGATGTTGTTCCTCAGCGCGCATCCGGTCCCCGAGGTCGAGGCGGCGATGGCGCAGGCCTACAACCGCTGGCTCTGCGAACGCATCCTGGCGCACGAGCCGCGCATCGTCTCGATGCTGTACCTGCCGTTCAACGACCCGGAGGCCGCCTACAAGACCGTGAAGGAGTTCGGCGACAAGAAGGGCGTGGTCGGCTTCATGGTGACGTCGCCGCGCTACAAGCCGGTGCACGACAACGCGTTCATCAAGACCTACGCGCTCATCGAGGAGATGGGCAAGGTGCTGTCGTTCCACGCCGCCTACAACTGGGACGACCGGGCGCTCGGCATGTGCAATCGCTTCATCGCCGCGCATGCGCTCGGCTTCATGTGGTTCAACATGGTCCACATGACCAACTGGGTGGTGAACGGCCTGCCGGAGCGCTTCCCCAAGCTCAAGGTGATGTGGATCGAGAGCGGCCTGACCTGGGCCTATTCGCTGATGCAGCGGCTCGACCACTCCTACCTGATGCGGACCTCGGACTGCCCGCAGCTCAAGCGCAAGCCTTCCGAGTACATGCGCGAGATGTACTACTCGACGCAGCCGATGGAGATGCCGGACGACAAGACGCTGCTCGAAGCCACCTTCAAGCAGATCAAGGCCGAAACCCAGCTCCTGTGGTCGTCGGACTATCCGCACTGGGACTTCGACCTGCCGTCGACGATCTACGACCTGCCGTTCCTCAACGAGCAGTCCAAGCGCAACATCCTCGGCGGCACCGCGGCCAAGCTGTTCAACCTCGACGCCAAGCCGGTGAAGAAGATTCCGTAAGGCTTCTTTACGCTATCAACCTGCTCCGCCTCATCTTGAGGAGCGGCCGAAGGCCGCGTCTCGAAGGATGGGCCACAGGCCCGGACTCGCAGCTCATCCTTCGAGACGGCCGCTACGCGGCCTCCTCAGGATGAGGCCGAAAGAGCGCTGCGACTGCCTGATTACTGACTCCCCGCGATTCCAGCCTTCGTAATAATCTCGCCCCAGCGCACGATCTCCGAGGCGACGAACCTCTTCATCTCGTCCGGCGGCGGCGAAATCTGCGGCAGCGTGCCATCGTTGCTGAGTATCTGCTGCACCTCCGCCTCGCCCATGATGCCGCGAATTTCCGCGCCGAGCTTGTCGACGATGTCCTTCGGCACGCCGCCCGTTGTGGTGATGGTGTGCCACGAGGCGTTGTCGTAGTTCGGGATACCGCCTTCGGCGAGCGCCGGCACGTCGGGCATCGCCTTCACCCGCTCCTTGGTGGTGACGCCGAGCGCGCGCACCTTGCCGCTTGCGATCAGGCCTCGCGCCGGCGGCACGTCGGCGAACATGAACGCGATGTGCCCCGCCGCCACGTCCTGAAGCCCCGGCGCGGTCCCCTTGTAGGGCACGTGAATGAGCTCCAGCCCGAACATGCTCTTGAAGATCTCGGTGTTGAGATGGTGGAACGTGCCCGGCCCCGGCGTGCCGAACGAAAGCTGGCCGGGCTTGTCCTTGGCGAGCTTGACCAGGTCCGCGACCGAATGCACCGGTAGCGCGGGATTGACCACCAGCACGAACGGCACGCGCGCGAGCAGCGCGATCGGCGTCAGGTCCTTGCGCGGATCGTAGGCCAGTTCCTTGCGCATGGTGACGTTGAACGCCAGGATCGAGCTCGACGCCATCATGATGGTGTAGCCGTCGGGCGCCGCGCGCGCCACGCTGACCGCTCCCGTCACCCCGCCCCCGCCCGGCTTGTGCTCGACGATGAACGGCTTGCCCAGCCGCTGCTCGAGCTTCTGGCCGAGGATGCGTGCGAACAGGCCGGTGACGCCGCCGGGCGCGAAGGGCACGACGAAGGTCACCGGGCGGCTCGGATACTGGCTCGCGCTTTCCTGCGCCTGCGCGGAGCCACGGTCCGCTGCGAGCAGGGCCAGCACGCAGCCGGCGACGGCTGCCATTCGGACGGCGTTCATCGGGCAACTCCCGGTTTGATCGGAGGGCAATGCAGCACGCTAACACACCAAAACGGCGAAGAAATCGGCATTTTGGAAGCGGAACATTGCACTGCAACAAGCGTTATTGCCGCGCCGGATAGGACACAAAGCGAGGCTCGACCATGCGTATCTACAGCCCAGAAGAACTGGACGTGATGGCGGGAGCCTACACCCGCGTCCTGAGCAAAGTGCCGCGCGAAACGTCCTCGACGGAAGTCACGCTGCGGCTGGTCGAGGAGATCGGCCTAGGCGTCGCGAACGGCGTCCGCGACGAGGACGCGCTGGCCGACGCCGCGCTGGAGCGCACCAACATCGGCGCGCCGATCTAAACTGGACGACAGGCTACGCCGAGATCAGCTACGCCAGGTAATCGTGAACGACCCTTCCATAGGGCAGCGTCATGTCGGTCACCATATGATGGCCGCCGACGATCTCCCGGATCGGCAAATCTGCAAGCGGGCAGTTCACCGAAGGAATGAGTTCAAGCCGCGCCTTGCCGGTCCAGGCGCCGTGCACTATCACGTCTTCGAAATTGATCGCCACCAATTGCGCGATCGCCGGCTTCCCGTCGATATCGGGAATGAGCTTGAGCGTGATCTGCGTGCGCGTCAGTTGCTTCTGCTCGGCCGAATAATCCTTGCGGAAGGCGTCGTGCTTGTAGACCATCGTCCCGGTCGCAATGGGCTGGGTCGCATAATGCAGTGTGCCGGTCAGCGTATCGGCGTTCACCTTCAGCACCGCCTTGCCGAATTTCATCGGATAGCCCCAGATTTCCCGGCCCCCGGCCAGCGGCGCCGAGTTGTCGACATACATCTGGCTGATGAAATTGCATTGCTCGCCCTTGAAGGTGCAGGGAATGACCTGCGCGGCGGCCGAATAGGCGCCGAGCCCCTCGCCGTCGGGCAGGTCCAGCCATTGAACCGCGACCGTGTCGCCCGCCGGCTCCAGCGGCTCCGGCAGGTAGGCGCGGATCAGCGCGGGGTCGGTCTTGTAGTTGATGACGAGGTATTCGCGGTTAAAGAACTTGTATGGGCCGCGCGGAAACGTCGGGCTTTGCAGCGGCATCGACGCAAGCGCTTTGACATCTGACTTTTTCATGGCTTTCTTTCGCTATCTGCTCAGGCGTCTTTGAGGTAGTCGAACAGCACGCGACCGTGCGGCAGGGTCAGATCGCTGATGAAATGCTTGCCGCCGATCACACGCTTGATCGGCAGATCGGCCACCGGCGCGTTGACGTGCGGGATCAGATGCAGCCGCGCCGGCGAAAGCCACACCCCTTTGACTTCGATATCGATGAGGTTGTAGGCGACGAGCTGGCAGATTTTTGCGTTGCCATCCACGTCGGGAATGATCTTCAGATTGCACGACGTCTTGGCCATGCCCTTGGCCTGAGCCTCGCGGCCGCCGGGCGCGCTCTGGTGCTTGTAGGCCATCGTGCCCATGGCGACCATCTGGCCGGCGTAATCCAGCGTTCCGGTCAGCGTGTCCGCGCACACCTCAAGCTTGGGCTCGGCGTATTTCTTCGGAAAGCCCCAGATCTCACGCCCGGCCGAGATCGGCGGCTCATCGTCGAGAAACATCTGCGCCGTGTAGTTGATCGCCTCGCCCTTGAACACGCAGGGAATGACGATGCCGCTCTCGGTGTAATCGCCGAAGCCGGAGCTGTCCGGCATGCGAATCCATTCATACAACACGTGCCCATCCGGATTGGGTTCGAGCGGCTCCGGCACGGCCTGCCGCAAAAGATCGCGATCCGTCTCATAGGTCACGATCATGAATTCGCGGTCGATGAAGCGGTAAGGCCCTCTCGGATAGCTCGGGCTGGCCGCCGGCATCGAAGGAAGATTCAGTATCTGCTCCGCATTCATCTCAGGTATCCCCTCGTACTGGATTGATCGGCCCCAGCGAATGGCCCAGGCGGAAAGTCGGTTCGGCGTTGGCCGCTGCACCGGCGGCGAGCGACTGCACGCAGTATCGCTCGTCGATTGACCAGGCTTGTCCGGCGCAGGGCTTCTTACAGGCGGCTACAGGAACTCCTTCCTCAGATCGACCGAGGAGCGCACGTTCAGGTGCTCGAAATTATGCTGTAACCATTGGCCCGCCAGCGAGCGGCCGCGGTCGCGCAGCATGGTCAGAAAGCCCCATTCGGAGTTCATCTTGCTCGCCGAATTCAGGTCCGACATCGCTATATCGGCGCGCACGGAGTGGATCAGCACATACTTCAGCTTTTCCCGGAACTCGTCCTTGATCCAGCCGTCGTCCAGCAGCTTTTGCACGAAGTAGACCGAGCGCAGTTCCTTGATGAGCGAGGAATTGAAGGTGATTTCGTTCAGCCGGTTCGATATGTCGGCGGCGGTTTTCGGAATTCCAGGCCGTTCGATCGGATTGATGTGCAGGATGACCACGTCGCGCGATTTGGTGTAATAGAACAGCGGATAGAGCACCGGGTTTCCCATATACCCGCCGTCCCAGTAGTGCTCGCCGTCGATCTCGACGGCCTGAAAAACCTGCGGTAGGCACGCCGAGGCAAGGACGACGTCGGCGGTGACCTCGTGCGTGTCGAATATCTTGACCTTGCCGGTGCGCACGTTCGTCGCGCAGATGAACACCTTGGTGACGTGCTGGTTCTTATGCAGTTCGTCGAAGTCCACCTGCTTCTCGAGCACTTCGCGCAACGGGTTGTAGTTCATCGGGTTGAGCTGATAGGGCGAGAACAGCCCCATCATCGACTTCATCATGCCTTCCATCGGATTTTCCGTGGGCATCATGGCGTCCCACGGCATCTTCGGCATTTTGAATTTCTGGCCGGCGTCGGAAATGGCCTTCCAGAAATCGTGCAGCGCCTGGCGCGCGCCGTCGTTGCCCTTCAGCTTTCCATAGGCATAGACCACCGCGTTCATCGAGCCCGCGCTGGTGCCGCAAACGCCCTCGATGTCGAGCCGGCCGTCCTCCAGGAATTTGTCCATGACGCCCCACCCGAACGCTCCGTGGGCGCCGCCGCCTTGCAAGGCAAGGTTGATGGACTTCTGATTGGTCGGGGGACTGACAGAAGCAGTCTTGACCGTGGTGTCGGAGTTCGTTGCCATGAAAAATGCCTTTGATTCTGAGTGACACGCTTACGACCCTGCCAACATTATGGTTGTACAGGCTGGATATTTCAGGTCAGTGCGCGGTCCACCCGCCCTCGACGGAGATATTTGTGCCGGTGATGGATGCCGCCGCGTCGCTGCACAGGAATACGGCTACTCCCGCGATCTGCTCGACGGTGACGAACTGCTTGGTCGGCTGCGCCGCCAGGAGCACATCGCGCTTGACCTGTTCTTCGGTGATGCCGCGCGCCTTGGCGGTATCCGGAATCTGCATCTCGACCAGCGGCGTGAGCACGTAGCCGGGGCAGATCGCATTGCAGGTGACGCCGTTCTCGGCGACTTCGAGGGCGACGGTCTTGGTGAACCCCATCACGCCGTGCTTTGAGGTGACGTAGGCCGATTTGAACGGCGAGGCGACCAGGGCGTGCGCGGATGCCACATTGATGAGGCGGCCCCAGCCTTTCGACTTCATGTAAGGCACCGCCATCCGCGTGGTGTGAAACGTGGACGACATGTTGATCGCGATGATCGCGTCCCATTTCGCCAGCGGGAAATCCTCAACCGGCGCGACGTGCTGGATGCCTGCGTTGTTCACGAGGATATCGATACCGCCAAGGTCCGCCGCCGCCTTGCGCATCATGGCCTCGATCTGGCCGGGATTGCTCATGTCAGCGCCGTCGTACAGAACCTTGACCCCATATTTGGAAGCCATGCCTGCGCGCAGCGTTTCGATCTCGGCGGCGTTGCCAAAGCCATTGAGCACGAGGTTCACGCCTTCCTTGGCGAACCCCTCGGCGATGCCCAAGCCAATTCCACTGGTGGACCCGGTGACCAGCGCGTTCTTTCCCTTAATCATGTCGATGTCTCCAATGTGTCAAGATTTGAGGAAGTTATCTAAGCCTGCAGACGCCCGAGCCTTTCAGAAGTCCCGGGCGCAAAATGCTCGTCCCGATGGGAACTGGCGGAAACCGAATTGCAGAGCGCGGCCGAGAGCCGATCGCAGAAGCCCTTCCGCGGCTTGTCCGTGACCAAGCCGCTTCGATCACCCGTTGTGCCGCAGGGATCACCGGTCAGCCCTTCGTCGTACCCGTCGCTGCCTTCTTCGCCGCCTCGCCGAGATCCTTGGCCTGCTCGGTCAAGGATTTCATTTGCGTCTGAAAGTACTCGGTCTGGATTTGCGCCAGATCTTGCAGATTTTTGGCTTGCGTCAGCTTCTGCGCAAACCCGAAGGCCGTGTCGACATTCTGCCGGGCGTAATCCGTCAGTTTCTTGCTCAGTTCCGTGCTGGCCCAGGGCGTGGCCGACATGCCGTTCTGAAAGAACTTCAGATAGTTTTCCATCGCGGTCCGGGCTTGATCGACGCCCTGCGACATCATTGCGCTCATGTCCTGAGCGGCGGCTTTACTCTTATCACTCTTATCCAAGGTCGCCTCCATAATCCGGGATTTCCCGGCCACGCCGGCGCAACGGCCGGCGTCAAACTGACATTCGGCTCGAACCTTTCAGTGGGAGCTGATCGCAAGTGGCTGACAGAACGGTTCGCGGGGACGGTCGCTGGCGCATGACGCTGCCTTTATCCGTCGAGGACGATGTTTGAAGCGGGGATGGCCACGCAAGCCAGGCACGAGCCTGCTTCGACCGATCCGCCGGGCTTGGTGGGATAGTCGACGTTGCCTTGCTTGATGGCGGTGATGCAGGTCCCGCAGTTGCCGGCCCGGCAGCCGAAATCGATCTTGACGCCGTTCGCTTCGGCGATCTCCAGGAGCGTCGAGCGGCCGTCCCACATGCAACGCTTGTCGGAGCGCGCAAATGCGATCTCGATCGTGCTCGCGCCCGCGGCGGCGGGTTGGGCGGGGGCCGCGCTCTTGACCGACGCGGGGCCGAACGCCTCGTAGTGGATGCGGGCCTGGGGGACGCCCCAGCCCAGCAGGCCGGAGACGAGCGATTCCATCATCGGCGGCGGACCGCAGAGGTAGTAGTCGGCGTCGTTCGAAGGCAGCGTCCGCTTGAACAGGTCGATCGAGACGCGCTCGGCGTAACGATAATGTTCGCCTTCCCGATCCATATCCGCTCGCGGGTCGCTGTAGCAGACATGAAGCTGGATGTGGGGATTCTCGGTCGAAATCTTTCGAAGATATTCGGCCTGGACGTGTTCGCCGCCGTGGCGCAGGCCATAGAAGAAGTAGACGTCACGCTGGACGTTGGCCTCGACGATGGCGTTCACCATGCTCAGCATCGGCGTCAACCCGATGCCGCCGCCGATCAGGACAACCGGCGTTTCGCCGCGCGGGTCCAGGAAAAACGCTCCGGCCGGCGCCTTGACGTCGACGATATCGCCTTCGTCGAGCTGATCGTGGAAATGGCTCGAACCCACTCCTGGCTTGCCGTCCGGCTTCCCCGGAGGCGGGCCGATGCGCTTGATCGAAACCCGGAAATAGTCGGGCTTCGGGGCATCGGACAGGGAATAGCAGCGTATCACCGGCTTGGGCTGCCCTGGAACATTGAGGCGGAACGTCAGGTACTGCCCGGGCTGGAACTCCGGCAGCGGCCGCCGGTCGTGAGGCTCCAGATAGAACGAGCAGATATCCGACGTCTCCATGACCCTGCGGGCAATGACGAATTTGCGGAAGCCATCCCAAGTGCGTTCGGCCTTCTGCTGCTCGCGCCGGCGCCGGTCGGACAGTTCCGAGATCTGCTCGCGGAGGAAAGCGTGCTGGACCGAAGCGGTCGCGCTCGCGAGACGGGTCGACGTCAGTTCCCGGAAGGCGAGAAGGCCGACATAGGCCGTCAACCCGGCCAGGAACAACGCCGCGGAAAGAGGAACCAGAATTTCCATCGCGCTATCCGGTGTTAAGGGTCAGAACTTGAGGCGAAGCTCGGTGCGAATGCCGACGATATCGTCGTCACGCCGGCGCTCGGCATACATCACGTCGGCGCGGAAGATGAGCGCCTTCGACAGGTTCTTCTGATAGCGGGCGCCGACGCCGTATTGCTCCGCCTTGGCCGCACGCCCAGGCTGAAGCGGACCGTCGATCACCTGAACCGTAGCGGCTTCGAGCACGATCTGCTGATCCAGATCGAACAGGTAGTTGACCCCGATCGCGGCGCCATAGGTATCCTGCCCGGTGTCGTCCATCTTCGGGAATCCGGTCAGCCCATCGGTCTGGAACAGAATGCCGGTGTTGTTCAGGATGCCGCCTGCATCCGCATTGCGGAGCAGGGATTGCGGGCGGCCGAAGCCGGCCCAGAGATTGAGATAGGGCACGAGAACCAGCGGCTTGTGCGAGATGAGGGAGTTCTCCATCAGAACGATGAATCCGTCCTCGGTTCTCTTCTGGGTGGCGAGCGGCGAATTGCCGATGGTGCCAACGAGGCGCACGCTGTTGGAAAGCCAGCCGCCGTAGCGCTTGGTGAAGGCGACGGTCACGCTTTCGAAGCTGGAATTGGCAAACTTCCTCTCGTCGTTGACGCCGCCGATGCCCGCCTCCCAGTAGCCCTCGTTCGCCTCGATGAAGGCAGCCGCGCCGTACACCTGACGCAGCGTCACCTTGTCGAACCCGCCGAAGAAGGTCAGATCGAAGTTTGCGATGTTGGCCCTGGCGCTGTTGCGCCCAATGATCGAAAAGGCGCCGCCGGTGATCGCGGAATTGAACCAGACGCCGTTCTGGAAAATCAGCGGAACCAGGCCGACGGTGAACGGAAGGTCGAAGGATTGGTATCGGTCGGTCAACCCGGCCATGATGTTGCCGATGTCGCCCTCGAAAAAAAACGTGCGCGGATAGGCGTCGAGGATGATCTCGGATTCCCTGGCATTCGGCCCGAAGAACTCCGAGCGGGTGAATTTCCCGCCCTTGTCCAGCGGACGGAACAGCGCATGCACGCGCTCCGTGGCGGTGAAGGAAAGGTCGACGTCCAGATTGAGCCGGGTGGCGACCTGACCGATTTTCTTGTTTTGGCCGTTGTCGTTGTAGGCGACGGCAGCACGAAAATCGCCGTAGACGCTGAAAGCCGGCGAGACGAGATTCTTCCGCCCGATGATGTCGTAGTTGGGCTGCAACGGACCCTCTTTGTAGAGCGGCTCACCCAGCTCGACCAGCGGCCGCGGCGCATCGACGATCTTCTTCTTGCCGCCGTAAATCTCCACCTGCTGCTTTGGATCGTAGTCCCTGACCGAATATTTCGGATCCGGCGCGAACACCGACCGGCTGTGCGGCGCCGGCTGGACGCCCGGCGACATCTCCGGTTTGCCGTCCGCCGCGCGCGCGGGCGTGGGCGCCAAGGCCGCCAAGACCGTGGCGGTCAGAAGGCCAGCGCCGAGGATCCCGGCTGATCGGCCCCACGGTGCAGGTGCAGAAGGATGCGGTTTCATGGTGCTGCTCCCCTGTCCCGGCTACTTGACGACGAACGACGACGTGCGCTCATGGAAATCGACCATCCATTGATTCATCGATCTCTCCATTTCAGCGGTCGCCTTCACGAATTTCATGAAATACATCGGCTCTGCGCGGCTGCGCAGACGCACAGCCAGCTTGTACTTGCCGGGCTTGGTCAGGAGCTTGCTCGGAACCGAGTACTTTGCTACACGCTCGCCGAGCGGCGGAATGCTGCGCTGCTCCATGCGGATGCCCGGCGGGTGATTCAGCACCGTCGTCGGAACCGCCGCCGGCCGGATGAACGGTAGCTGGTCGAAATCGAAGTTGACCGGCAGATACATCTCGCGGTCGGTTCCGGTGACGCCTTGCGTCAGGAACTTCGTCTGCAGGTTGACGAGCTGGTCGTCGTGCGGAATTTTTCCGGCCCGCACGTCGAGCGAGTGCAGATCGGCCATGTCGCCATGCGAGTCGACGTAGCCCGACTCCCACACCGTCTTGCCGTCCGGGCCGATGAGCGCCACGTTGAGCCAGATTTCCGGCTGCGCGCCGAGCGACCCCGACGGCAGGTTGTGGCCGGGGTTGGTGTTCTTGATGCGGTAGCTGAACTTCATGTCGGCGCCCGGCGCGGGCGGCGTATCGAAGAACGGCCCATCGAGCCGCGAGCCGTTCTCCATGACCGCCTTGCGAAGCTTCCGCTTCTCTTCGAGGCGTTCGAGATTTTCCTTGATCAGCTCGCGGGCCTCTTCGCGGTCGATGCGATCTGACCAGCGTTTCGGGAACGCGGCTTTGATCTCGCCCTTCTCGACCTTGTCCTCGAAGTCGGCCTCGCCCCATCCGCTGCGCCAGTTGTAGGCAAGCCAATCCTGGATCTTGATTTCGGCGGCCTTGGGATTGTGTGGAAACAGGCCGGGGTGGGCGATCGAATAGCCGGGCCCGTAGAAGGCGTGGTTGCTGTGCTTGCGCTGCGGATTGATCTCCTTGCCGTTGATGATGGCCGAGGGCGCCTTGGCATATCCCGCGGCGACGCCGGGCACCCGGCCCATATGGCAGTCCTGGCAGGTGGTGCCGGCGGCAAGCGACGGCGAGGCGCGGTATTGGTCCCAAACCACTTCAAGCTTGATGCCGGGATGCACGGCCACCTGGTGGCACGAGACGCAGAACTCGGACTTGGCGATCTGGCTGAATTTCACGACGCCAAGGTGAATTTGCGTGCCACGTTCCTTGGGGGATGTGGCGATCGGGTAGGAATCCTTCTGGGCAATCACCTGGTTGATGATCGAGCCCTTGCCGGTGCCAGTGACCGGCTTGCTGATATCGCCGGTCTGCACGGTCCGCTGCCCGTTCACCTTGGCGAATTCTTCGGTGATGCGATGGCAGGTGATGCAGGTGACGCCTTCGCGGGAGACCTGGCTGCGCTCCCAGAGCGGCTGCTGCCGCTCTTCGCCGCGCTGCGTTCCGACCGTCTGGTGGCAACGGACGCAGAAGCTGCCGATCGTTCCCGACGAAAGATCGTTGATGGTCTGCTCGAACTTGTGAAACATCGGCGAGATCGACGCGTAGGCGTGACTCGACGACGACCATTCCTTGTAGATTTGCGTATGGCAGGCTCCGCAAGTCGCCGCGGTCGGATACGAGCTTTCCTGAAACACCTTGGCGTGCGGATCCATCCCCTTCGCCTTCGCGGTGGCGATCACCGTGGGATTCATCGGCTCCTTCTTCTCCGCCGCCTTCTGCTGCGCGCTCGCCTGCGTCCCGGGCAGAGCTGCCGCGATAAGTGCCGCCATGGCCAGAGCGGCGATTGCGCGCGGCGCCGCAGCGCTCCAGCGCAGTGCGAGGCTGATCGGGTCACTTCGCATCTTGCACCATCCTCTTCTTGAAGGCGTGATCCTGGTGGTAAATGTGGCAAGTCCGGCAATCGTCCCGGACCTTTCCGGCGGCATGGCATTCGGTGCATGTCGCCAGCGTGATCGGTTTGAGCCCGGCGCTCACAACCGCTGCTGAGCCGTCGCCAAGTTGATGACAGCTCGTGCACGTCTTCTCGGGTCCGAGCAGATTCAAATGCGGCCGGTGATCGAACCGCGTCTGCGGCGCGGCGCTTCGCAACTGCACCTGCCAACTGACGATTTGCGGCCCGTTGGCCGGCCCTGAAATCGCGTGGCACTTCAGGCACTGCCCCGGACCGTCCGCGGCCAGCAGCTCTTTTTTCACCACCTGCAGCCGCGCCTTGTCATCGGGGTCCGCCGGGACCGGCATGGCCGCCACCGCGTCAACCCAGGCGCGGATCACCGGATCGGCGTGCGTCGGGCGCGTGTAACGCAGGTCGAGCGCGTCGGCCCGCCATCCCGAAAGCGCATCCTTGCCCGGCGGCATGTATTCCTGGTTGGCGGCCCAGGCGCATGCGGCTTGGCGGGCCTGCTCGGCATTGAAGCCGGCGAACAGGCGGTCGTTGTAGGCGGCGCCAAGGCGTTCGCGCGCCGCGGCGACCAGCGGATCGACGCCGTCGCTCATCATGGCGCCCACCAGCTCTTGCACCGGCTTTTCGTAGTCGGGCGCGCCGTCGGCCGGCATGCCCAGGATGTAGGCGGAGATGGCGGTCGGCGGGTCCGACGACACCGCGGAGAAGGCCGGAGCCGGCGTGCCGGGTGCGCTCGCCTTCGCATCGGCCGATACGCCACAGGCCTTGCTCACGTCGTCCGCGGTGATCGTGCTGGTCTCGATCTCCGGCCAGCGGAAGAAGACGAAGTCCCGTTTGGCGATGCTCTCGCCGTGACAGGCGGCGCATGTGGTCGCGAAGTTGGCGGGCCGGATCGCGCGGCTCTCCTGGCCGGCGGTATGGCAGCCGACACAGCCGCCCGCCGGCAGGTTTTTGGCCGCGGACGGATCGGCGAAGTGCTTGTTGAAATGGGTGGCGTGATCGAAGCGGGTCGACTGCGGATGGTCGTAGGGGAAGTTGGCGTGGAAGGCCGGGTGGCTTTTGGCGAAGTCCTTGAAGGTCTGCTTGTGGCAGCTCTGGCACTGCGCCGGCGAAAGCGTGGTGATGCGCGCGACCCGGCCTTTATGCTCGGTGTGGCACATGAGGCAGTCGGTGGCGCCCAGATCGGCACGGCCTGCAAAAACCCGATTGTGCGGCTGCCGCTCCTGGCCGCCAAAGCCGTGGCATTCGGTGCATGCGGCCGAAAGGCGATGCGTCGACGACTGCACCGGCGGCTGGGCCGCGGGAGCGGACCCGGCCAGTGCGCTGGCGGGCTGCGCTGCAGGCGCCGCTGCATCCTGCCCGCCGGCGGGCTCCGCGGCGGGCACCAGGGCCTTGGCACTCAGGAATGACTGCCACCACCCCCGGGCGCCGGTGCCGAAGGCCGTGTGGCATGTGCCGCAGGAGGATGCGCCGGCGAAATGCGAATGGGCCGCGGAGAGCGGACCGGGGTCGAGCGAGTTCGGGAGCCCGGACACCATGTCCGTCTTGATCGCCAGCAGGGCGATGAGAGCCAGGGTCGCTCCGGCGGCGAGCAAGGAAATCCGGCCGCGCCACATGGCGAGCGTCCGGCGAGGCGTGCAAGGCGGCAGGCGCACGCCGCAACCGCCATCCGGGCCGGGACCGTTCGCGCACGGCCCGCCCTCGGCGGCGGACCGGCGGCATTGCCAGGCGTCGCGGGTGCGCGACGGCGCGCAGGCGCTCTCGCCGCCGCAGACCCCGCTTGCCGACGGGCCACGCCTGCAGGGCGCGTCCCAATTTGCCGACCGGCCGCAACGCCATCCGAGCGTCGGGCGCTCATAGGCGCTCCGGTCGTGGCGAAAGCGGTCCGTGGGGTTGTTCATCGTGCAAACACATGGACAAGAATGAGGTGCCACACGGCCAGCGTGAGCATCGCCACCGCCAGGGGGACGTGAAACATCGTCCAGCGCTTCAGCAGGGCCTGCATGGCGTACTGCGCATCGGCGCGCCGCTTCTCGGCGCCCAACTCGGCGATGCGCGCCAGGTGAACCCGCTCGGCTTCCGTCAGATACCGCCCGATCGTCGTGAGGTGGCGCTGCAGCCAATGCTCGGCGCTTCGCCCGCCCAACGCGTTGCTCCAGAAGAAGCGCGGCTGCGCGAAGTACCAGGCCAGGGTTTCGAGATACTCGCGCCCGAGCGTGTCGTTTCCGGACTCCCCGGCAGCCTCGAGAATCTCCTTCTCGACCTGCCCGCGGATCGTCGCGATCTCAGTCGGGATGCGCTCATAGATGATCTCCCGCCCGGCATGGGCGAGCCGCCCGGGCAGCCAGAGCTGGAGTCCGTAGCCGACGACTCCGGACAGACAGACACCATAAAAAAGCACGGCCAGGGCACGGTCGGCGGTCCCCAGCGGCCAGATCGTTTCGACATGCAGCCAGAACAGCGCCAATGCCAGCGCGCCACCGACCAGGTGAAGCGTCAGCCACACCGAGGCCTTGCCCACGGGCAGCATCGACAGCCGTTTCCGGCCGCTGTAGAGCGCCAGGAAGACCACGAGAGCGAAAAGAATATAGCCCGTGACGAAACTCGGGGCGATCGAGAGTTGCGGCGCGCGATGCCAGACCATCAGGCCGGAGAAGGCGGCCAACGCGCCAACCCACACCGGCCAACTGCTGCGGTTGACCGCTCTCATGGCGCCGTCGCCTCGGGCGTGGTGGTGGCGGCATGCTCCACCAGGGTGCTGGCGCTCACCCGGCTCAGCGCATCGTGAGGGCAAGCCCGCGCGCAGGCCGGGCCGCCGAGCTGTTCGACGCAGAGATCGCACTTCGTCGCCTTGACGATGGCCCGGCCGTCGCCATCGACGATCGGATCGCCCGAGGGATTGGCGATCTCGACCAGCCGGATGTTGTCGTAGGGGCAGGAGTTGGCGCAGGTGCCGCAGCCGATGCATGTGTCGTCGTTGATCACGACGACGCCGGCGGTTTCATGCCGGTGAATGGCGCCGGTCGGGCAGCCGATCATGCAGACCGGATCGCGGCAATGCATACAGGCGTTGGCCACCATCCACTGGTCGAAGATCCGGCCGTGGCGGATGAAGCGCGGGTTGCCGCCGTGCGTCGATGCGCAAGCCTTCACGCAATCGTCGCAGCGCACGCACCGATCCAGGTCGATGAGCATCACCTGCGTGCCGTTGATCAGCCGCTCGTCGACCAGCCATTCGGCGAATGCGTCGTCGTGGATCGGCCGGTCGACCGGCGGAGCCGGCGGCGGCGGCGCGGGAAGGTTTGGAAACACGTATTTTTCGAGCACATGCGACGGCACCCGCAGCACGTCGACATAGCCGAGCCCGGTCAGCGAGTTCAGCCGGCGCGCCGGCTTGCCGGTCTTCCAGCTCTCGTAGGTTTCATCGAGGCCGAACTGGTCGCCGGCGCCGAGATAGGCGAGCGTGCGCTGCGCGCTGCCGAAGCGTACCGAAACGCGCGCGAATCCGGCGCGGACCAGATAGACGCCGTCCGGCACCAGCCCTTCGGCCGCGATGATCGGCTCGTCGCCCGCGGCGCCGGTTTCGCGCATCTGCTTGTACGAGACGTGCCAGTCGAACGCGCCATAGGTCTTGAACTTCACCTGATCGGCAACCGCCTGCAGGTCTTCGGCCGACAGGCCGGCGAACAGCGGATTGGTCCGCAGCACCCCGTGCAGCGCGTTGCGCCGGTAGTTCTCGTCGATGAGGCGCTTCCAGCCCGGGTCGTAGCGATGCAGCTCGCGCAGCCCCTGCCAGCGGATTTCGAGCAGGCGCGTCTCGGTCTCCGCGAAGACCGTGGCCGATCGCGGAACTCGGCCGAGCGCCGCCAGTTCGCCGAAGATCTGGCCGATGGGCAGCGTGACCGTGCGGTGCTGGTCGAGAACGGCCGGCACGTCCTGGATAAAGATGTGCGTCTCGGCGCCCGAGGCGCCGCGCGACTGGGCACGGATGTTGCGATAGCGCTCGGTATCCCGCACCTCCGGGATCCGCGAATTGGTGAACAACTGGGTCAGCGACTCGAAGAAGCCCTTCTTATGCACCTCCTGGCGCCCGAGCAGCTTGCGCGGCAGGCTCGGCGCCAGCACCACGCGAACGGCGCCGGACAGCACAAGGAACGCCGAGTTCCCGTAGTCGCCCTCGCGGCAGACGATATCGCCGGGCTGGAACGAGACGATCCGCGCATCGTTCCGCAGGATGCCGCGCAGGGGGATGTGGGCGGGGAACTCTTCGGCGCGGACACTGGCGACCACGGGGGTCGCCATGAGCGCATCGACATCGGCGTCCGACATGTCCGAATCGAACGGCACGTCCCACCGATGGGGCCGCACCATCGTCGGAGCGTGGACGTTCATTGCAATCTACCCTTCCGAACGTCCACTTACTTGTAGGTGCCTTTCGCTGGCAGAAGCGCGCCAACCTGCGCGGTCAGATCCTTGCCGGAGATCGCATCGACCAGTTTGCGCGCGTTGGCATCCGTCGGCTCCGCTAGCAGGGCCGCCGCTTCGGGCACCTGGCCCTTGATCGCGTCGAGTGCCGCGCGTGCGCTGGTCTCGATCTTCTTTCGTGTCTCCTCGTACTTCGCGTTGTTCACCTTGCCCGCGACCGACGCCCCGTTGACGAGCGCGGCGGCGTGGCCGGTGACGAACATCCGCGCCTTCTCGGCCGGAGTCATCTCCGAGTTCTTGGTCACGTCCGGCGGATAGAAACGATGCCGGACAGTGCCTTCGAGATACCGCACCAGCTCGAAGGAGCTTCCTGCGGCGTGACCGGCGTCGATCATCTTCGCGATCGTCTCCGGCGCAATTCCCGGCCGCGCCAGTCCATGACAGGACAGGCAGTTGCCCGCGATGTCGTAAAGCATGTCGGGCCGGATCATGCCGGCCGCGATGCTCTTCTGCTTGCGCTGGGCCTTGTTGGCCGGAGTCTCGGTTTCGCGCTTCGCCGTCGGGCCGCCGTAATCGTTATGCAGCGCCATCCAGTCCGATGACGCGCCGTGGCAGCTTTCGCAGGAGGGGCCAGTCGTCGCCGCCGGCCGCGCGCTGGCATTCGCCTGCACCATCGTGAAGTGGCACGCGGTGCAAACCTCGTTGCGGCGCATGTTCGCATCGCCACCGGCGGCGGTGATGATGTTTTTCACCTCCGGCTTGCGATGAATCTCGCGGAAGGACGTCGCATGCTTGGTTGCCTTCCAGACCGTGTCTTCGGCCTTGTGGCAATCGAAGCATTTCGCCTCACCTTGATTGAAAGGTGCCGCAGATGCCGACAGGCCACTGCCCGCAACGACCATCGCCAGGAGGGCAACAACCGATAGCACTCGTTTCAAACTCGACATGAACTCCCCCACAACGGCTCTACACTCTCGCAGCCGAGGTCGTGATACGCCCTGTCAAACGCGCCCAGCAGCGAGAGCAAGAAACCGCACCGATTGCCGCTATCACTTTAGAATATTCATTTTGGAGAATTCTACCCCCTTGTCAACACAGCCTCTGTCTCTGTCAACATCTGCGCTGTCAAAACTGTTGGGGCCGCGGCTCGGAACTTGACGTGTCGCGCATGTGATTTGCCCCGGGTGCCGTAGCGGGAGTGGTTGGAATTCGGTGTGGCGCGCTCTCCGGTAACATGAAGGTACAGTTTCAGGCGGCAAGGTCAATTGGCTGATCGATTGGCTTTGTGGCGAGCGTCTGCCAGCCATCGACCTTGCGCATGTTGATCTGG
>CAMAWG010000032.1 GCA_945861855.1 Rhodoplanes serenus
AGCCAAATCGCCATAGAGCGCGCCGCAACGCCTCAGTATCCTTCCCGCGATTTCCTCCTTTGGAGGTTTTCGAACGCTGGCCACAAGCCGCGGAGATCGTCGCGCCGTCCGTCACGGGCCGGCATCCGAAAACCTTCACAAAAGCGGACTTTGAGCGGAGTGCGTCGGATGACCGCGCCGTAACTGTTGCGGTTAGCCTATCCTTCTTTGCGTTCGGCTGTGTCCAAGCGACAAATGCGTATGACCTAACCTCCCAGGAGGTAATCATCGGACTCATCGCAGGTCGTCTGCGGCCTCACCGTACTTGCGATTGAGAATGCCAATTCAATGCGGATCAACACGCAAACCGGCGATGTGACCGTTTCAGGCGCCGGATAGCACTATAATTATAGTGTCGGGCTTGGCGACGCGACGACATGCGCTAGGCCGCGGCTGATCCCAAAGGGATGATTTTCCTTTGGGCCCCTTGAACGGTTGCAAGCAAATGATCTGCCCACATAGCAAGCGCGCGCTTTGCCTCCAATGCGTAGCCGGCGCGATTGTAAACGCCTGCGACGCCCGCCTTGTGGCCGCTCCGGTGATTTATCAATGTCTCGATGATGTGCGGCTGCACGCCGAGCTCGGCCATGCCCGTCGCGACGGTTCTCCGGATGTCGTGGAGGCGCCACGCCGCAATCGGCCCGTCCTCCCTTGCCGCGATGCGAGCACCCAAATTTAGCGTCGAGTATGACCACGCGCTGAACGGGCCGCCGTTGCCGCCGAAAATGAGGTCGCGCCCTTCCTTCCACGAAGCAGATTTGAGGATCGAAATTGCAACAGGCGGCAGGGTGAGTTGCAGTGGATGGTGATTTTTCGTCCGCTCGCCCGGGATATGCAGCGTGCTCCTGTCCAGGTCGACCTCGCTCCAACGGAGCCCACCGATTTCATCTCGCCTCGCCGCGGTCAGCATCAGCAGCCGCACGATCCGGCCGAAGTCGTCATCCCGACAAGCGCTCCAAATTGCCCGAAGCTCGGCCTCAGTCAGCACCCGGTCCCGCGCCTTTAGCCTGGCGCCGGGGTTATTCGTGCCGATCACCGGATTCTCGCTGGCGAGCCCTTCACAGATTGCCCAACCGAAAAACGCGCTGAGGGATTGTCGGGCTCGGGCCGCGGCCGTGACCCCATGGTCGACTGTAATTTCGTTGAGCCGAGCTGCCACCAGCCTCCGGTTGACCGTATCGATGGGCAGGTTGCGGAGAGGCTTCCAATAGCCGGTCAAGTACCGATGGTCGGCCACGTAGGTGTTGGCCCGCACCACAGGCCTCTTGAGTTCAAGATAGCGATCGGCGAGCGGCCCCAATGTTACCGCGGCCCGGGCCCTGGCTTCTGCCTTGTCGCCCTGCGGATCGCCGCCGAGTGCGATCTGGGCGAAGCGCTTCTGCGCCGCGGTCCGTGCTGCCTTTAGGGTGACGCTCCGGGCGTCGCCGAGCGTTTCTCGCCGCTGGCGCCCGCGCGCGCGATATTGGACGATCCATGCCCGTTTGCCGCCCGCCCTGAGCCGAATGCCGAAGCCCGGGAGGGCATCGTCAAAGTGAATTAAGTCGGACTTGCCGGCCGGCAAGGTAAGAGCAGCGATCGTTTCGGTAGTCAATTCCATGTGCATCCTCCAAGGCTGGGAAGCAGGAACGCACACGCAACGACGGCTGGTAACCACATGGGAAGCGGCATAACGCTACTTCGTGATGGCTCACGGCCCTTTCAACACGTGGCGAATCAGAAATTATGTGGATAAATCAAGCCCTTGATCGTTCGTGAACGCCCCTGCTCACGAAACGTATCTGATAGCCGGAGATCGACAGCACGTGGGCGAGGCTTGAGACATACATGGCGTCGTTGACCGGCGCCGAGATCGCATCGCGTTTGCCCGTAATCAGCGCCGACGCGATGGCGCCCTTGTCGCCTGGCACGACCGCGCGGATGCGCGCATCGATGCCGTCGCGCAGGCCCTGCAACGCGGCTGCGTATTTCAGCCAAAGACCCGGCGGCGACGGCGGCTCCGCCGTGCGGATCTGGCCCAGCACGAAGCCGGTTGCCCCGATACCCTGGAAATACAGGTCGCGGGCGAAGTCGTAGCCGCCGGGGCGCAAAGGTTCGAGCGGCGGGTTGAGACGCGCGCGGAACGTCACATAGGAGCCGACCGGCGGCGCCGTGCCCTTCTTGACCGAAACGCGCACCCGGTCGGGCTTCTGTTCCAGCCGATTGCCTTCGAACGACAGTGCACGCACAACCACGCGGTCGGTGCGTTCGCGCTCCTCGCGCACCTCGACGAAGCCCGCGATGGCAACATTGCCGGCAGGCCTCGCCAGGACCGGATGCGCCACCCGGGCGGTCTTCAGCGTCGCGACAGCGAAGCCCGCAGCGACAGCAGTGAATGCGAGCGCAATGGGGAACGCGATCGGCCGCCTTCGCACGGCCACGGCGATGGTGCAGCAGAACAACGCCAGACCCGAACCCGCCCACCAGGCGGGCTCGCGTTCGGCGGTAAAGTAGAGTGCGATGCCGAGCCCGAAAGCGACAGGCAGCCAGGGCAGCAGCCGTCCCGGGCCGGTGTCGGCGATGGCCCAGTTGCGGAAACGGTCGGCGGCGGCCTGGCCGAAAATGGCAAGTCCGCCCGGCCATGCCAGCGCACGGGCACGCCGCCTCGCGGCGTCCCACGTTCCGACCCGGCCACGGCTGCCGCCGCGGCCTGTGCCCCAATCCGCCATGCGCAACGCCCCCGCGCGCGCTTAACCAGGTCAGCTTTTGCCGCCGACCTCCTTGGCGAATGTATCACGCAATCCGACGGTGCGATTGAACACCGGGCGGTCGGACGTCGATTCCGGGTCGTGCACGAAATAGCCCTGCCGCTCGAACTGCACCGGGTCAGGGGAATTGCTCCCGGATGCCAGGATAGGCTCGACCCGGGCGTCCCTCATGACCTCCAGCGACTGCGGATTGAGATCGTCAGTGAAGCCTTCGCCGCCGGTCGGATCGGGCTTTGAGAACAGCGGGTTGTAGATGCGCACTTCGGCAGGCCTGGAATCCGCGGCCGATACCCAGTGAATGGTCGCCTTGACCTTGCGGCCGTCAGGCGCGTTGCCGCCCCGCGTCGCCGGATCGTAGGTGCAGCGCAATTCCACCACCTCGCCGGCCGCGTTCTTCACCGCCTCCCGGCAGGTGATGAAATAGGCGTAGCGCAGCCGCACCTCCATCCCCGGCGACAGCCGGAAGAATTTTTTCGGCGGAACTTCCATGAAGTCTTCGCGCTCGATGTAGATCTCGCGGCCGAATTTGATCTTGCGGGAGCCAGCCTCGGGATTGTCGGGGTGGTTGACAGCGTCGAGCTCCTCGCCCGGGCCTTCCGGATAATTCTCGATCACCACCTTGAGCGGGCGCAGCACCGCCATCCGCCGCAGCGCGGTCTTGTTCAGCGCTTCGCGGATCGAGAAGTCGAGCACGTTGGCATCGACCACGCTGTTGGCCTTGGCGACGCCGATCCGCTTGACGAAATCGCGGATCGCGCCCGGCGGCACGCCGCGGCGGCGGAGCCCGGCCAGCGTCGGCATCCGCGGGTCGTCCCAGCCTTTGACATGGCCGTCGCGCACGAGCGTGGTCAGCACGCGCTTCGACAGCACGGTGTAGGTGATGTTGAGGCGGGCAAACTCGTACTGGCGCGGCTTCGACGGCACCGGGAGGTTGGCAAGAAACCAGTCATAGAGCGGCCGGTGATCCTCGAACTCCAGCGTGCAGATCGAGTGGGTGATGCCCTCGATCGCGTCGGACTGGCCGTGGGCGTAATCGTAGCTCGGGTAGATCGACCAGGTGGTTCCGGTGCGCGGATGTGGCGCCTTGAGGATGCGATAGAGCACCGGGTCGCGCAGATTGATGTTGCCCGAGGCCATGTCGATCTTGGCGCGCAGCACCCGCGCGCCGTTCTCGAACTCTCCGGCCCTCATGCGGCGGAATAGGGCAAGGTTTTCCTCCACCGTGCGGCCGCGGAACGGGCTGTTCTTGCCGGGCTCGGTCAGTGTGCCCCGCGCGATCCGCATCGCGTCCGGCGACTGGTCGTCGACATAGGCCTTGCCGGCCTCAATCAGCAGTTCGGCCCATTCGTAGAGCCGCTCGAAATAGTCGGAGGCGTGGAACAGGTTCCTGCCCCAGTCGAAGCCGAGCCAGCGCACGTCGGCCTCGATGGCATCGATGTATTCCTGCTCCTCCCGGGTCGGGTTGGTGTCGTCGAAACGCAGGTGGCAGCGCCCGCCGAACTCCTCGGCGATGCCGAAGTTGAGGCAGATCGACTTGGCGTGGCCGATGTGCAGGTAGCCGTTGGGCTCGGGCGGAAAGCGCGTCACCACGGTCGAATGGCGCTTGGCGTCGAGATCGGCCGCGACGATGTCGCGAATGAAGTCGCGCCCGCCTTCTGCTATAGCCTCTCCGGTTGCCATGCTTGATTGTCCACATGAGCCGCTTCGTGCGATCCCGCCTTGTGCCAAATCCACGCCTGCACGCCAAGGGCGGATCGGAGAGATGTATGATGTGTTTTGTGCTACAGGGTGCGGAACATTGAGCGCCGTCCGGGCATTCCCGCTTCATCCATTATGACCGACACCGTCGTTACGCGATTCGCGCCCTCGCCCACCGGCTTCCTGCACATCGGCGGGGGCCGCACTGCGTTGTTCAACTGGCTTTATGCACGGGCGCGCGGCGGCAAGATGCTGCTGCGGATCGAGGACACCGACCGCGAGCGGTCCACAGAGCCGGCGATCGCCGCGATCCTCGACGGCCTGTCCTGGCTGGGCCTCGATTGGGATGGCGACACGGTCTACCAGTTCTCGCGCGTCGAACGCCACCGCGAGGTGGCCGAGCAGATGCTGGCTTCGGGCAACGCCTATCGCTGCTACGCCTCGCCGCAAGAGCTTACCGAGATGCGCGAGAAGGCCCGCGCCGAGGGCAAGACGAGGCTCTACGATGGCCGCTGGCGCGACCGCGACCCGGCCGACGCGCCGCGCGGCGTGAAGCCCGCGATTCGCCTGAAGGCGCCGTTGACCGGCGAGACCGTGGTCGAGGACCAGGTCCAGGGCCGCGTCACCTGGCAGAACGAGAACCTCGACGATTTCGTGCTGCTGCGCTCCGACGGCAATCCGACCTACATGCTGGCGGTGGTGGTGGACGACCACGACATGGGCGTCACCCACATCATCCGCGGCGACGATCATCTCAACAATGCCGCGCGGCAGACCCAGATCTACCAGGCGCTCGGCTGGACCGTGCCGGTGATGTCGCACATCCCGCTGATCCACGGCCCGGACGGGTCCAAGCTTTCCAAGCGCCACGGCGCGCTTGGCGTCGATGCCTACCGGGCCATGGGCTACCTGCCGCAGGCGATGCGCAATTATCTGGTGCGGCTCGGCTGGAGCCACGGCGACCAGGAAATCTTCTCCACCGAGGAGATGATCGCGGCCTTCGACCTGGCCGCCATTGGCCGTTCGCCGGCACGCTTCGATTTCGCGAAGCTCGAAAGTCTCAACGGCCACTACATGCGATCGAGCCCCGACCGCGACTTGCTGGCGGCCATCGACGGGCTTTTGCCGCACGTGCCTCAGGGCGCCGATATCGCGTCAAAGCTCACGCCTACGGTCCGCGAGCAGGTCATGGCGGCCATGCCCGAACTCAAGGAGCGGGCCAAGACGCTGGTCGATCTGGTGGATGCCGCAAGTTTCATCTGGGCCCCGCGGCCGCTGACGCTGGACGACAAGGCGGCGGCGCTGCTGACGCCGGAGGCCAGGGCGCTGCTGCGCGAGGTCCTGCCGGATCTGGAAGCGGTCGAGCCCTGGAACGCCGAGGCGACCGAACAGGCCGTGCGCGGCTATGCTGAGCGCAAGGGCGCCAAGCTCGGCGCGGTGGCACAGCCATTGCGGGCAGCTCTGACCGGGCGGATCACCTCCCCCGGCATATTCAATGTCCTGGTCGTTCTGGGCCGCCAGGAAAGCCTGGCGCGTCTGCGCGATCAGGCCGCCGCAGCCTGAACGAGCCGGTCGTTTGGACGCCCACCTTGCAGTGCACAACGGGATGAGATACCCAATTTAGCTGGGGTTTCACGCGGTCTCCGCCCGCGCACCAGCATGAGCTGTCCACCGTCAGGTTGCGGGGGGCGACGGCATCCGAGGGGTCGATCATGGCCGCGAAGTCCGGCACCAATACGAAGACGGCCAAGCTGACGGTCGGCGACAAGGATTACTCGTTCCCGATCTACGGGGGCTCGATCGGGCCAGAGGTGATCGACATCGGCAAGCTCTACGCCCAGACCGGGATGTTCACCTACGACCCGGGCTTCACCTCGACCGGAAGCTGCGAGTCCAAGATCACCTACATCGATGGCGACGAGGGCGTGCTGCTCTACCGCGGCGTGCCGATCGAGCAACTGGCCGAGCACGGCGATTTCCTCGAGACCTGCTACCTGCTGCTGTACGGCGAAATGCCGACCTCGCAGCAGAAGGCCGATTTCGACTACCGCGTCACGCGCCATACGATGGTGCATGAGCAGATGAGCCGGTTCCTGCAGGGCTTCCGGCGCGATGCGCACCCGATGGCGGTGATGACCGGCTCGGTCGGCGCGCTGTCGGCCTTCTATCACGACTCCACCGATATCTCCGATCCGACCCAGCGCATGATCGCCTCGATCCGCATGATTGCCAAGATGCCGACGCTGGCGGCGATGGCGTACAAATACACGGTCGGGCAGCCGTTCGTTTATCCGAAGAACGATCTCGACTACGCCACGAATTTCCTGCGGATGTGCTTTGCCGTGCCGGCCGAGGAATACAAGGCCAACCCGGTGCTGGCGCGGGCGATGGACCGCATCTTCATCCTGCATGCCGATCACGAGCAGAATGCGTCGACCTCAACCGTGCGGCTCGCGGGCTCGACCGGCGCCAATCCATTCGCTTGCATCGCGGCCGGCATCGCCGCGCTCTGGGGGCCTGCCCACGGCGGCGCCAACGAGGCGGCGCTCAAGATGATCAGCGAGATCGGCACCGTCGACCGTATCCCGGAATTCATCAAGCGATCGAAGGATCCGAAGGACAGCTTCCGCCTGATGGGCTTCGGCCATCGCGTCTACAAGAACTACGACCCCCGCGCCAAGATCATGCAGAAGACCGCGCATGAGGTGTTGAGCGAGCTCGGCCATCGCGACGACCCGCAGCTCCAGGTGGCGATGGAGCTCGAGCGCATCGCGCTGAACGACGAATATTTCATCGAGAAGAAGCTCTACCCGAATGTCGACTTCTATTCCGGCATCACGCTCAAGGCGATGGGCTTCCCCACCAGCATGTTCACCGTGCTGTTCGCGGTCGCGCGCGCCGTGGGCTGGATCGCCCAGTGGAAGGAGATGATCGAGGATCCGACCCAGCGCATCGGACGGCCGCGCCAGCTCTACACTGGCGCGACGAAACGCGACTACATTCCGATCTCGCGCCGGAAGTAGGCGGACTCGATTCCAGGCGGCGAAAGGGGCGCCCTGCGGCGCCCTTTTTCGTTTGCCCGAGCTACGGGGTGGTGACGCCGACCTGTTTGACCACCGGCCGCCACGCTGCCTGCTCGTCGCGGATGAATTTCCCGGTTTCCTCGGGCGACAGGTGGCGGACGTAAGTGGCCAGCGTCTCGAACCGCTGCTGGACCTCGGGCTGATCGAGTACCTTGCGCAGGTCTCCATTGATTTTGCGCACCACGTCGTCGGGCGTGCCGGCCGGACCGAGGAACACGAACCAGCCCCGCGAATCGAAGCCCGGGACGGTTTCGGCAACGGTCGGAAGGTTCGGATAGTTAGGCAGCCGCTTGGGCGAGGTGATCGCGAGCGGTTTGACCGAGTTCGACGCCATCGGCCCGACAAAGACCGCGAGGCCCTCCACCATCGCGGAAATCCGCCCGCCCATGACGTCTTGCAATCCCTGCGGCGCGCCCGGATAGGGGACGAAGGTCATCTCGATGCCGGCGCGGGTGCGAAACCATTCGCCGGTCATGTTCGGCAGCGAGCCGCGGAAATTGGCGGCGTAGGTCAGTTCGCCGGGCCTGGCTTTGGCGCGAGCGATCAGCTCCGGCAGCGTGCTGACCCCGACCGAGTTGCCGGCGACGATCAGGAACGGCTGCTCGCCGACAAGCCCGATCGGCACCAGATCGCGCTGCAGATCGAGGGGCAGCTTGGTGTTGGTTTCCGGCAGCACCACCAGCGACGAGGAACTGGGCAGGTAGAGAGTGTGGCCGTCGCGCTCCGAGCTTGCCAGCGCCTGGAGCGCGATGAGACCGCCCGCGCCGGGACGGTTGAGGATCAGGATCTGCTGACCCCACATTTGCGAGAGGCGATCGGTGACGATGCGCGCGATCACGTCGGGGGCGCTGCCGGCAGCCGTCGCCATGATGACCTTCACCGGCCGCGACGGCCAGGATTGCGATTGTGCCTGCTCCACGGTTGCGATCGTCGCGGCTGCCACAAGCCACAAGGTCGCAGCACGTTGCCATTGCCGAAATTCGGTCATTGCGCCATCCCCGCCCGTCACGATTCTCGTTGGGCGGAAGCCTAGCGGTTTGCGGGCCGTGGGGCCAAGGGGATGCCGGAGCCGGTATCAGGGCGCCGGAGCAGTCCCAGCACGATGTCGGCGGCGCGCGCGGCGGGCGTGCGCGAACCGATCTCCATGATGGCATCGAGGGAGGCGAAGGCCTCCACCTGTTGCCGCCGCTGCGGGCTGTCGCCGATCAACGGGGCGAGCGCGTCCGCGAGCTTCTCGGGCGTGCAGTCGTCCTGCACCAGCTCCGGCACGACGTTCTCGCCGATCACCAGATTGGCCAGGATATACGACGGCACGCGCACCAGCCGCTTGATCACCACCGCTTCGAGCGGCGACACCTTGTAGGTGGCTACCATCGGCACGCCGGCGACAGCAAGCTCCAGCGTCGTCGTGCCGGACTTGGCGAGAGCCGCCCGCGCGATGCGGAGTGCCGCCTGCTTGTCGGCCAGTTCGACGACGATGCGCGGCTTGATCGCCCAGTCGGAGGTGGCTTTCGTCACTTGCGCCAGCAGATGCGGAACGGTCGGCACCACGACCTCGATCGGACCGACGCGCTTGCTAACGCGAGCAAGGGTCTCGCCGAAGATATCGGCGAGCTTTGTCACTTCGCCGCTGCGGCTGCCCGGCATGGCCAGCACGACCGGCGGATCGGCGAGCCTGCGTTGCGCTTCGGTCGCGTCCGGGCGCAGCTTCGCCGCTTCCTCGATCAGCGGATGGCCGACATAGGTGCAGGGCGGTCCGCCGAGTTCGCGGTGCACGCCGGGCTCGAACGGCAGCAGTGCCAGCGCATGATCGATGGAGCGGCGCATCGAGCGGGCGCGGCCCGCCCGCCAGGCCCAGACCGAGGGTGAGACGTAATCGATAATCGGGATCGAGGGATCGAACCAGCGCACGAAGCGCGCGACCCGCAGCGTGTAGCCCGGGCTGTCGATGATGACGAGCGCGTGGGGCCGCCGCGCCAGCACCGCGCGGACGGTCGTGATCATGTGGCTGATGATGCGCGGCAGCCGCGCGGGGATGGCGGTGAAGCCGATGATGGAGAAGTCGTCCACCGGCAACAGGGTGTCGAGGCCCGCCCCCGTCATCTGGTGCCCGCCGACGCCGGAGAAGCGGAGCGGTTCGGCGGAGCGCTGCCGAAGCGCCCGCATCAGTGCGGCGCCGAGCCGGTCTCCGGATTCCTCCACGGCAATCAAAAAGATTTCCCGTTCGCCGGACGCGCCGCTGGATTGCATGGCGGTCATTGGCCGGTCCCGCCGGCATCGACGCCGACGACGAAAATCCTGGCGCGATCGGCGGCGGTGGCGATGCGTTCCGGTTCGGCCACGATGGTCGTGCCGGCAACGACCGCGACGCCAGCCAGTCCCGCCGCCGCCGCCGCGTCGATGGTCGACGGGCCGATCACCGGCAGGTCGATGCGATGGTCCTGTCCCACTTTCGCAGCCTTGACCAGAACGCCCGCGCCCGTGGCCGTCTGGATACGGCCGTTGCGGCGCAACTCCGCCACCCGCGCCAGCGCCTGATCGGTGCCTTCCGGCCCTTCGACCGCCAGCACATGATTGTCGGCAACGACCACCGCCTGACCGATGTCGAAGGGACTCGTGGCGTTGAGCAGGGCCAGTCCGCGTGCAATGTCGGCACGGTCGCGCTCGCCCGGCGCAAGGGCGCCGATCGGGCCAAGCGGCATGACGAGTTCGGGAGCGATGTCCTTCGGACCGAGCAGGCGAAAGCCGTGCTGCTCGAACAACCGGCCGATGCCCGACTGCAGATGGTCGTCGCCGCCCCGGAAAAGCTGGACGATCTGGGGCATGAGCCGCAGCACGTGCCAATCCGGCCGGATCTGCCGGAGCGAAGGCCGCGCCACCGATCCGATGAAGGCGACGTCGCGGCAGCCCTCCGCGGACGCGATCCGCATGAAGCGGCCGAATTGTCCCATCCAGGTCCAGTGATGCGGATAGGCGGCAACCCGTTGCGGATCCGCCCATCCGCGCAACGCAAACAGCACGACACGGCGGCCCCGGCGGATGGCCGCGTCGGCCAACGCAAACGGCAGGGTGCCGCCGCCGCAGATGATGGCGAGGGCGGTCTGGCCGTTCGATGCGTCTGGCATCCGCTCGCTCATGGCACCCTGCTCAGGAGGCGGCGTCGGAATCTGCCGTGCTGCGGCCGGCCGCAGGCATCATCAGCGGTTGCTTGCCGCTTTCGCGGATAAACGAGACGATTTTCCCGATCACCGGATCGTCGGCAAATTCCGCGCCCATGCGCTGCATGCGCGTGACGAAGGTATCTGAGCCGAAAAACAACATGTTATACGCGCGCCGGATACGATGGAGGTCCTCGCGGCTGAATTTACGTCGCTTGAGGCCGACCATATTGAGCCCGACCAGGATCGCGCGCGGCCCGAACGCAAATCCGAACGGGATGACATCGTGGATGACTCCGCTCATCCCGCCCAGCATCGCGCCCTCGCCGACGCGAACGAACTGGTGGATCGCGGTGTTGCCGCCGATGAACACATGATTGGCGATCACAACATGACCGGCGATGATCGCGCCGTTGGCCATGGTGACGTCGTTGCCGACGTGGCAGTCGTGCCCGATATGCGTGTTCGCCATCAGGAAGCAGCGGTCGCCGAGCGTGGTGACCTGGCCGTGGTCCTCGGTGCCGGTGCTGATCGTCACACCTTCGCGGATCTGGCAGTTGCGCCCCACAGTCAATCGGGTGGCGCCACCCCGATATCCGGTGGACTGCGGCGGGGTGCCGAGCGAAGCGAAGGGATAGACCACCGTCTGCTCGCCGATCGTGGTCACGCCCGTCAGATTGACGTGCGACAGAAGCCGCACGCCGGCGCGCAATTCGACGCCTGGCCCGACGGTGCAGAACGGGCCGATCTCTACGTCGTCCGCCACTCGGGCGCCGTCGGCGACACGCGATGAGGGGTCAATCCGCGGCAAGTTCACTCCTTTGCGATCATCGCGCCGAGCTGCGCTTCGGCCACGATCTCGCCGCGCACCTTGGCTTCGCCGCGGAACCACCACATGTGCTTTCGCCGCTTCAATCGGGTCAGGTGGTATTCCAACACGTCTCCCGGCAGCACCGGTTTGCGAAACTTGGCCTTGTCGATCGTCAGGAAATAGACGAGCGGCGGGCTCAGGTCGCCGGGCAGCGAGCGGATGCAGAGCGCGCCAGCGGTCTGCGCCATGCCCTCCAGCACCAGGACGCCCGGCATCACCGGATTGTTGGGAAAGTGACCGACGAAATGCGGTTCGTTGGCGGTAACGTTCTTGATGCCGATGCCGCTCTCGTCACCGCGAATCTCGATGATGCGGTCGACCATCAAAAAGGGATAGCGGTGAGGAAGCGCGGCGAGAATTTCGTGAATGCCTATGGCCTCAAGCGTCTCGCCGCTCATCTCTTGCCTCCCCCGTGGCCCGGTCCCAACGCGCCGCGCCCCGGCGCATTGTGCAGCGCCCGGCGGAGACATGGCGACCCATTGCGTCCCGTATTGCCCGCCCGATGCAGCAATCGCCGGTCATGCCAAAACGGAATTCACGCGGCGTCTCCGCGCTCAGAACTTCGTCCCGCCGCCGAAGCGGAACTGCTGGATATTGTCGTAGCCCTGCTTGGCGATCGGGAAGGAATAATCGAAGCGCAGCGGACCGAACGGTGAGGCCCAGAGAATACCGACGCCAACGGAGGCCCGGATTGCTCCCGTATCCACAGCGGGCGTCAACGTTTCACCCGTCACGTCCCAGGTGGTCGGCCCCCGATAGTCCCAGAGCGATCCGGCGTCGGCGAATATCGCGCCCTTGATGCCGGCGTCCTTGGGCAGGAAGTAGAACGGCGTCTGAGCCTCGATGCTGGCGCCCCAATACATCGTGCCGCCGAGCGAATCCCGGTTTCCGCCGGACGTCAGGTCGCGCGGCCCAAGTCCGGACGGCGCAAAGCCACGGACCAAGTCCGGGCCTTTTTGGAAATGATCGAGCATGCGGAGGTCTTTGCTGCCCCAGGCGCCGAGGTGGCCGCCCTGCAGGCGCAGGACCGCAACGACGTCGGAAAACACCTCGTAGTAGCTGCGAGTATCGAACGTCGAGCGAATGAAATTGATGTCGCCGCCCACGCCGGCAAAGTCCTGTTTGAACTCGGCGTAAATGCCCGCGGTCGGGTTTCGGTTGTTGTCGAGGGTGTTGTAGGCCAGCGTGTATCCGGGCATCGACACCAGAACGCCGCCCGCCGCCAGCTCCCTGCGGACCGCAAGCGAGGCTTCGCCGTTCCTGTAGCACGCATCGCCGGGCGCCACGCCGGCCCCGCCCTTGATCAAGGCAGCATTCGAGAACTGACAGTCGTTGAACTGAAGTGGCAGGGTAATTTCCTGCCGGTAGATCGAGTAGCGAGCCTGGAACGAAAGCTCTTCGCTCAAGCCGAACCCGGCGCGCAGTCCCATGCCGACAGTCTGGCTGGAATAGGAGACATAATCCGTGGCCAGGGCATCCTTGTAATAGAGGTCGACGCCCACGCCCAGGCGGTATCCCATGAAGTAAGGCTCGGCGAACGAGAGGTCGAAGCCGCGGGCGTATTGGCCGTATTGCACCGCAAATCTGGCGTACTGGCCTGTGCCGAGCACGTTGCGCTCGGTCACGCTGAGTTCCGCCATCCAGCCGCTCGCGGTCGAGAAGCCGCCGGCGATCGAGAACTCGCCGGTCGGCGTTTCCTCGATGTCGACATTGAGCACGATACGATCGGGCGCCGATCCCGGCTCGTTGGTGATCTTGACCAGCTTGAAGTAGTTGAGGTTCTTCAGGCGCCGTTCGGCGCGATCGATGAGCGCGCGATTGTAGGCATCGCCCTCGCCGATATCGAATTCGCGCCGGATGACATAGTCGCGCGTGCGGGTGTTGCCGCGGACATTGATCCGTTCGATGTAGACGCGCGGACCCTCGTCGATGGTGAAGGTGACGTTGATGACGTGGTTCGTCTGGTCGCGATCGCCATTGGGGCGCACGATGGCAAACGGATAGCCGCGCCGGGCGACTTCGATCGCCATGTTCTCGACCGACTTTTCGACGGCTTCGGCGTTGTAGACGGCGCCCGCACCGGCCTTGAGGCGGCCGTACAAGGTAGTCGGTTCCACCATGGCCACGTTCGACTTGATCTCGACCTTGCCGAACTTGTAGCGCGCCCCTTCATCGATGGTGAAGGTGACGATGAAGCCCTTCTTCTCCGGATCGTAGACCGAGACCGCCGAAACCACGCGCACATCCGCATATCCGTGCCTGAGATAGAAGCGGCGGAGCAGGTCGCGGTCGGCTTCGATGCGGTCGCCGTCATAGATGTCGGCCGTCTGCAGGAACGCCAGCAGCGCGAACCAGGTCGTTTCGGACGTCTTGATCTCGTCCTTCAGCCGCTGGTCGCCATAGGCTTTGTTGCCGACGAAGTTGATCTTCTTGACGCCGGTCTTTTCGCCTTCCTTGATCTCGAACACGAGATCGACGCGATTGTTCGGAAGCTCGATGATCTTCGGCTCGACGCGGGCGTCGAACCGGCCGTTGCGCCGGTAGACGTCGACGATGCGCTGCACGTCGGATTGCACCGTGGGACGCGACAGCGTGCCGCGCACCTTGGATTGCACCTCGGCGCCGAGCTGGTCGTCGTTGAGCTTCTTGTTGCCCTCGAACGCGACCCGGTTGATCACCGGATTTTCGATCACTCTCACGATCAGCCGGGGGCCGGACTGATCGATGCGGACGTCCTGGAACAGCCCGGTGGCGTAGAGCGCCTTCAGTGCCTGGTCGATCTTGTAGCCGTCGAGGCGTTCGCCGGGATTGGTGCGGAAGTAGGAGCGGATGGTGTCCGCCTCCACCCGCCGGTTGCCTTCGACGACGATCGCGTTGGATTGCGCCACGGCATAGCTGGCCGTCGCGACCGCGCCTATTGCGGTGCAGAAAGCGATCCCGGCCAGGACCATGCCGACCAGGCAAAGATCCCGAAGCTGCCGCACCCACAAATTCATCAGCAACGCGCCCTTTTCGACCCTTTTACCCGACTGATCGGCGGTATCGCGGAATGTACTCAGTACCATGTTTCTACAGGCTTTTTCCCACTCTGCAACCCAGCGAAACGGCGCATCTTCCCGTCCCTTCGGGAAATTGCCCCGCAAAACCCGGCCTACGAGGCCCAAAGGCGGGGCAGCAACTGAATGGTGTCATTAAAGACTGTAAATATCATCAACATCACAACAATCGCGAAACCGATGCGAAACCCTATTTCCTGGGCCCGCATGGATAGCGGACGGCCCCGGACGGCCTCGACTGCGTAGAACATAAGGTGACCACCATCGAGCAAGGGGACCGGAAACAGGTTCAGGAGCCCGATCGACACGGAAAGCATCGCCGCCAGGTGCAGAACCGGCATGAAGCCTAAGGTGGCGACCTGCCCGGAAATTTGAGCGATCCGGATCGGCCCGCCGAGCTGATCGGCGCATTCGGTGCCGGCGAAAAGACCGCCGATATAGGAGAAGGTGCGATCGATGATGAACCAGGTCTCCTTCACGCCGAGCCAAGCTGCGCGGGCGGGATTGACGTATTCAGTCTTCACCTCGGTCGGCGTCATCGAGCGGCTGACACCCAGAACCGCGTGGCAGAAGTTGTTGCCGAAGCTGTCCTTGCCCTGCTTGAGCGCGGGCGTGGCGGTCAGCGTGACCGGCGCGCCGCCGCGGTCGATCTGGAAAGACAGCGTGCGCCCGGCTTTGGCGCTGACGATGCGCTGCATTTCCGAGAAGCTTTCGATCGGGCGGCCATCGATGGCGACAACGACATCCCCGGCCCGCATGCCCGCGGCTGCGGCGGCCGAATCGGGCTGCACCGCATCGACCCTCGCGGCGGTCGTCTGCCGGCCATAGACTGCGAAAATCGTGGCAAAGATCACGATGGCCAGGATGAAGTTGGCAAGCGGCCCGGCCACCACGATCGCCGCGCGGCGTCCCACCGGCTGATGGAAGAAGCTCTGGCGGCGCTCGTCCTCGGTCATGCTCGCGATGGCGGTCTCGTCGGGCACGCTCGCGGCGTTGTCATCCCCAAAAAACTTTACGTAGCCGCCGAGCGGAATCCACGACAGCTTCCAGCGGGTTCCGTAGCGATCGTTGAAACCGACGACTTCCGGGCCGAAACCCACAGAAAACGTCAGCACCCGCACGCCGCACCAGCGCGCGACCAGGAAATGGCCAAGCTCATGGAAGAAGACGACGACGCTCAATCCGAACAGAAAGGGGATGACCCAGCCGGTCCAACCGGCGCCCCAAAGTCCAAAACCGCTGAAAATGTCCATTTCGGACCAGTTCCCCACACGTTCGGCCAAAGACCGACCACGCCCCTGCCCGGGTCCTAGAATGACTTTGCGGCTATTTCGGGAAAGAGGTCATGCGCCAACGACCTTGCCATATGGTCAACGGCCAGGGCCTCGTCGATATCTTGCGGTTCCGCCGTGGCATTGCGGCGTTCGGCCGCCTCAAGCGTCGCCTCCACCAGATCGGCGATGCCGCCGAAGCCTATCTGTCCACCGATAAATGCCGCGACCGCGACCTCGTTGGCCGCATTGAGAATCGTGGGAGCCGCGCCGCCGGTCTCCAGCGCGCGCCGGCCGAGTTCCAGCGCCGGAAAACGGTCCGGGTCCGGCGCCTCGAACGTCAGCGAGCCGATCTTGGCGAGATCGAGCTTGGCCGCAGGCCCGTCGATTCGCGTCGGCCATGCCAGGCAATGGGCGATCGGGATGCGCATGTCGGGCGAGCCGAGTTGCGCCACGACCGAGCCGTCGCGGTATTCGACCATGCCGTGGATGATCGATTGCGGATGCACCAGCACCGCGAGCTTGGCCGGCTCGACCGCGAACAGGTGATGCGCCTCGATCAGTTCCAGGACTTTGTTGAACATCGTCGCGGAATCGATGGTGATCTTCGGCCCCATCGACCAATTTGGATGTTTGAGTGCCTGTTCGAGCTTGGCCGCCCGCATCTGTTCGCGCGTCCATGTGCGGAATGGACCGCCCGAAGCGGTAATGACGATGCGGCTCACGTCCTCGCGCGGGCCCGCGGTCAGCGCCTGGAAGATGGCGTTGTGCTCGGAATCGACCGGCAGCACGGTCGCGCCGGACGCCGCGGCGGTGCGCATGAACATGGCGCCGGCGCAGACGAGGCATTCCTTGTTGGCGAGCGCGACAGTCGCGCCGCGTTTGGCCGCGGCGAGCGTGGATCGCAGCCCGACCGAGCCGCTGACCGCCGCCATGACCCATTCCGCCGGACGCTGCGCCGCTTCGATGGAAGCGGCCTCCCCGCTCGCGGCCTCGATACCGGTTCCGGCCAGCGCGTCCTTGAGTTCGCGATAGGCCGACGGATCGGCGACGACCGCCAGGCGCGCGTTGAGGTCGCGCGCGATCTGCGCGAGCTGGACTGCGTTCTTGTGCGCCGTCACCGCCTCGACGCGGTATTTGCCGTTGCCGCGCTTGAGCAGATCCACGGTGCTGGTGCCCACCGAACCGGTGGCGCCGAGCACCGTTACGGTGCGGACAGCGGACGCAGGCTTTCGTTCGGTACGCGGTAGCGGACTAACGGCTTGCATCGCTCACCATACCATGAGGCCTCGGGCGGGGGCACCGAATCCGCCATGGGCCAGCCCGATCAGGGCGCCCGCTGTGGCGGCGGCGACGAAGCCGTCGAGCCGGTCCATCAAGCCGCCGTGGCCGGGGATGAGCTGGCTCGCGTCCTTCGCACTGAATTGCCGCTTGATCGCGGATTCCGCGAGGTCACCCGCTTGCGAGACCACGGAGAGCACGAACGCAACCGCGGCTGCGGCGGCAAGCCCCGAGACCCCGGACTGCCTTGCCACAATGACGCCGCCGACCACGCCCGCAATCGTTCCGCCGATCGCTCCGGACCAGGTCTTGTTGGGGCTCGCACGCGGCATCAGCTTCGGTCCACCCACGGCCCGCCCGACGAAATAGGCGGCGATGTCGGTGAACCACACGATGACGAACAGAAACAGGATCGCAATGAACCCGAAGCTTGCGTCGCCCCGCAGCAGCACGGGCGCGATCAGGAGCGCCGCTGCATATCCGAGTCCGGCGGCACACCAGATTCGCCGAACCCTGGACGCCAGGGCCGCAACGCCGAGCACTCCAAGCCCGATGAACGCGATCGCGATTCCCGCGCCGTCGAAGGCAAGCGCAATACCCGAGCCGGCGAGCGTGACCGCGCCGGTCGCCAGGACCGCGTTGCGGTCATGCGCGCAGACCAGGGTGTCCCACTCCCACAATACGAGGACGGCAGCGATGGCCCAGAACGCGGTGAAAACGTAGCCGCCGAAATAGGCCGCCGCGATTGCGACTGGCGCCAGCACCAAGGACGACACGATCCGCAGCATGAGATTGCTGCGGCCGGATACGATCGACGCTCCGGTGGATTTCTCGCTTGCCGGTGGTATGCCAGTCACAACTACGAACCGGTCTGCGCGATCAGCCCGCCGAACCGCCGCTCGCGGCGATGATATTCGGCAATCGCGCCTTCCAGCGCGGCACGGTCGAAGTCGGGCCAGTAGGTCGGCACGAACACGAGTTCGCTATAGGCGGCCTGCCACAGCAGGAAGTTGGACAGCCGCTGCTCGCCGCTGGTGCGGATGATGAGGTCGGGGTCGGGCAGGTCCGGCGCGTCGAGATTCTGTCCGATAAGGTCGGCCGTCATCGCCGATGGCTCGATTTCGCCGGCATTGATCTTGACGGCGATCCGCGCCGCCGCGCGGGCGATCTCCTGCCGCGCGCCGTAATTGAACGCCACGACCAGCGTGAGGCGATCGTTGCCCTTTGTCAGCTCTTCCGCCTCCTCCAGCAATTGCCGGATATCCGGGGCGAGATCGTCACGCTCGCCGATCACGCGCACCTTGACGCGGCTCTGATGCAGTTCGGCCAGGTCGTTACGGATGAAGCGGCGCAGCAGCCCCATCAGATCGCGGATTTCCGACGACGGACGCGACCAGTTCTCGGCGCTGAAGGAAAAGATCGTGAGATACGAGATGCCCATTTCCCCGGCGGCACGGACGGTCTTGCGCAACGCCTCCACCCCGCGCCGGTGCCCCTCCCCGCGCGGCAGTCCACGCGCGGACGCCCAGCGGCCGTTGCCATCCATGATGATGGCGACATGACGTGGCATTGCGAACGCGGATAAGGGGATCGGATTCTGCGGCATGGTGAAACGGCTTAGACCGTCATGATCTCCTTTTCCTTGGTCGCCAGCATGTGATCGATGTCGATGATCGCCTGGTCGGTTGCCTTCTGCACCTCGCCGTCCATGCGCTTGTGGTCGTCCTGGCTGATCTGGTGGTCCTTTTCCATCTTCTTCAGCGCGTCCATACCGTCGCGCCGCACGTGGCGGACCGCAACCTTGGCGGTTTCGGCGTATTTATGCGCGACTTTGACGAGTTCCCTGCGGCGTTCCTCGTTCAGTTCTGGAATACGCAGGTGGATCACCTGCCCTTCGCTGGACGGCGTCAATCCAAGATTGGCGGCCATAATCGCCTTTTCCACCGCGTTCACCATCGAGCGGTCCCACACCTGCACGCTGATCATGCGGGGCTGCGGAATGCTGACGGTGGCAAGCTGGTTCAGCGCCATGCTCTGACCGTAGGCGTCGACGTGGATCGGGTCGAGCAGATGCGCCGAGGCGCGGCCGGTGCGCAGGCCGTTGAGCTCGGTCTTGAGCACGCCGATGGCACCCTGCATGCGCCGTTTGAGTTCGTTGATGTCACTTCCGGCCATGTGCCCCTCCCGCCTGTCTTCGAGCACGCACATCCATTACTGGAACTCCGGCGCGGTTGCCCGCCCGGACCTCCTACCCGCCGACAACGGTGGCGCGGCCTGTGCCGCGCAAAACCGCTTCGATCGCCCCCGCAGTCTGAATAGAGAATACGATGATAGGCATACTATTTTCGCGGGCAAGCGCGAAGGCGGTGGCATCCAGAACCTTGAGATCGCGGTCGAACGCTTCCTGGAGCGAGATTCGGTCGTAGCGCTTGGCCTTGGGGTCCTTTTTCGGGTCTGCGCTGTAGACGCCATCGACGTTGGTCGCCTTGAGGACGGCATTGCATTCCATCTCGGCGGCCCGCAGCACTGCCGTGGTGTCGGTGGTGAAGAACGGATTGCCGGTGCCGCCTGCGAACACGACGATGCGGTTTTCCTCGAAATGTCGGAGTGCGCGGGCGCGTTCATAGGTCTCGCAGACCTGCGGCATGTTGAGCGCCGACATGGTTCGCGCCGGCGCGCCGAGGCGCTCGATCGCGGCCTCCAGAACGAGCCCGTTCATCACCGTCGCCAGCATGCCCATGGAATCGGCGGTCGGACGCGACAGGCTCTTGCCCGACATCTTCACCCCGCGAAGGATGTTGCCGCCGCCTACGACCACGCCGAGCGTGACGCCGAGCTCACGCGCGGCGATCACGTCTTTGGCGATGCGATCGATGGTCGGCTGATGGATGCCGAAACCTTCGGGTCCCGACAGCGCTTCGCCGGACACCTTGACGATCACGCGGCGGTAGGCGGGCTTGCTGGCAGACGTGCTTGCAGTCTTGGCCATCTTCGACCCTTCCCGTGCGCGGCTGCGATCCCGGTCAGCTCTTGCCGGCGGCGGCCGCGACTTCCGCCGCGAAATCGGATTCCTGCTTTTCAACGCCTTCGCCGAGCTTGTAGCGCACGAAGCCCGTAATCTTGATCGCCCCGCCGACCTTGCCTTCGGCTTCCTTCAGCGCCTGCGCCACGCTCTTCTTGTCATCGTGGATGTAGGGCTGATCGAGCAGGCAGACCTCCTTGTAGAAGGTCTTGAGCCCCGACTCGACGATCTTCTCGATCATGGCGGCGGGCTTGCCTTGCGCCTTGAATTTCTCCGCGAGCACATCCTTCTCGCGCGCGACCACCGCCGGATCGAGCCCAGACGGGTCGATTGCCTGCGGATTGGTTGCGGCGACGTGCATGGCCACCAATCGGCCGAGGGCTGCAAGCTCCCCGGCGTTGCCCGGCGATTCAAGCGCGACGATGATGCCCATCTTGCCGAGCCCGTCGATCACCGCGTTGTGCACGTAGGCGCCGATTGCGCCCTTGCCAACCGAAAGCTCGGCGGCGCGGCGCAGCGTCATGTTCTCGCCGATCTTGGCGACCGTCTCCGCGATGTCCTCGGCGATGGTGCGGCTGCCGGTCTTGGCCGCCTTGATCTTCTCGACGTCGGCGCCGACATCGAGCGCGACATTGGCGATCATCTTCACCAGGCCCTGGAACAGATCGTTGCGGGCCACGAAGTCGGTCTCGGAATTGACCTCGACCACCACGCCCTTGGTGCCCTTGACCGCGAGCCCGACGAGACCCTCGGCGGCGACGCGGTCGGCCTTCTTCGCGGCCTTGGACAGGCCCTTCTTGCGCAGCCAATCAACCGCCGCATCGACGTTGCCCGAGGCCTCGCCGAGCGCCGCCTTGCAATCCATCATGCCTGCGCCGGTCATCTCGCGCAGGTCCTTGACCATCTGAGCTGTGATTTGAGCCATCGTTCCAATCCGTTGCTGAGCAGGCGGCTGGCGCGAAAAACCGCGCCGCCGCCGGCCCGGCCGTCAGTTACTCGGCCGTCAATTCCTTGGCCTTGGCGACCCAGCCCTGCACGCGGCCAGGGAGCCCGACCTCTTCTCCAACGTTGTGGGCGGCCTTTGTGCTCAGTTCGGCGATCTGCGAATAGTGGAAGATGCCGAGGTCGTTGAGCTTTTTCTCGATCGCGGGCGAGACGCCGGTGAGCTTCTTGAGATCGTCGGCGACGCCGCGCGGTCCGGGCAGCGGCTCGAAGCCCAGTCCCTTTTCCTCCGGCTTCGGTAGATCCTCGATGATCGGCTTCTCGGCCGCGCCGACATCGACGCCCATGGCGCCTTGCGAGCGCGAGATGCCGTCGAGCGCCGCGCGCGCGACGAGGTCGCAGTAGAGCGTGATGGCGCGGCTGGCATCGTCATTGCCGGGCACGACGAAGGTGATGCCGTCCGGATCGCTGTTGGTGTCGACGATGGCTGCGACCGGCACGCCGAGGCGCCGCGCTTCCTTGATCGCGATGTCTTCCTTGTTGGTGTCGATCACGAACACCAGGTCGGGCAATCCGCCCATGTCCTTGATGCCGCCCAGCGAGCGGTCGAGCTTGTCGCGCTCGCGCTGCAGGTCGAGCCGCTCCTTCTTGGTGTAGCCGGAGGCCTCATTGGAGGCGAGCATCTCGTCGAGCTTGCGCAGCCGGGAGATTGATCCGGAGATCGTCTTCCAGTTGGTCAGCGTGCCGCCCAGCCAGCGCGAGTTGACGTAATATTGCGCGCAGCGCTTGGCGGCATCGGCGACGGCGTCCTGCGCCTGGCGCTTGGTGCCGACGAACAGGATGCGGCCGCCCTTGGCGGCGACATCGCTGACCGCTTCGAGCGCCTTGTGCAGCATCGGCACGCTCTGGGCGAGGTCGATGATGTGGATATTGTTGCGGGTGCCGAAGATGAAATCACCCATCTTCGGGTTCCAGCGGTGGGCCTGATGGCCGAAGTGAACGCCAGCTTCCAAAAGCTGACGCATGCTGTAATCGGGCAGCGCCATGGTCTTCTCCGGTTGTTCCGCCGCGGACGTGTGGGCTTCGGTCAAGGGAAACACCCAAAAACCGGGAGCCACCGGACGGCCTATATGGCCAAGCCCGCGTGTGAGATGGGCTGCATATAGCGGCAGGCCCGCAAGGACGCAAGAAACAAACGGATTTTGGCGGGATTATTGGTTCTTTGCCGCATCCCCGCCTTCGGCCGGGCGCAGCAGGGTTCCGGCCAGGTCGTTGAGCGCCGGCCGCGGCAGCTCATGGAACGGCAGCGGCCGCACCAGATCGATGGTCAAAAGGCCCAGCCGGGCGGTCAAAAGGCCATTGACCATGCCCTCGCCCAGCCGCGCCGACAGCCGCGTGGCGAGCCCGTGGCCGATCACCTGCTGCACCACGCTGTCGGTCAGCGAAACCCCGCCGGTCAGCGCCAGATGCGACATGACCTGGCGCAGCAGCTTGAACACCCCGAGCGCGCCCGGACGGCCGCCGTAGAGCACGGCGAGCTTGCGGACGAGGCTCAGCGCATTGACCAGCACGAACACCATGTCGACCGCCGCGCGCGGGCTGATGGCGGTGACGACCGAGACGCGCTTGCTGGCGGAGACCACCAGCCGCCGCGCCTCGATGTCCAGCGGGCTCATCAGCTCGCGCTCGGCCAGGCGGACGAGGTCGCGGCCGTCGATGATGTCGGCCTGGTGGTCCGAGAGCCTGGCGCGTGCCCGCGCCAGCCGGGGGATGCGCCGGGTGAGCGAGAGCATGTCGGCCACAAGCGCCCGGCCGCGCTCGCGGTCGTCGCTTGCGATGACGTCCTGCGCGCGACGGCGCATCGATTCCACGGTGGCGAGGCGCGCAAGCCCCACGATCTCGCGCAGCATCACCACGAGCAGCGCCAGGCCCGCGACCAGCGCCAGGGCAAGGCCGATCCCGCCGAGCCAGGGCGCGCGCGCGAACAAGTCCCCGACGAGATTGGTGACGGCCAGGCCGAGCGCCAGCAGCACGAGCCCTGACAGCGCCCACCAGAACATCGCGCCCCAGGGAATCCGGCGCTTCCGGGGAGCGGACACGGCCGGAAGGTTCTCGACCGGCGCTTCCACGAGGGTCTCGACGCTCGATCGTTGAGCTTTGTCCGGCTCGGCCACGACAAGCCGCGGATCGTCCACGCTGAAGATCGCTGGCTTGCGCAAGGTTTCGGTCATCGCAGCCGGTCCCCGATCAGGAATTGCAGCGCACGGTCCAGGCGAATGTGGGGCAGCGCCGGGATGCCGTCGTCGGTTTCCTCCAGCGCGGGCGGCCGGAAGCGGATCGAGCGGAAATCGCCGCCCTGCAGGTTTTCGGTGGGCAGATCGCCGGGAAAGAACGCCATCTCGGTCTTGCCGTCGAAGTGCTGTCCGTTGGTCCATTCGCCGGGCGTGGCGACGCCGACGATCGACGGCAGCCCGCCCCCCTCGACGCGCACCAAAGCCTCGCGTGTGGCACGGACCGCGGCGAGCGCGATCACATCGACCTCGGCGCCGGCGTCGCCGGCCCGCGCGATTGCGCCTTCGGTGATCTGCTTGAGGATCGCTTCCAGCCGGTCGTGCGCCGAATGATGCAACTGGTCGGCCTTGGTCGCCGCGAACAGGATGCGGTCCGCGCGGGGCTTGAACAAGGCGCTGAGCCAGCCGCCGCGGCCGACCCGGAAGCAATCGAGCACCGCGACCATCGCATCCTGCAGGTCGCGCATCGCCTGCGGCCCCGCGTCGAGCGCGGTCAGCACATCGACCAGCACGATCTGCCGGTCGAGGCGCGCGAAATGATCGCGGAAGAACGGCCGCACCACCGCGTCGCGATAGGCATCATAGCGCCGCCGCATCATCGCCCAAGTGCAGCCCGCCGGCGGTTCCTGATCGGCGGGCAGCGCGAGCGGTGCGAAGGTCAACGCTGGCGAGCCCGCGAAATCGCCGGGCATCAGGAAGCGGCCGGGCGCAACCATGCTGAGCGTCTGGTGCTCCTTGCGGCAGGCCAGCAGGTAGGCGGTGAACAGCCGCGCCGCCTCGATCGCGGCGTTCTCGTCGGCGGGCGCCAGCGGATCGACCGTCGCGATCTGTTCAAGGAACGGCTTGGGCAGCGGAGGGCGCGTGGTCCGCCGCAGATGCGCCAGCGTCTCCGCCGACCATTGTTCGTAGCTTTTGTCGAGGAGCGGCAGGTCGAGCAGCCACTCGCCCGGGTAGTCGACGATGTCCAAAGTCAGCGTGCGCATGAAGCCGCTCATGGACTGATATTCGATGACGATGCGAAGCTCGCTGATCTGCCGGGTCGATTCCGGCCATTCGCGCTCGATCACGACCGAGCGGACATGCCGCTCGTAGTCGAACCGCGGCACCGCGTCGTCGGGCTGGGGCGCGAGCCTGGCGCCGGCGATGCGCCCGCTCGCCAGCGGCTCGAACACCGGAAAACGGCCGCCGCGCAGGAGGCCGTGCAGGAGCGCGGTGATGAACACGGTCTTGCCCGCTCGGGACAGCCCGGTGACGCCCAGCCGTATCGTCGGATGCAGCAGATGCTCGCCGAATTCCGTGAAGGCGCGGGCGGCAAGCCTCGCATGTTCGATGATGTCTGAGACGATCGGCGTCACGGCCCCGCCAATGTGGGTCTGGCCGCGCAAGGACGCAAGATCGCCCGCGCGCTTTAGGTCACCGCCGCGGCGTCGCGCAGGCTGTCGGCCAGCGCCGCGCGCCGCATATAGGCCTTGGCGGTCTCCGGATTTTCGGAGGTGCGGCGGAGATCGTCGAAATTCCGGGTCCGCACCGCGGGATCGCGCTCCTCCATCAGCCGCTTGTTGGCGATGGTCTGGGCCTGGACATATTTCACCGCGGCGTGGCGGCGCTGGCGGCTGTAGAGATCGAGCAGTTCGTCATCGGCCTCGCCGTGGATCACGCGGGCCAGCTTCTCGGCGAGATTGATGCCGTCGTGGATGCCGCCGTTCATGCCCATGCCGCCGATCGGATTGTTGACATGCGCGCTGTCGCCCGCGAGCAGCACGCGGCCCTTGCGAAAGGTTGCGGCAACGCATTGATGCGCGCCGTAGACGTTGACGTATTCAATCTGGTAGCGGCCGTTGTTCGGAAAGAACTTCTGCAGACGCGACTCGATCCGCTCGGGCGATAGCGCGATCTCATCGGTCTCTTCGGGTTGAATCGGCATGATCGCGCGCCATAGTCCCGGCGCGCGTTTGCCTTGCACCTTAAAAAGGTTGCACCACTCGTTGGGGTCGGAAAAATAATTCCGAAACGCAACTTTGGGGTTGGCTTCGCCGAAATCGAAGCTGGTCGCGATCTTGATGAAGCGTTCGGGGTAGGTGAAGCCCTCGAACTCGATGCCGGCAAGCTTGCGGACGGTGCTGCGCCCGCCGTCGCAGCCGATCACATAGTCCGCATGAATCGTTTCGGTGTCCGACGGCGAGGTTACCTCGACGTCGATGCCGTCCGCCTTCACGATCAGGCCGGTGACCGCGTGCGAGAAGCGGACGTCGAAGTCGGAGGCATTGCCGTATTCAGCCGCGATCGAGGCGGTCAGCTTGTATTGCTCGTATTGCAGGACGAACGGAAAGCGGAACTCGTTCCGCATCTGGTTGAGGTCGAATTCGGCGATCACAGATTGCGACACCCGGTCGTGAAACCGGTAGGCGCTGGAGATCAATCCCAGCGGAATGATTTTCTCGGTGATACCCAGATCGTCGAGCATCTCCAGCGTGGAGGGATGCAGAGAAGCCGCGCGCTGGTCCTCGACCGGCGCCGGCTCCTGCTCAAACACGGTGACCGGGATGCCGCGCTTGTTGAGCGCCAGCGCGCACACCATCCCCACGGGACCCGCGCCAACGATGACGACGCGCGCGCTTGCCTTCGATCCCGCCATGTTGTGCTTCTGACGCTACGGCTTTTTCAGATTGAGGCCGGGCATGATGCCGTTCCATTGCGCGGAATCGGCGGCGATGATATTGGCGAAGTCCGCCGGTGTGTTGAGTAGCGGTTCGAGTCCGCCGTTCAACAGGCGTTGCCGGAACTCCTGCGACTTGCCGGCCGCGACCAGTTCGCGCGACAGCGTGTCGACGACTTCCTTCGGCAGGTTCAGAGGACCAAGCAGGCCATTGTAGGTCACGGCCGGAGGGCAATCCTTGAGCGTGTCGGTCACCGCCGGCACGCCCGGCAGATGCGGCGAAGGCTTGTTGTCGACGACCGCCAGCGGCTTCAGTTTGCCGGATGCAAGATACGGCTTGAGCTCGACCGGCGAGCCCGCGACCATCGCGATGTGTCCGGCGAGCAGGTCGGTGAAGGCAGGCGCCACACCGCGGTACGGCACGTGGATCATGTCGAGACCCGCGGCCTTGAGCACGACCAGCGCGGCGACATGCGTGGTGCTGCCGGCGCCAGCCGAGCCGAAGGTGAGCTTGCCCGGGTTTGCCTTCACGTGTGCGATGAAATCGGCAAGTGTCTTGCCGGGGAATGACTCTCCCACCGTGATCACGAACGGCGCCGAAGCCACCCCGGAGATCGCCGTGAAATCCTTCGCGTCGAAGGTCACGTTGTGGGCGTATTTCGCCGTGGTGAGCTGGAAGATTGGCGTCGAGATCAGCGTGTAGCCGTCGGGCGCGGCCTTGGCCACGCGATCGGGCGCAATCGTGCCGCCGGCCCCGGTCTGGTTTTCCACGATGAAGTTCTGCTTGAGGGTGGACTGCAGCCGTTCCGCCGTGAGCCGGGCAACGACGTCGGCGATGCCGCCGGCGGCATAGGGCGTGACGATGGTAACGGTCCGCTCCGGCCAGGCCGCGTGGGCGCTGCCCGCCAACAGCGTGCCTGCGATCAGGAAGCCGCGTGCAATCGCGCGAAACATGATGGTGCTCCTTGTGACTTGTTCCGGTCCCGGGACATGCCTGCCCATGCACGCGTCATGCCAAAGTTCGCCACATTCAGGCCGGTTTGACGTCCTTTACGGCGCCCTTCCAGCCGCTTTCGGTGACGTCGAACACGATGCCCTCCGGGGTCTTGTATTTGACCTCGTAATAGACGTTCGGATTGGTTTCCTTGCGTCCGGTGACGTAGGCGCCACCCGCCGCGGTAATTTTCTTGTCCATCTCGTCGACGTTATCGACCCACATGCCGAAGTGGATGAGGCCCAGCGGATTCTTCTGGTCTTCCATGCCGGCAACTGGTTCGTCGCCGAAGTTCAGAAGCGCGACGTTGAAGATGCCGTCGGTCATATAGACGCCCCGCTGCGCGTTGCCGGCGCGGGTCATGCCGAACGCCTCTTCGAAGAATTTCGCGGTCTTCTCCGGATCGCGGACGGATATAGCGATGTGGCGCAGCTTGCTGGCCATGGTGGGCTCCCGAGGTGGATTTGCCGCACTATCGTCCGGCCGCGGATGCCGGGTCAACCGTCCGCGCAGCAGCACAAGGCTGCGCCGCGCGCGGGGCGAAACATCTAGACGAGCTGGACGTCGAGGACTCCGGGGACCGCTTTGATGGCGCCGGCGATCTGCGGCGAGACCTTGAAACGGCCGGGCAGTTTGACCTCCACCTCGGCGCCGCCGCCGAGCTGGAGCACCATGCTGACCTCGCCGTCGCCCTTGCCGTCGAGCCGCTTGGCGACGGGCTCGAGCGGGGCTTGGTCGCGCAGGAACACACGGAGCCCCTTCTGCAGCTTGGAGGCGGCCTGATCGAGCGGCTCGGCCGACTGGATGCGGGCGCGGATCTCATCGCCCTGCGCTTCGGCGCTGAGGAACAGGAGCACCGGCGAACCCGGCTCCAGGATGTCGCGGAACATCTGCAATCCTTCCGCGAACACGATCGCCTCGTAATGGCCGGTCGGATCGGACAGGCCGAAGATTCCCATCTTGTTGCCGGTCTTGGTGCGGCGCTCGGTGCGCGAGACGACGGTCGCGGCGACGCGGCCCGCGCTCGCGCCCGATTTCACCGAGCGGGAGAACTCGGTCCAGGATTGCACCTTGAGCTTCTTCAGAAGCTCCGCGTATTCGTCGAGCGGATGCCCGGACAGGAAGAAACCGATGGCATCGTACTCGCGCTGCAGCTTGTCGGATGCGAGCCAGGGCTCGACCGCGGGGATGGCGATGGTCTCACGGTTGGCGAGCCCGCCGAACATGTCGTTCTGCCCGACGGTGACCGCCTCGTGCGTGCGCTGCACGGTCGACATCATGGCATCGACGCCGGCGTGCGCCCTCGCCCGGTTCGGCTCGATGGTGTCGAAGGCGCCGGACGCGGCGAGGCTTTCCAGCACGCGCTTGTTGACGGCGCGCGGATTGATGCGGCGGGCAAAGTCGGTGAGATCGGCGAACGGCTTGTCGCCGCGCGCGGTGACAATGCTGTCGACCGCCTGCCGGCCGACGCCCTTGAGTGCTGCCAGCGCGTAATAGATCGTATTGCCCTCGACCTCGAAGGCGGCACCCGAGCGGTTGACCGACGGCGGCTCGACCTTGATATCGAGGCGCTCGGCCTCGGCGCGGAATTCCGAGAGCTTGTCGGTGTTGCCCATGTCGAGCGTCATCGACGCCGCCATGAACTCCACGGCGTAATTCGCCTTCAAATAGGCGGTCTGGTAGGCGACCAGCGCATACGCCGCCGCGTGACTCTTGTTGAATCCGTATTCCGCGAAGCGCTCCAGCAAATCGAAGATCGCGTCCGCGTGCGCGCGATCGATGCCGCGCTCGGTCGCGCCCTTGACGAAGTCCTTGCGCTGCGCCTGCATCTCCGAGCGGATCTTCTTGCCCATGGCGCGGCGGAGAAGGTCGGCCTGGCCGAGCGTGTAGCCCGCGAGGATCTGCGCGGCCTGCATCACCTGTTCCTGGTAGACGATGACGCCGTAAGTCTCGCGCAGGATCGGCTCGAGCTTGGGATGGATGTATTCCGGCTGCTCCATGCCGTGCTTGCGGGCGCAATAGGTCGGGATGTTCGCCATCGGGCCGGGGCGGTAGAGCGCAACGAGCGCAATGATGTCCTCGAAACGGTCGGGGCGCATGTCGAGCAGCGCCCGCCGCATGCCCTGGCTTTCCAGTTGGAACAGACCCACTGCCTCCGCGCGTGAGAGCTGATCGTAGGTTTTCTTGTCGTCGAGCGGGATCGCCGCAAGATCGAGCTCGATGCCGCGCTGCTTCAGGAGCCGCACCGCGGTTTGCAGCACCGTCAGGGTCTTGAGGCCGAGGAAGTCGAACTTGACCAGGCCGGCCTGCTCGACCCATTTCATGCTGAACTGGGTCACCGGCATGTCGGATTTCGGATCGCGGTACATCGGCACGAGTTCGGAGAGCGGCCGGTCGCCGATCACGATGCCTGCGGCGTGGGTCGAGGCGTGGCGGTAGAGGCCCTCGAGCTTCAGCGCGATGTCGAAGGCGCGCTTGACGATCGGGTTGCTGTCGCGCTCGGCCTGCAGCTTCGGCTCGCCCTCGATCGCCTTGGCGAGTGTCACCGGCGCCGCCGGATTCTGCGGCACGAGCTTGCAGAGCTTGTCGACCTGGCCGTAGGGCATTTCCAGCACGCGGCCGACGTCGCGCAGCACGCCGCGCGCCTGCAAGGTACCGAAGGTGATGATCTGCGCCACCTGGTCGCGGCCATAACGCCCTTGCACGTAGCGGATCACCTCGTCGCGCCGGTTCTGGCAGAAGTCGATGTCGAAGTCCGGCATCGACACGCGCTCGGGATTGAGAAAGCGCTCGAACAGGAGACCGAAGCGGAGCGGATCGAGATCGGTGATGGTGAGCGCGTAGGAGACAAGCGAGCCCGCACCCGAGCCGCGGCCGGGGCCGACCGGAATGCCCTGATCTTTCGCCCACTGGATGAAGTCGGAAACGATCAGGAAGTAGCCGGGGTATTTCATCCCCTCGATCACCTTCAGCTCGAAGGCGAGCCGCTCGCGATACTCTTCGACTGTGCGGCCGGGCGCGAGCCCGTACGATTGTATGCGGCGATCGAGGCCCGCCTCGGCACGGGCGCGCAATTCGGCGCCCTCGTCCACGGCGCGGTCGCCCACGGAGAAGCGCGGCAGGATCGGCTTCTCGGTGAGCGGCCGGAACGCGCAGCGCTGCGCGATCTCGACCGTGGAGGCGAGCGCCTCCGGCAGGTCGGCGAACAGCGTCGCCATTTCGGCGCGGCTCTTGAAATAATGCTCGGCGGTGAGCTGGCGGCGGTCGGTCTCTGCCACCACCCGTCCCTCGGCGATGGCGATCAGTGCATCGTGGGCGTCATAGTCCTCGCGCTTCGCGAAATAGGGCTCGTTGGTGGCGACGAGCGGGATGCCTCGGGCATAGGCCAGTTCGATCAGCGCGCCTTCGGTCAGGCGCTCGCCCGGCGTGCCGTGGCGCTGCAGTTCCATATACAGCCGGTCGCCGAACAGCCCCTGCAAGGTCGCGCAACGCGCGGCGGCAAGGTCCGCCTGGCCCGCGACGATCGCCGCGTCGAGCGGACCGCCCGGGCCGCCGGTGAGCGCGATCAGGCCGCCGGTCATCCCGTCCAGCCACGCAAGCTTCAAGTGCGGCTTCTCGGTCGATGGCGTTTCGAGGAAAGCGCGCGAGCAGAGCTGCATCAGGCTGCGATAGCCCTCCTCGCGGGCTGCGAGCAGCACGATCCGCGGCAGGGCCCGGACCTTTCCCGCAAGCCTCGGATCGCGGGTCTCATCGCCGAAATCGAGCGCCAGCGCGCAGCCGACGATCGGCTGGATGCCGTAGCAGGCGAGCTTTTCGGAGAATTCCAGCGCCCCGAACATGTTGTCGGTGTCGGTCAGCGCCAGCGCCGGCTGATGATCCGCCTTGGCGAATTCGGCGAGCCGGCCGATGGTCAGCGCGCCTTCCAGCAGCGAATAGGCGGAATGCACGTGCAAATGCACGAAGCCGGGGTCGGCGGTCACGGGAGGCCTCAACGAATCGGTTTCAGACGATGCTGTGGACGCTAGGCCGCCCTGTCCATTCGATCCATGCCGCCCGGAGAACCGTGCCCGCTTTTCTCAAGGGCGAGGCGCGATGGAACAAGGCGCTGTCACCTGGGGACGGCGGACCGCCGTCATGGCACGGGAGCCGGGCAAGCCCTGCTTCCGATGCCATCCACGTCCGATCGGGGATGGGGCTCGGGACGTGAATACCCGCGGCAGACGGGTATGACGAGCGGTTGGGGGACCGCAAAGAAGAGAAACGCAAACGCCACTAACGCAACGGAACACACTCAGATGACACCAGTACCGGTGCCGCGATGACCTACAGGGCCGAAAGGACCTGCGCCCATACGGCGATCATCCCGAGAAACAGGGTGATCGAGGTCAACGCAGCGGCTTCTTCAACGACGGCGCGAAACATGATGTCCTCCCTGAACGAACAGAGAACATAGTTCATGTTATGTTCTTTTGTCAAGCGCGCGAATTCAATCCCTACAAAGCCCGATGAATATGCGGTTTCGCGGCGACCGTCCCGGTTCTGCTCCCGGTGGCGGTACCTCAGGCCATCTCGACGATCATGCCGTCGCGGATCGTCACCCGGCGGTCCATGCGGGCGGCGATTTCCATATTGTGGGTGGCGAGCACCACGGTGAGGCCAGACGCCCGGATCAACTGCGAGAGCGCATGGAACACGTGGTCGGACGTTTTCGGGTCGAGATTGCCGGTCGGCTCGTCGGCCAGCAGAAGCCGCGGCACGTTGGCGACCGCGCGGGCGATGGCGACGCGCTGCTGCTCACCGCCGGAAAGCTCGGCCGGCCGGTGCGTCAGCCGCTCGGCGAGGCCGAGATAGGACAACAGCTCGCTGGCGCGCTTGTGCGCTTCGCCGCGACCGAGCCCCCGGATCATCTGCGGCAGCATGACATTCTCGACCGCCGAGAACTCCGGCAGCAGATGGTGCGCCTGATAGACGAAGCCTATGGAGTTGCGCCGCATGCGGGTGCGCGCGGCGTCGGAAAGCCCCGCGGTCGGAACGCCGTCGAGATAAACCTCGCCGCCGTCGGGATGCTCAAGCAGGCCCGCGATGTGCAGGAGCGTCGATTTGCCGGCGCCCGACGGGGCCACCAGCGCCACCGACTGTCCTGGCCAGACCGCGAGATCGCCGCCCCGGAGAATTTCCAGCACGGCATCGCCTTGATGATAGCGCCGTTCGACCTGATGCAGAAAGACGACCGGGGTTTCCTGTTCGGCCATCGGCGGCTCATTCGTAGCGCAGCGCTTCGACCGGATCGAGGCGCGCCGCGCGCCACGACGGGTAAAGCGTTGCGAGCAGCGAGAGCGCCAGCGCCATCACCACCACCGCCGTGGTCTCGCCCACGTCGAGATCGGCCGGCAATCGCGACAGGAAGTAGAGCTCCGGCGAGAACAGCTCGGTGTTGGTGAGCCATGACATGAACTGCCGGATCGACTCGATGTTGAGGCAGACGGCAAGGCCCACCAGGAAGCCTACGAGATCGCCGATCACGCCGATGGCCGCGCCCGTGATCAGGAACACCCGCATGATCGATCCTTGCGAGGCCCCCATGGTGCGCAGGATGCCGATGTCGCGGCCCTTGTCCTTGACCAGCATGATCAGGCTGGAGGCGATGTTGAACGCCGCCACCAGCACGATCAGCGTCAGGATCAGGAACATGACGTTGCGCTCGACCTGGAGCGCGCTGAAGAACGTGGCGTTGCGTTGCCGCCAGTCGACCATGAAGATCGGGCGCTTGGCGGCCTCGGACACGAGTTGCCGGAACATGACGATCTTGTCCGGATCGCTGGTGTAGACCTCGATCGCGGTGACGTCGTTGTTGCGGTTGAAGTAGGCCTGCGCCTCCGTCAGCGGCATGAAGACGAAGGCGGCGTCGTACTCCGACATGCCGATCTCGAACACGGCGGCGATCTTGTAGGCCTTGATGCGGGGCGTCGTGCCCATCGGGGTCACTGCACCGCGCGGCGAGACCAGCGTGACGTTGTCGCCGGCTCGCAGCGTCAATTGATCGGCGAGGCGCCGCCCGATCACCACCCCCTGCCCCTGATCGAAGCCTTCGAGCATGCCCTGCTTGATGTTCTTGGCGACCGAGGTAAGGCCCGCAAGATCGTTGCCGCGCAGCCCCCGCACCAGCACGCCGGCGGCGTTGAACGGCGACGACGCCAGCGCCTGGCCCTCGACGATCGGCACCGCGAGCCGGATGCCCGGCACGCCGGCGATGCGCTCCGCGACCGCCAGATAGTCCGTGAGCGGGGATTCCAGCGGCTGCACCAGCAGGTGGCCATTGAGGCCGAGGATCTTGCCCAGCAGCTCCTTGCGGAAGCCGTTCATCACCGCCATGACGATGATGAGGGTCGCCACGCCCAGCATGATGCCGAGGAACGAGAAGCCGGCGATGATCGAGATGAATCCTTCCTGGCGCCGCGCCCGCAGATAGCGCAGCGACAGCATCCATTCGAACGGGGCAAACGGCCGTGTCCCGGTGGGTTCGCTCATCAATCCCCTTTGAGTACCGATTTCATCCGATTCTGGCGGAATAAGGAATGTCCTTTCGTCACAAGCGTTTAACGGTGCCGTCGCGAGGTTGGTAGGAATTAAGGGTGGCGTAGTCTCCGGGGTGTTCAACCTCGAATCATCCGGCGTTGAAGCGCCGGACTGGAGACCACGCCATGACAAGCAATACCACGAAGCCTGATTCCTCGCAGCCTGCAACCGAG
>CAMAWG010000033.1 GCA_945861855.1 Rhodoplanes serenus
CCATTGCTTGGCTCAACCGCTGCCGAAGGCTTGCCAAGGATTGGGAGAACCTCAATCGCAAGGCGCTGGCATTCTTGCGCCTCGCATCAATCCGCCTCATGCTCCGAAAACTTTGTAATCCTGCTTGATGTTCTCGGACGGACTCTAAACACCGGATTCGCCTTGATCCGCGTCAATGCGGCCGGCATGGAGTTGATCGTTGTCGAAAATGAAGCGTCTGACCCTGCCAAAATTCCGGTTTCGAAGCGCCGCCGTGGCGGCCGTCCTCTGCCTGTGGGGGACAGCGCCGGCCCTGGCGCAAAGCGATATGCCGCCGCCGGCGCCGGGCACCTCCCGGGGCGAGAATTTCAGCGCCAACAAGTCGCCGGCCGCGCTGTTTGCCTCCGACTGCACCGGGGCGGGCTGCCATAAGGGGCCGCAGGGCCTCGGCAAGAGCGCGGGCATCGGCGGCCTCGCGGGCTTCCTGCGCGAGCACTACACCAACAGCCGCGAAAGCGCGGCGGCGCTTGCCGGCTATCTGTCGAAGATTCCGAGCGGGCCCGAGCCCAGGGATGCGCGCGCTCCGCGGGGAGGCAGGCCTACGGCTGCGGCTCCGGCGACAGGCACTCCTGGATGGGGAGAGGGCCTGTTTTCGCCGGGCCAGGCGGCGGCGCCGAAGCCCGCGCCGAACGAGGCGCGCGCGCCGCGCCCGACTCCGCCCGGCAGCACGTCGCGCGCTTCGGCGCGGCCGGACGACGACCCGGCGGCCGTCACGCCTGCGGCTGTACCTTCCGCGGCTGCACCGGCGGCGGCGCCGCGTCCTGGCGCCGAGCCGGCCGCTCGCACCCAGCGCGGCCGTCAGCCGACCGCTGCCGCCGCGGCAGCTTCGCCGCCACCCGAGCCGGAGCCCGAGGCGGCGCCCGCTCCTCCGCCGCCACCGGCACCTCCTCCGCCGAAGGTATTCGATATCTTCGACTGAGCGGGTTCGCCGCTACGATTTGGCCGGCGTCTCCCCGGCGGCCTGTTCGCCTTCGCCCTCCGGTTTGGCCTCGCCGGCCCCCGGCTCGAAGAACTTTTCCGCCTCGACCTTCACCGCCTCGGCTTCGTCCTCGTCCGCACCGCCCTCGCGGCGCACCGTCACATTCTCGCCGCGCACCAGCCGCTCGGCCTCGTCGGCGCTGCGCGCGACATTGATCGTGATGGTGACCTCGACCTCGGGATGCAGCAGCACCGGCACCTTGTGCTGGCCGATGGTCTTGATCGGCATGTTGAGCGCGATCTGATTGCGCTCGACCTCGAAGCTGTTCTCGGTGAGCAGCGCGGCCAGGTCGCGCGGCGACACCGAGCCGTAGAGCTGACCGGTCTCCGAGGCCTGGCGGATCACCGGGAAGCTCTTGCCGTTCAGCTTCGCGCCGATCTTGTCGGCTTCGGCCTTGGTCTCGAGGTTCTTGGCCTGAAGGTCGACCTTCATGCCTTCGAACTTGGACTTGTTGGCCTCGGTCGCGCGCAGCGCCTTGCCCTGGGGCAGCAGGAAATTCCGCGCAAAGCCGTCCTTGACGCGCACCACTTCGCCCATCTGGCCAAGCTTGGCGACGCGTTCGAGCAAAATCACTTCCATGGTCGTTCTCCGGTTCAGGTTTGAGGGTTGGTTGGGCCGCGTCTGCGGGCGGCGCGGCCGCGTAAATCGAATGCCGTGTCGGCCAATCCGATGAGCGTCATCAGCAGCACCGGCCAGCCGAAGACGATGACGGCGACGTAGACTCCGCCGAGCGTGAACGACCGGCCGTTGCTGCCGCGCGTGATCGAGTGCAGCACGGCGAAGCCGAGGATGGCATAGGCCATCAGCAGGCTCGCAGCGAGCACGCCGGCCGAAATCCCGAAGATGCCAGGCAGGAACGAGCCCGCGATCGCGAGGGCCACGACCGGCGGCGCGTAGACGGGAAACTGCATGGCCGACAGGTCGGACGGCGGGCGGCGCAGCCGGCCGGACACCTTCACGATGCGTTCGGCGAGCCACAGATTGACCATGCTGGTGATGGTGGTGAGCACCGCCGCGGCCGGCGGCAGCGCCGCCACCAGGAAGTCGATCAGGCGGCTCGGCTCCGCTGTGCGCGCCGCGGCTCCGCCCGGACTTCCCGGCATCTTGAGCATGCGTTCGAGGCCGCTGCGCAGCGCCGCCCGGAAGGTGTCGAGGTCGCCGCCGAGGCTCAGCATGGCGATGATCACGATTGCCCCGCCGATCGCCGCGGCCCAGAACACCAGATGACCGACCGGATACCATTCGAGCCCGTCGGGCGTGGGCCCGGATGCCGGCCGCGCCAGCAGCGCGAGATAGCCGAGCCACCACGCCGGCAGGCCGATGCCGATGAGAAAGGCGATGAAGAAGAACGAGCCGAACACGGCGGCAAGACTCGCCGATGCGAAGACCGCCGCGATCAGCGCCGCCCAATGGCTCCAGCCCATCGCCGCGATCAGGATCGGCAACGGCGCCAAATAGAACAGCAGCACCGAAAGCGGCGAGCCGGACGCGACCGAGGCGAACAGCAATGCTGTCGCCGCGCCGGCGCTGATGCCTATGAGGACGACTTGCACAACAAGGATGATTTGCACCATCGAGCTGTCCCGCTCCTTTGAGCGGTTAGAGGCGGATCCGAACTGGTCCGCCCCAACCATCGGCCGCCCGGGGTCATTCCCGGCGGCCTCGATTTCGTTTCGCCTCTCGCCTACGGCGAAAGGAACCGCGTCGTTCTTAGCGGATCACGTAGGGCAGGAGCCCCAGGAAGCGGGCGCGCTTGATCGCCTGGGCGAGCTCGCGCTGCTTCTTGGCGGACACCGCCGTGATCCGGCTCGGCACGATCTTGCCGCGCTCGGAGACGTATCGCTGCAAAAGCTTGGCGTCCTTGTAATCGATCTTCGGCGCGTTGGCGCCGGAGAACGGACAGGTCTTGCGACGCCGGAAGAACGGCCGCCGGGCGCCGCCTGCACCACCGCCGCCTTCGCGAGAGGAATCACCGAATGCCATGATCGTTACTCCTCCGTTGCCGCTTCGGCCGGGCGCCGGTCGCCGCGGTCGTCGTCGCGGTCACGGCGCGGAGGCCGGTCGCCCCGGTCACGGCCGAAACGGTCGCCACCGCCGCCGCCGAAGCGACCGCCGCCGCCTTCGCGGTCGCCGAACCGGCCGCCGCCGCGCTCGTCGCGCTCGCGGTCGCGCTCGACCTTGCGCATCATCGCGGAGGGGCCTTCCTCCAGCTCATCGACGCGAACGGTAAGATAGCGCAGCACGTCTTCGTTGATGCGCTGCTGGCGCTCGACCTCGGTCAGCGCCGCGGGCGGCGCATCGACGTTGAGCAGCGTGAAATGCGCCTTGCGGTTCTTGCGGATGCGGAAGTTCAGCGACTTCACGCCCCAGTATTCGGCCTTGGTGACCTTGCCGCCGAGTCCTTCGATGACGGTCGTGAACTGCTTGGTCAGGTCTTCGACCTGCTGCGCGCTGACGTCCTGGCGCGCGAGATAGACGTGTTCGTATAGCGGCATGGAATGCCTTTCCTCTGTTCGATCCATCTTTCGGCGCCAAGCCCTTCGAGCCCTTCGGAAAGGCTCGATTGCTCTGAAGGCGGGAACACGGGACGACGGACCACATGGCCCTACCGCCTCAAGCGAGACGACCGTCCGTTCAGCTCCCGGCCAATCAACGGATGGCGGGTTTATAGGGTGTTTCGGCCAGAACGCAAGCTTTCAGCCGGATTCGGGCTCCGGCCTCCGGCGTGGGTCCCTTCAGCTTGACATGCCCATAGGTATTGAGGCCTTTCGGCCCGATTTTGCTGGGGGACAGGCAATGACGGCAGCCTTCGTGTTTCCAGGCCAGGGCAGCCAGGCGGTCGGCATGGGCAAGGCGCTGGCGGACGCCTTTGCGCCCGCGCGCGCGGTGTTCGACGAGGTCGATGCGGCGCTCTCCGAAAAACTCACCTCGATCATGTGGGAGGGGCCGGCCGATACGCTCACGCTCACCGAGAATGCGCAGCCCGCGCTGATGGCGGTCTCGCTCGCGGTCATGCGGGTGCTGGAAGCCGAGGCCGGAGTCGATCTCAAGCGCGATGCGCAATTCGTCGCCGGGCATTCGCTCGGCGAATATTCCGCATTGGCCGCAGCCGGCGCCTTTACCATCACCGACACCGCGAAGCTTCTCCGCATTCGCGGCCGCGCCATGCAGCAGGCGGTGCCGGTCGGCACCGGCGCGATGGCGGCGCTGCTCGGGCTTTCGTTCGAGGATGCGACCGCGGCCGCAGCCGAGGCGGCGCAGGGCGAAGTCTGCGATGTCGCCAACGACAACGGGGGCGGGCAGGTGGTCGTGTCGGGCAACACTTCTGCGGTTGAGCGCGCAGTCGAGATCGCCAAGGCCAAGGGCGCCAGGCGCGCGATGATGCTGAAAGTGTCTGCGCCGTTCCATTGTGCGCTGATGCAGCCTGCCGCCGACGCCATGGCGGAGGCGCTGGGCAAGGCCAACGTCAAGCCGCCGGTGGTGCCGGTGGTCGCCAATGTGCTGGCAAAGCCGATCGGCGAGCCGCAGGAGATCGTCCGCCGGCTGGTGGAGCAGGTCACCGGCACCGTGCGCTGGCGGGAATGCGTGTCGTTCATGGCCGGGAGCGGGGTGACGACGTTCTACGAGATCGGCTCGGGCAAGGTGTTGACCGGGCTGCTCAAGCGCATCGCGGATGGCGCGACCGGCACTGCGATCGGAACGCCGGACGATGTTGCGGCGTTCAAAACGGCGCGCGACAGCTAGCGCGGACGAGAATAAGGGAGGCGACGCATGTTCGATCTGACCGGCAAGACCGCGCTCATAACCGGCGCGACCGGCGGCATCGGCGGAGCCATTGCGCGGGCGCTGCATGCGCAAGGCGCGAGGGTGGCCGTCTCCGGAACCCGCCGCGAGGTGCTGGAAACGCTCGCCGCCGAGCTTGGCGGCGCAGCCGTGCTGCCGTGCGACCTGTCCAACAAGGATTCGGTCGAGGCGCTGGTGCCAGACGCCGAGAAGGCGCTGGGCCAGCTCGATATCCTGGTGTGCAACGCCGGCATCACCAAGGACGGCCTGTTCGTCGCCCTCAAGGACGACGATTGGGAACAGGTTCTCAACGTCAACCTGACATCGACCTTCCGCCTTGCCCGCGCGGCGGTGAAGGCGATGATGCGGCGGCGCTTCGGCCGCGTCATCGGCATCACATCGGTGGTGGGCGTGACCGGCAATCCGGGGCAGGCCAACTACACCGCGACCAAGGCCGGCATGATCGGCATGTTCAAGTCGATCGGCAAGGAATACGCTAAGCGCGGCGTCACCGCGAATTGCGTGGCGCCCGGATTCATCGCAAGCCCGATGACCGACAAGCTCAACGACAAGCAGCGCGAGGCGATCCTGCAGATGGTTCCGGCCGGCCGGCTCGGCGGCGGCGCCGACGTGGCCGCCGCGGTGGTCTATCTGGCGTCCGACGAGGCGGCCTATGTCACCGGCCAGACCTTGCATGTGAATGGCGGCATGGCGATGATCTGAGATGTGGGCGTGGACCGTGGACGGCATATGTCCTTTGGCTGGCCAAGCCTTTTGAAGTATGTTACCCGGGCGAAGCTTGGCGGGGGAAACCGGTTGGGCGAGGCGACACACGGTCCGCTCGCGGCTGTGTTGACTGACCCCGTCTTTCGCGGCGAAGCTCGTGCGCATTGTCTCGGGGTCGTTGATCGAGCCCAGTTCTAACGAGAGGTTCAGACGATGAGTGATATCGGCGAGCGGGTGAAGAAGATCGTCGTGGAGCACCTGGGCGTGGAGCCCGACAAGGTGGTCGAGGGCGCCAGCTTCATCGACGACCTTGGTGCCGACAGTCTCGATACGGTCGAGCTTGTGATGGCCTTCGAGGAGGAGTTCGGCTGCGAGATCCCGGACGACGCGGCGGAAACCATCCTGACCGTCGGCGACGCGGTGAAGTTCCTCGAGAAGAACGCCAAGAGCTGAGGCGGTTTCGCTGACGGGTGGCTGGACCGGGCAGCACGACGCCGCGATTGGCGGGTTCATTCCTTCAATTTGAGGGATACACTCTAGAGCCCAGTGCCGCCTGGCACGGGGTGCCGCGGCTGTGGCTTTGGGAGAAACGATGAGGCGGGTTGTCGTCACCGGCATGGGAATGGTCACGCCGCTCGGTTGCGGGGTCGAGCACACCTGGGCGCGGCTGATCGCCGGCGACAGCGGCGCGCGCAAGATCGACACCTTCGAGGTCTCCGATATCACCTGCAAGATCGCCGGCGTGATCCCAGTCGGCGACGGCACTGGCGGCACCTACAATCCCGACCAGTGGATGGAGCCGAAGGAGCAGCGCAAGGTCGACAAGTTCATCGTCTATGCGATGTGCGCGGCCAAGCAGGCGCTGGAACACGCCGGCTGGAAGCCCACCACCCACGATGAGCAGTGCGCGACCGGTGTGATGATCGGCGCCGGCATCGGTGGCGTCGAAGGCATCGCCGAGACGGCGGTCACGCTGCATGAGCGCGGGCCGCGGCGGGTGTCGCCGTTCTTCATTCCGGGCCGCATCATCAATCTCGCCTCCGGCTATGTTTCCATCGAGCACGGCCTCAAGGGCCCCAATTCCGCGGTCGTCACCGCCTGCTCGACCGGATCGCACGCCATCGGCGACGCCGGGCGGATGATCGCGCTGGGCGATGCCGACGTCATGGTGGCGGGCGGCACCGAGTCCCCGGTTAACCGGATTTCGCTCGCCGGATTTGCCGCGGTGCGCGCGCTCACCACCGGCTTCAACGACATGCCCACCAAGGCGTCGCGGCCGTATGACCGCGACCGCGACGGCTTTCTCATGGGCGAGGGCGCCGGCGTGGTCGTTCTGGAGGAGTACGAGCACGCCAAGGCGCGCGGCGCCAGGATGTATGCCGAGTTGGTCGGCTACGGCATGTCGGGCGACGCCTTCCACATCACCGCGCCCACCTCCGACGGCGACGGCGCATTCCGCTGCATGACCGCGGCGATCAAGCGCGCGGGAATTGCGCCTGGCGAGATCGACTACATCAACGCTCATGGCACCTCGACGCCCATGGGCGACGAGATCGAACTCGGCGCGGTGCAGCGCCTCGTCGGCAACGCCGCCAGCCGCATTTCGATGTCCTCGACCAAGTCGTCGATCGGCCACCTGCTCGGCGCGGCCGGCGCGGTGGAGGCGATCTTCTCGATCCTGGCGATGCGGGACGGCATCGCGCCGCCGACGCTCAATCTCGACAATCCTTCGGTGGAGACGCCGATCGATCTCGTGCCGCATCGGGCGCGCAAGCGCGATATCGACGTTGTGCTGTCGAATTCATTCGGCTTTGGCGGCACCAATGCGTCGCTGATCTTCCGCCGCGCGGCGTGAGGCGCGGCGCGTTTGCCCGGCTTTCGCCACATTTGCTTTTCATTGCCGATTCAGGGGCTGCATCGCCTGCGAAAGCCGTTGAAAAATCATGGGCAGCGCGCTGGAAATCTGCGACCATGCACAAACGCGGGCGCGCGCGCCGTTCCTGCGGAGTATTTCTGGGGCCGTCCTTGATAGCTGTCGTTCACGGGAGTCCTGCGCGCATGGATGCGGGGGTTAGGCGGTGAGTTCGGCCAATCAACCGCCAGGCGGCGACGGTCGCGGCCGTCCGCCCATCCTTGGGAGCATGCCCGGCAACACGCCAAGCAATGGCCCGGCGCCGCGCCCCAGCGCACCTCCGACACAGCGGGGAGGAGCGCCGCCGCCGGTGACCAATCCCGGCGCGCTTCGGCCCGAGACAATGCGTCCGCCGCAGCCCGGCCAGCAGAAACCAAACTTTGCCCCGCCGCCGCGGCAGTTTCAGTCCGCCCCCGGCCGTCCCACTCCACCGACGAATCCGCCACGGCCGACACCGGGCGCAGCGCTGCCGCCGCTGCGTCCTCCGCCGGTGCCGGCGCGGCCGACGCCACTGCCGCTTGATGCCGCAGCGCTGCGGCCAGCAGCGGCCGGGGCATCGACGCCAACCCAGCCGGCACGGCGTCCGCCGAACCCTGCACCCGCAAAACCCGGCGCCGGGCGGCCGCAAACATCCGCTCCGCCGCCGGCGGCGAGTTCCCGCGCCGTGCCTGGTGCGGGCGAGCCTTATCCACCGCTGCAATCGTCGCCGCTGGACAGTGCCGCGGCGATTGATCCAAGACCGATCACGCCGCGCAGTCCGCGCGCGACGCTGCAACCCGAGGACGTGCCGATGCCGCCGCGGCGCTCCAAACGAACCCGCAATCCGATCGTCATTGCCGGCAATGCGTTGCTCACCGTCATCTTCCTGATCACGGTGGTCGGCGGCATCGGCTTCGTGATCGGCAAGCAGCGGTTCGATCTGCCGGGTCCGCTCGCCGAGGACAAGGTTGTGAATGTGCCGCGTGGCGGTATCCGCGACACCGCCGATCTCCTGATGCGCGAGGGCGTAATCGATCAGCCTGGTCTGTTCATCGCCGGCGCGCTGGTGATCAAGGCGCAAAACGAATTGAAATACGGCGAGTACCGTTTCACCAGGAACGCGAGCCTGCGCGACGTGGTCGACACCATTATCGAAGGCAAGGTGGTGCAGCACGCCTTCACCGTCGCAGAGGGCCTGACGTCCGACCAGATTGTGCAGCGCCTGGTCGACAACGACGTGCTGTCCGGCAACATCCGCGACGTGCCGCGCGAGGGTACGCTGATGCCGGAGACCTACCGGTTCACCCGCGGCATGACGCGCGAGCAGATGGTCAAGCGCATGCAGGAGGCACAGCAGCGGGCGCTGAAGGAGATATGGGAGCGGCGGACGCCCGATCTGCCGATCAGGACGCCGGAGCAACTGATCACGCTCGCGTCGATCATCGAGAAGGAAACCGGAAAGCCCGAGGAGCGCACGCGGGTGGCCGCGGTGTTCGTCAACCGGCTGCGGCAGAAGATGAAGCTGCAGTCAGACCCGACGATCATCTATGGCCTTGTCGGCGGCAAGGGCTCGCTCGGGCGGCCGATCCAGCGCAACGAGATCGATCAGCCGACGCCCTACAACACTTACGTCATCGATGGGCTGCCGCCGGGACCGATCGCCAATCCCGGCCGCGCCTCGCTCGAGGCCGCCGCCCATCCGGCGCGCACCAAGGAGTTATTCTTCGTCGCCGACGGCACCGGCGGCCACGCCTTCGCCGACAACTATGAGACCCATCAGCGCAATGTCGCCAAGCTCCGCAGCATCGAGCAGCAGGCGGCGCAGCCGCGCGCCGCGCAGCCCACGGCGCCCGCATTCGCACCGGCGCAGCCCTCAAGCGGCACGCCGCGGCGCGTGCGCTAGCCGCGCCGGGGCTGGCTTTTTCGGGACCATGTTCGAAGGTCGCGTCGATTTCTCGAAACGGATTCGAAAACACGATGGCGCTGTCGAGCATGACCGGCTTTGCGCGCGGCCACGGCGTCGCCGGCACCTATGCCTGGGCGTGGGAGCTGAAGTCGGTCAATTCCAAAGGTCTCGATCTTAAGCTCCGTCTGCCGCCCGGATGGGAGGCGATCGAGCCGGGCGTGCGTGCGCGCGCGTCGGAAATTCTGTCCCGCGGCAGCGTGTTCGCCAACCTCGCCGTGAGCCGCGAGGGCGCGGCGCCGGTCGCGCGTATCAACGAGCCGGCGCTCAATGCGGTGCTCGCCGCGCTCAAGGGCCTGTCCGGCCGGGTGGAGGGCGCGCCGCCGAGCCTCGACGGCATCCTTTCGCTCAAGGGCGTGATGGAGGTCAGCGAAGCCGAGGAGAGCGAGGACGAGCGGGCCGCCGCTGAAACCGCCGTGGTCGCGGGCTTCGGCGAGGCGCTCAAGGGGCTTGCCGACATGCGCCGCACCGAAGGGCAGGCGCTCGGCCGCATTCTTTCGGCCCGGCTTTCCGAAATCGGGACGCTTGCCGCCCGCGCGGAGGCTTCGCCGGGACGCAAGCCCGAAGCGATCAAGGCGCGGCTCGCCGAGCAGGTGGCGGCGCTACTCGATACCTCGCAGCGCTTCGACGCCGACCGGCTGCATCAGGAGGCAATCATGCTCGCCACCAAGATCGACATCCGCGAGGAGCTTGACCGCCTCGTGGCTCACGTCGCGCAGGCCAAGAAGCTCATCGCCGACGGCGGGCCGATCGGGCGCAAGCTCGACTTTCTCTCCCAGGAGCTGAACCGCGAATCGAATACGCTGTGCTCCAAGGCGAACGATCTCGAATTGACCAACATCGGGCTGGAGCTCAAGGCCGTGGTCGAGCAGTTCCGCGAGCAGGTGCAGAACCTGGAATAGCGATGGCGCGGGGGGGCAAAAGCAAGGCGATCGCGCGGCGCGGGCTGATGCTGGTGCTGTCGTCGCCGTCGGGCGCCGGCAAGACCACGCTGTCGCGCATGCTGCTCACGGTGGAGCGCAACATCGAGCTGTCGATCTCGGTGACCACGCGGCCAAGGCGGCGCGGCGAGGTGAACGGCCGTCATTATCATTTCATCGACCGCAAGAAATTCGACCAGCTCGTGCGAAGTGGCAACCTGCTGGAGTTCGCCGAGGTGTTCGGCAACGGCTACGGCACGCCGCGCAAGCCGGTGGAACGCGCGCTGAAGCAGGGGCGCGACGTCCTGTTCGACATCGACTGGCAGGGTACGCAGCAATTGCGCGAGCGCGCCCGCGACGATCTGGTCAGCGTGTTCCTGCTGCCGCCGTCGGGGGGCGAACTGGCGCGCCGGCTGCACACCCGCGCCCAGGACGACAAGAAGATCATCCGCGCCCGCATGGCCAAGGCCGGCGACGAGATGAGCCATTGGGCCGAGTATGATTATGTGGTGGTGAACCGCGATCTTGACCGCGCATTCGGGGACGTGCGCGCGATCCTTCATGCCGAACGGCTGAAGCGCGAACGGCAACCCGGCCTGTCCGCGTTCGTGCGCAGGCTCCGGTCGGAACTCTGATACGTCACGACACGAACTCTGGAGCAACTTGCCCCACGCAACGGCGCAATACGAAATCAGGTCGTACCCGGCGGCGCGAAGAAGCACTTCCGCTTCCCGCCCCAGTAACAGCGCCAGTATGTGCCGTCGGGCGAGGGCGTGGCCTCCGCTTCCGGCACAAACTCCTCCACATGGACAATCATGATGTTGGCGCCGGATCCGACCTGGAAATCGGCGTTTACGCGGTATCCGCCCTTTTCGTACCGGATCGAGCCGCCGACTTGAAAGCCGCAGTCGCGCTCGCCGCAGCACAGTTCCCCAGCCGCGTTCTTGTAACCGCCACGCTCGACCCATGCCGCCGGCCCGTGAGCCTGGGCCAGGGTGAGCAACATCAGCGTTGTGAGACACACTATCGTGGGACGGGTTACGCCAGTGGGGAAGCGCAAGGTCATGACCTGCTCCTCTGATTCCCCGGCCCGTCTATGCTGCGTTGCAGCATTGACTAAATCAAGAGCAACATAACCTACCAGAATACCTATGCTTGTTTATTTGCCAGTTGTTGCTGCTACGCAACATAAATGACCCTGCAAATCATGGGTGTGGGGCTGATAGCGCCTGGGCGAGGGCGACAAACCCCTCGACCGGGATTTGCTCGGCGCGGGCGGTCGGCTCGATGCCGGCCGAGGCCAGGAGCGCCAGCGGGTCGGGGCCCAAGGCTTTCAGGCTCTGGCGCAGCATCTTGCGGCGCTGGCCGAATGCCGCCTCGCTGACCCGTTCGAGCAAGGCCCGGTTGCACGGCAGCGGCCTGGCGCGGGGAACGAATTCCACCACCGAAGACGTCACCTTGGGCGGAGGGACGAAGTTGGAGGGATGGACGTCGAACAGGATTTTCGCCTGGGTGCGCCAGCCGGCCAGCACCGAGAGCCGGCCGTAGGTCTTGCTGCCGGGCGGGGCGACGATGCGCTCGGCCACCTCGCGCTGGAACATCAGCACCAGCCGGTCGTACCAGGGCGGCCAGGGCTCGGCCGTGAGCCATGCAACCAGCAGCGCGGTGGCGATGTTGTAGGGCAGGTTGGCGACGATGCGCACGGGACCGCCATCGAGCAGCGGGCGTGGATCGAATTCGAGCGCGTCGCCGGCGACGATCGTCAACCGGCCAGGATAATGCGCCGCGATCTCCTCCAGCGCCGCAATCGCGCGCCGGTCGCGCTCGACCGCGATCACCCGGCGCGCGCCTTCGGTCAGCAGCGCGCGGGTGAGGCCGCCGGGCCCCGGCCCGATCTCGACCACTGTGACGCCGTCGAGCGGACCCGCGGCGCGGGCGATCCGGCCGGTGAGATTGAGATCGAGCAGGAAATTCTGGCCGAGCGATTTCTTGGCAGCGATGCCGTGCCGGCGGATCACGTCGCGCAGCGGCGGCAAATCATCGCTCATGCGCGTGCTGCGGCCGGCGTCCGTTGCTTGCCGCGGTCGGCCGCTGCGAGCCGTGCTGCGAGCTTCAACGCCGCGACCAGGCTCGACGGGTTGGCCTTGCCGGAGCCGGCGATGTCGAAAGCGGTGCCGTGATCGGGCGAGGTGCGCACGAACGGCAGGCCAAGCGTGACGTTGACGCCGTGGTCGAAGGCCAGCGTCTTGATCGGGATCAGCGCCTGGTCGTGATACATGCAGAGCGCCACATCGTAGGTCTTGCGGGCCGCCTCGTGGAACATGGTGTCGGCGGCAAGCGGCCCGCGCGCGTCGATGCCGTCGGCGACGAGCCGCTCGATCGCCGGCCGCACGATCAGGCTGTCTTCCTTGCCGAGCGTGCCGTCCTCTCCCGCATGCGGATTGAGCCCGGCCACCGCGAGGCGCGGGCGGGCGATGCCGAAACGCTCGATCAGGTCGCGCGCCACCACCCGGCCGGTCTCGAAGATCAGGTCGCGCGTCAGCCGCTCCGGCACCTCCTTGAACGGCACATGGATGGTCACCGGGACCACCGCCACTTCGGGCGACCACAGCATCATCACCGGCCATGCCGGATTGCCGGTCTGCTCGAACGAGAGCCTGGCGAGGTATTCGGTGTGACCCGGGTCGGCGAAGCCGGCCTTGTAGAGCACGCTCTTGGCGACCGGATTGGTCACCACGGCGGAGGCCAGACCGCCGGTCACGTCGGCGACCGCGCGGTCGATCGAAACGATGGCAGCAGGCGCGCTGGTGGCGTCGGGCTGGCCCGGTTCGGCGGTGGCGGGAAGACCGAGCGGGACGACGGGCAGCGCGCGCGCGAATGCGGCTCTGGCGGTTGCCGGGGTGACCGCCTCGATGGGCACGTTGAGGCCCAGCCGTTTTGCCCGCCGGGCCAGGCATTGCGGATCGGCGAGAATATAGAAGGCCGGCAGATCGAATTCGGCGCGCCGCGCCCAGGCGGCAAGCGTGATGTCGGGCCCGATCCCTGCGGGCTCCCCCAGCGTCAGCGCCAGTGGTAGCGACATCGCCCCGGGCCTATCGGTATTCGATCATGGCTTGGCTGCGCAATTCCTTGAGCAGCGTCTTGGCATGATTTGCGAATGCCTCGCTGTACATCTCGTCGCGGATCTCTTTTTTGGCGGGAGCGTTGTCGGATTGCCGTTTGCCGCACACCGCATAGACCTCGATGCCCTGCTGGGTGGTCTCCGGACCGGTCAGCCGGCCGAGCTCTGTCTTCGCCAGCACGTCGCGCAAGGCCGCGGGCAGCTCGGCGGACCCTTTGATCACCGAAGGACGCACGGCGACGTAGCGGATGCCGCGGGCCATCGGAATGCCCTCCTCGCAGTTCTGGAAGCGGGCACGGAGCGCCTCGGCCTCTTTCACGCGCGCCTCGTAAGCGGCCGGCGGCGAGCCGCGGGGCACCACGAACAGGATCGGGCGAAGCGTATATTCATGCCCGACCTTGCTGGCCTCATCGGGCTTCTTGGTCTGGAGCCTGGCCTGAACCTCGCTGTCGGCGAACTGGAAGCTGCTCTGGTACCGGGAGCGGATGATCTGGGTCCAGACGATGTCGGCCTTCATGCGCGACTTGAGCGTCTCGATCTTGACGCCCTGGCGTGACAGGTTTTCGGTGAAGGCCGCCGACGTTTGCCGCATCCGCCGCGCCATGTTGGTGAGCGCGTTGTCGACGTCCTTGTCGACATCCGGAATGTTGTAGCGCCGCAGCATCTGGATTTTCAGCTTCTCGCTGATCAATTCCTCGATCACCTCGTTGCGGGACGGCGTCTTCTGGGTGGCGAGTTGGGAGAGCTTCTGGCGCTGCTCGATGTCGAAATTGGTCACCGGGTCGCCATTGACGAGGACGACCACGCCCTGCGCGTTGCCGCGGCTCGTCATCGCGACCATGGTTGGCTGGGGTTGGGATTCAACCGCCGCGACAACCACGTCCTGCCGCGGCTCCGGCCTGGGTGGCGCTGCACCGGCTTGCTGCACCGGCTTGGGCGGCACCGAAGCACTATCGTCCCGGTCCGGTTGCCTCGCGCCGGCATGCAGAGACAGCGGCGCGTTGGTGCTGGAACGCAGCGGCGGTCGCGGCTCCGGCGAGGGGGCCGGCCGTTGCTTGGACTCAGCCGCCTGAGGCGGAGGCGGCAGTGCTACCGCGACAATGGCGGCGTCCTGTCGCGGCTTTGGCAGCGGCTCCGGCTTGGGTGGAACGGCGGCGGTGCGCTTGGCCGGCTCGGGTGGTGGAGGCGGCAGCGCGTCTTCGACCTTGGCGTCCGGCCGCGGCTTGGGCAGCGGCTCCGGTCTGGACGGCGCCGCAGCGGCGCGCTTGACCGGCTCGGGTGGCGGAGGCGGCAGCGCGTCTTCGACCTTGGCGTCCGGCCGCGGCTTGGGCAGCGGCTCCGGTCTGGACGGCACCGCAGCGGTGCGTTTGGCCGGCTCGGGTGGCGGAGGAGGCAGCGCCACCTCGACCTTGGATTCTGGCCGGGGCTTTGGCATCGGCTCCGGCTTGGATGGCACGGCAGCGATACGTTTGATCGGCTCGGGAGGCGGCAGTGCGTCTTCGACTTTGGCCTCCTGCCGAGGCTTCGGCAGAGGCTCCGGTTTGGGTGGCGCCGCGGCGGTGCGCTTGACCGGCTCGGGCGACGCCGGGGGCACCCGCGACGCTGTCGCAACCGGCGTCACCGACTGGATGTCGCCTGCGTCCGCGCTGATGACAACGCGGACCTCGCGGTCGCTGCTGTCGGTGGCGCGAACGACGTAGTTCGGGCCACTCCGCACCGGCTGGCCGATGGGATCGAACTTGGCCAGGTGCAGGAGCGTAAGGATTTCATAGGGCGGCAGGGCGCGTGCCTCCTGCGCCGCGGCGGGCGCCGTGAGCATCAGCACCGCGAGTGCGGCGTAGATCGTTCGTTGCTTCACGAATCTTCCCTTTACCATCGCCAATCCATCAAGCTTCGGCGCTGATCGGAGCGCCGTTGCGGCGGCGCTCGCCTTTGCGGCGGCGGCCGCTGGTGTTTCGCCGCGCCTGCAGCCCGCCGTATTATAGCCCGCCAGCCAGGCTGTTGACAGACTGGCCGAACTGAGTGCCGCCAAGGGTGCGCAGACTCATCTGCACCATAATCCTCTGATCCTTGGTCACGTTGCCGCTGTAGACGTAGTTCGTGATGTAGTTCATGCCGATGATGAAGCAATCGTCGATGTAGCTCACTCCGAATGAAGTCCCGACGATCGAGTGCGCGTCGAGGTCATAGCGGATCGCGCTGCTGGCGGCCCAGTTCTGGTTGATCCTGATCGAGGCGTTGGCCAGGATGCCTTCGCGGCGCTCCAGGAAGCCCAGCGCCGGTTGCGCGTCGTACCTGCCGTAGAGCAGACCCACCGCCCAGCGATCGAAGTTGGCGCGGGCCTCGGTCTCGAACTGACGGACCTCGAAGTTGTCGTTGTCGAACCGGAATCGCGTGGTGAAGGTGTAGATGCGGTCCGGCTGATACGAGAAACGCGACACATAGTCGGACCGCTTGGTGTCCAGTCCGCTGTCGAGACCGGTGTTGGTGTTGTCGCCGGTCGCGAACGAGTTGGTGCCGAACAGGTGATACGACTGGCCGAACGACGCGCTGACAAAGCCGCCGCGGTTGAACTGGGTGGTGTATTGCACGCCGACGTTGGCGCGACCGCCGCCTTCGACGCGGTCCCAGCCGGAGAACTTGTCGATCTTGAACAGGTTGGTGTCGTCGAAGATCAGGCTCTGGGAATCCTCGTTGGGCAGCTTGCCGATGCGCTGCTCGTTCGGGCGCACGATGACCTGGGCGATCGGCTCGAAGGTCTGCGTGCCCCAGGCCTGTACGTTGATGAACGGATAGCGGTACTCCAGCCCGACCGTCGGCATGGCGCGGAACTCGGTGCTCTCGCCGGTGGTGAAATAGTTGGAAACGCCGGGTTCGTTGTGGATGGAAATCGCAGCGATGTCCGCCCGCAGCTTCGCGAATGGCGTGAAGATCTGTCCGTAGGGGTCGGTGATGCTGCGCTTCCAATGCGTCTCCGCGGAAAGCCGCGTGTAGTCGCCCGGTATGCCGCGCAGCAGGCAATTGGCGGGGAGCTTCGCGTTCGGGTTGGCGCCGACGAGCGTGCAGATGCCGTTGACATAGGCCGATGCCGAGATCGGAGAGAACGAGGCGTTGCTGCGGCTGAGACTCGTCAGGTTGACCTGATAGCCGAGCTGGCCACCCAGCACCGGCTGGGCGAAGACATAGCTGTAGTCGACCACCGGATGGATGACCGGAATCTGGCTCTGCACGTCGGCTTCCGAGAAGCCGTAGTAGTAGATCGCGCGCATGTCGAAATAGCTGCGATCGCCGCGGCCGGCGAGATAGAGCTGCGATATGCCCTGGGTCACGCCGGTCAGCAGCGAGTCTCCGGTGCTCTGGTAGTTCGTCAAGCCGTAATTCTGGAAATAGGTCTTGTCGGTCGGCAGGATGCCGTCCCAGCCCCAGGCCCATTTCTCGCTGAGCGCAAACTGTCCTGAGGTTTCGATGCTGCCGCGGAAGTCCCGATAGCCCGGCGTCGGCGTGCCGTCGCTGCGCCGGAATTCATCCTTGTCGAGCTGATAGATGCCGCCGGCGCGGATCGAATAGGCGCCGTCGATCAGCCGTTGCCGGAATTCGCCTCGCAGCAGCGCTCCCTGCGTGGTCATCAGCCGCGGCGAGAACGTGAAGTCGTAGTCCGGCGCCAGCGCCCAGTAGTACGGAGTCTCGACGCCGAAGCCGTCGGTCCCGCTGTTGCTGACGAGCGGCATGAGGAAGCCCGACTTGCGCTTCACGGTCGGATCGGGCGCGGAGAAGTAGGGCATATACGCGACCGGCCTGCCGAAGAACTCGAGCCGCGCGTCCTCGAAATAGATCATCTTCTCGACGCTGTCGTGGATCATCCGCGCCGCCTTGACCTGCCACAGCGGCGGCTTCTTGGGGTCTTCCTTGCAAGCCTCGCAAGCGGTGTAGACGCCGCTATGGAACACGGTGAACGAACCAGCCGAGCGGTCGGCGCGCGCGGCCGCCATGCGCGTCTTGTCGGCGGTGTCGAGGCGCAGCGAGTCGACGAACCCGTCGCGGAAATCGTCGCTGAGATCCATCCGGTCAGAATAGGTGATCTTGCCGTCCGGCTCGGTCAGCCGCACGCTGCCTTCGGCCAGCAGCCGCCGGGTGGTCTCGTCGTAGATGATCTTGTCGGCTTCGACCGTCGTGCCGGAAAAATAGATCTGGACGTTGCCGACGGCGGAGACGCGCTTGTTGTTGTAGTCGTAGTGAACCTCGGTCGCCTGCAGCAACATCGGGTTCTTTTCGCCCTGCGAATTGGTCGGCGAGGACTTGGAAGTGCTTCGCTGCGGCCGCGTCGGAAAGGTCTGCGCCTCGGCCGGCGCGATAGCTTCGCCAAAGGCGGCAACGATCGTTGCCGCGCTCAACAGGATCAGGACGTTCCGCTTTACTCGCCTACGCCAGGAAGACGCACGAGTGTTGGCACCGACCGCCATCACCCGTCCTCCTGATGCAGCAGGACGAGAAATCCGGTCATGGCGCCGATGGCCGCGGGCATCCATGCCGCGATCATCGGGGTCAGCAGCCCGGCGTTGCTCAGATCGTCCGTCAGCTTCGACAGGATGTAGAGCAGGAAGCCCGAGGCCATGCCTCCGAGCACCATCTTCTGCACGCCGCCGAAGCGGACGAATCGCAGGCTGAAGGCCGCGGCCAGAAGCACCATGGCCGCCAGCATGAATGGCCGCGCCAGGAGCTTCTGGTATTGCAGGCGGTATCCGGCGGCGGGGAGGCCGACGCGCTCCGCCATGTCGATGAAATAGGGGAGCTGCCAGAACGGCACCGTCTCGGGGGTCGAGAAGGTCTCCCGGACCTGCTCCGGCGTCAGATTGGTCGCAAGCAGGTAGAACTCCCGCTCGTCCGGCGGCGCGCCGGGCGAGTAGACGCGTGCGTCGTCGAGCCGCCAATGTCCGGCCTCGAGGGCGGCGGTGTTGGCCTCGATGCGCTCGATGAAATGGCCGCCCTGGTCGAACACGAAGGCGGTGACCTTGCTCAGCCGCACGCCTTGCTCGCGGCTGTTGGTGGCATTGATGATCGATTGACCGTTGTTGCTGCGCTGGGTCACCCAGAACCCGTTCACGGTCGCCTGCAGGCCTTCGACGTTGCCGGACAATTCGGCTTCCAGGCGCTTGGCTTTTTCCTGCAGGACCGCGGCGATCGGGTTGTAGACGGCGGTGGCGATGACGCCCACTCCCAGCGCGACGACCAGGGCGGGCGCGATGAACTGCCAGGCGGACATTCCGGCGGCACGGGATACCACCAGCTCAAGCCGCCGCGACAGACCGAGATAACAGGACATCGCGCCGATCAGCACGCAGAACGGCAGGATTCGCTCCGCGATCTGCGGCACGCGAAACAGCGAAATCTTCGCGACAAGCAGTGCGGACACGTTCGGGGCGTCGGACAGGCGACGCATCTGCTCGACGTAATCGAGCAGAATGACGAGCGCGAATACGCCCATCAGCACCGCAACCAGCGTCGTGAGGAAACGCATGCCGAAATAGCGCGGGAGCGTGCCGATCATTGCGCAGGCCTCGCGATGGCCCCGACGTGGCGCGCGACCCATTCCTTGGTGGCATCGACTGCATTCGTCAGGAACGCCGGCGGCTCGATGTTCAGCCCGCGCGAAATCGCGTACAGGCTCGCACCGATCGTCCCCGTCACCGCGGCATACTGAACCGCAACGGCGATCGGATATCTCACGGTGAAGACCGTGCTGGCGAAGCCGATCAGCCGAAGCCCGGACACGGCGAGAATGACTCCCGTGATCGACCACGCGGTGCTTTGGCGTGTGGTGCGCGGGGCCCCCAGCAGCGCAAAGGCGATCAGGACGAACGCGAATGGATAGATCGGCGCCAGGATGCGGTCATGCATCTCGGCGCGGAATTGTCCCGGCTGCTGCTTGAACATCGGATCGTCGGGATTGGGCGCCATGAGCTCCCACAGATAACGCTCGCGCACCGAAAGCTTGACGATCTGCGGTCTGCCGGCGAACTGCGACAGGTCGAAGGCGTAGCGATCGAACAGCACGATGTTCGGGTCGCGCTGCTTGGTCTCGTGGCGCTGGATGCTGCCGTTTTCCAGCAGCAGGAAGTTTCCGTTTTCATTCTTCAACAGTTCGCCGCGCTCGGCGACGATGGTGACGCGCTGGGCGGGGTCGCGGCGGTCGTCCATCAGCAGGCCGGCCAGAAGTCCGTTGGGCCGGCGTTCCCGGATGTTGAAGGCGAGCCCGTCTTCGATCTGGATGAAACGGCCCGGCTGCACGATATTGCTGACGAGATCGGTGCGCACCTCGGCGATCCAGTGGCGCAGCATTCGCAGGCTTGCGGGGGCGATATAGGCGCTGATCGCCGCCAGCATCGTCGACGCGAGGATGGTCACCGCCAGGAACGGCCGCAACAGCCGCCACGGGCGCATGCCCGCGCCGTTCATGACGATGATTTCGGAATCGGTGGAGAGCTTGTGAAGGATGTGGGCGACAGCCACGACCAGCGCGACCGGCGCGATCACCATGATCAATTGCGGGATGACGAGACTGGTGATGCCGATGAACACCAGGATGTTCTGACCCTTGCTGGTCATCAGGTCGACGTCGCGTAGCGCCTGGGTCAGCCAGATCGCGCTCGTCAGACTGACGAGCACCATCAGGAACGCTCCCAACGTGGTGCGAAAAATATACCGGCCGATTGACCCCATCCGCCTACGCCGTCCCACCTTCGGCCGAACCGCTCGCGCGCCGGATCCCTCTCCGGCGTGCCCCCTGAATCAAGCGGGCCGATGCCCCCAAATTGCAGTATGCCTTGATCGGCCGACAAAATGGCTTCGGAATGGCAAACCCGTTGAACATGCACAACAAACAGTTAATGCCCTGCAGGCCGCTCGGGGGCCTATCTGCGGGGCTTTTGCGGCTTTGGCAACGACCGCCTGTGGGCGGTCTGGGCCGGGCTTTGCAGACCGCGCGGACCGGGCCATAAGGACACAGCTTCGACCGACGCTTCAGAGGACATACCATGGCCGATGACCGAAAGCTGGCTTTTGCCCCGTTCGCTACGCCGGCCAAGGGAGTTCTTATTATGTTCTGCGAAGAAGGGCTGAAGTTCGGCCCCGCCAGCCGCAAGGCGCTGGCGCCGACCGGGGACCTGGTCCAGCGCGCGGCGGCGGACGACCGCTTCACCGGCAAGAGCGGCCGCGGACTGGACATCGTCGCGCCGGCCGGATTGCCGGTGGCACGACTGGTGATCCTGGGGGTCGGCAAGGCGGGGAAACTCAAGGCGCACGATTTCGTCAAGCTCGGCGGCGCGGCCATGGGCAAAGTTCCCACGTCGGCGGGTGAGGCCACGATCTTCGCGGAACTTGTCGGTGGGGCGCTCAAGCCGGACCAGGCGGCCGAGATCGCGCTCGGCACTCAACTGCGCGCCTACGTCTTCGATCGCTACAAGACCAAGCGCAAGGAGGGCGACGAGCCGAAGGCCTCGCCGCAGATCACGATCGCGGTTGCCAACGCGGCCGCGGCGCGCAAGGCGTGGGAGGGGGCGCACCAGCCGGTCGCCGACGGCGTGATCATGGCCCGCGATCTCATCAACGAGCCGGCCAACGTGCTCTATCCCGAGGAATTCGCCCGCAGGGCCGGCGCGCTGAAAAAGGTCGGCGTGGCGGTCGAGGTGCTCGACGTGCCGGCGATGAAGAAGCTCGGCATGAATGCGCTGCTCGGCGTGGGCCTCGGTTCGCGGCGGGACAGCCGCGTCGTCATCATGCGCTGGAACGGCGGCAAGAAGAGCGACGCGCCGCTCGCTTTCATTGGCAAGGGCGTGTGCTTCGACACCGGCGGCATTTCGATCAAGCCCGCGGCCGGCATGGAGGACATGAAGGGCGACATGGCGGGTGCTGCCTGCGTGGTCGGGCTGATCCACGCGCTTGCCGCGCGAAAGGCGAAGGTCAACGCCATCGGCGCCATCGGCCTCGTCGAGAACATGCCGGACGGCAACGCGCAGCGGCCCGGCGACATCGTCAAGACCATGAACGGCCAGACCATCGAGATCATCAACACCGACGCCGAAGGCCGTCTCGTGCTGGCCGACGTGCTGCACTACGTCAACACCAAGCACAAGCCGCGCTTCATGATCGATCTGGCGACACTCACCGGCGCGATCATCGTGGCGCTCGGCCAGGAATATGCCGGCATGTTTTCCAACGACGACCGGCTGTGCGACCGGCTCACCAAGGCGGGCCTTGCCACCATGGAGCGGGTGTGGCGCATGCCGCTCGGGCCGGAATACGACAAGATGATCGATTCCAAGTTCGCCGACATGAAGAACACCGGCGGCCGCTTCGGCGGCTCGATCACCGCGGCGCAATTGCTGGCGCGCTTCGTCGACAAGACGCCGTGGGTGCATCTTGACATTGCCGGCACGGCGTTGGGCTCGCCGCAGAACGACATCAACAAGAGCTGGAGCTCGGGCTGGGGCGTGCGGTTGCTCAACCAACTCGTCGCGGACCACTACGAGAAATGACCGAGATTCTGTTCTACCATCTGCAGCGGCAGCCGCTGGAGCGCGTGCTGCCGTCGCTCCTGGAGCGCTCGTACGAGCGCGGGTGGCGCGTCGTGGTGCAGGCGGCCTCCGACGAGCGCATCGACGCGCTCGACGCGCATCTGTGGACCTATCGGGACGACAATTTCCTGCCGCACGGCACCGCGCGCGAAAGCGAGTTGGCGCTGCAGCCGATCCTGCTTACCACCGCCGACCACAATCCGAACGGTGCGACGGTGCGGTTCCTGATCGACGGCGTTGCCATGCCGCCGGATGCCAAGAGCTACGACCGCATCGTGCTGCTGTTCGACGGCGAGGACGACGATGCGGTCGCGACCGCGCGCGCGCGCTGGAACGAGGCCAAGGCGGAGGGGTTCGAAGTCACCTACTGGCAGCCCGACGAACAGGGCCGGTGGGTCAAGAAAGCCTGATGGGACGGATTCGGCGGTGCGGTTGCCGCCGCCAAGATGGTGACGCAAAGTTGGGTTTGGGTCCGCCGCAGGGTGGAGGGATTCGAGGAGTGTCCGTGCGGTTTGCCGCAAAGATTTCGCTGCTGTCGGGGGCGCTGGCGCTTGGCGCCTGCGCCATGCCGGACATGGATTCGTTCCGGACGCCCGATTCGGCGTCCTTGTTCCGCCCGCTGTCGGTGACGAGCTTCCGGGAGAAGCCATTGGGCCCGGTGGCGCCTGAGGATCTGGTGGACGCCAGCGGCCGCTGTGCAGGCGCCGTGGTTCCTGCGGCCGGCAGCGACGTTTCGCTGCAGCAGGCGGGCGTGCCGATGATCCCCGCCGCGCCCGCGCTCGAGATGAGCGAATGCGACGTGGTCAAGCGCGCGGGCTTCGCTGAGAAAGCCGACATCAGCACCAACGAGCGCGGGGAGCGCGCCGTCACGCTGACCTACATCAGCGGCCAGCGGCCCGGCATTTATCATTTCACCGCCGGGCGCCTGACCTCCATGGAGCGCGCGCCAGAGCCGCCGCCATCGGCGAAGAAGCCGGCCAAGCCTCCGCCCAAGCGGACGGCCCAGCCGAACCGGGCTTCGGTTCAATAGTTTTGATCAGCCGGTCGCGGCTTCCAGGGCTGCGCCCGCCGCGAGCCAGTCTTCTTCGGCTTTCGCCAGAGCGCGTGCGTTTTCCGAGCGAGTCTTGGCCAGCGCCGCGGCCTTCGCCGGGTCGCGCGTGAACAACGCGCCGTCGGCCAGCGCTCCGTCGAGCTTCTCGATTTCGCGGGTAAGCCGGGCGATCTCGGCCTCCGCGCGCTCCACGCGCTGACGCAAGGGTTTGGGTGCGGGGCGCCCTTCGGACGCGCCCTTGCGCTTTTCGGAATTGCGCGGCGGCTTTGCGCCACGTTCGGTGCGGCGCTGTTCGCCATCGCTCCGATCCGACAGCACCCGCCGCCGGTAATCGTCGAGATCGCCATCGAACGACGTCACCTTGCCGTCGGCGACGAGCCAGAGCTGGTCGGCGCAGGCGTCGAGCAGGTGGCGGTCATGCGAAACCAGGATCACCGCGCCGGGATAGTCGTTGATGGCCTCGATCAGCGCGGCGCGGCTGTCGATGTCGAGATGGTTCGTGGGCTCGTCGAGGATCAGCATGTGCGGGCCGCCGAAAGTCGCGATCCCAAGCATCAGGCGGGCCTTCTCGCCGCCGGACAGCTTCTCGACCTTCTTGTCGGCATTGAGCCCGGAAAAGCCGATGGAGCCTGCCATCGCGCGGATCTTCGTCTCGTGCGCGTCGGGCATCAATTCGCGGACGTGTTCGTAGACGCTGGCGTCGGGATCGAGCTCGTCGAGCTGGTGCTGCGCAAAATAGGCGATCTTCAGCCGCGAGGCGCGCGTGATGCTGCCTTCCATCGGCTCAAGCCGCGACGCGATCAGCTTCACCAGCGTCGACTTGCCGTTGCCGTTGGAGCCGAGCAGCGCGATGCGGTCGTCGTTGTCGATCCGGAGCGTCAGCCCCCTGAGCACCGGCTTGCCGGGCACGTAGCCGACCGAAACGCCGTCCAGTGCGACGATCGGAGGCGACAGGAGTTTCTCCGGCGCGGGAATGTTGATCGGCAGCACGTCGCTGATGACGATGCTGGTGATCGGGCCCATCTTTTCCAGCATCTTGACGCGCGACTGCGCCTGTCGGGCCTTGGACGCTTTGGCCTTGAAGCGGTCGATGAAGGCCTGGATGTGCTTCCTCTGCGCCTCCTGCTTCTTCGCCATCTTCTGGTCGAGCATCAGGCGCTCGCCGCGCAGCCGCTCGAAGTCCGAATAGCCGCCGCGGTAGAGCGTCAGCGTCTGGCTTTCGAGCGACATGATCTGCTCGACCGACGTGTCGAGCAGATCGCGATCGTGGCTGATCACGATCATGGTGCGCGGATAGCGCGCCAGGTGATCCTGCAGCCAGAGCGTGCCTTCCAGGTCGAGGTAGTTGGTCGGCTCGTCGAGCAGGAGGAGGTCGGGCTCGGCGAACAAGGTGGCCGCCAGAGCCACCCGCATCCGCCAGCCGCCGGAGAACTCCGAGCAGGGGCGTTCCTGGTCGGCGGCGGAGAAGCCCAGGCCGGAAAGGATCGACGCGGCGCGCGCGGGGGCGGCATAGGCGCCCATATCGGCGAGCCGCATCTGGATTTCCGCGATCTCGTGCGGGTCCTGCTCGGTCTCGGCGAGGTCGAGAAGGCGGTTGCGCTCGGTATCGGCCTTGAGCACGACATCGATCAGGCTTTCGGGGCCGTTGGGGGCTTCCTGGGCGAGCCGTCCGACGCGCCAGCGCGGCGGCATTTCGATCTCGCCGTGCTCGGCCGCCACGTCATGGGTGATGACGTTGAACAGGGTGCTCTTGCCGCTGCCGTTGCGCCCGACGAATCCGATGCGGGAGCCCGGCGGAATTCGCACGGTGGCGTGTTCGATCAGAAGGCGGCCGACGATCCGGACCGAAAGGTCGTCGATGATGAGCATGGCGCGCTCTATGACCGAGGCCGCCGCGCCGCGCAATCCTTAATGTTAACGGGGCCGCCCGGTTGCGTCCGGCGATGACCGGGGCAATGCTGGAGCGAGCCTGGGATGCGTCAGCCGCGTCCGCCCCAATGGAGGAGGCCGATCATGTGTGTTCCCGGATGCCAAGAGGCGTTGCACGCCAACCTCAGCCGGCGCAGATTCTTCACGGGCGCGGCCGCCGCAAGCTTTGCCGCCACCGCCATCGTGGAGGCCGAGGCGCAGACCAAGACCGCGAAGAAACCGGCCGCGGCCACCAAGGCCCCGGTGGGGCAGAGCTATTTCAAAGGCGTCGTCGATCTCACCCACACCATGTCGCCGGAGTTCCCGACGTTCTTCGGCGTGCCGGGGATCGAGCTGCAGAAGCAGTACGACTTCAAGAAAGACGGCTTCAACCTGAACTGGTGGAAGCTCCTCGAACATGCGGGCACGCACCTCGACGCGCCGATCCATTTCTCCGAGGCGGGTGTCACCGCGGACGCGATCGTCGCAGGCGAACTGGTGGTCCCGCTTGCGGTCATCGATGTGCGCAAGCAGGCGGAGAAGAATCCCGACTATCTCATGGGCATCGAGGACGTACTAACGTGGGAGAAGCGGTTCAAGAAGCTGCCGGCGAGCTGCTGTGTTGCCATGCTGTCGGGCTGGGGAGGCCATGTCGGCGATGCGGCCAAGTTCACCGGCAAGGACGCCAGCGGCACGTTCCACTTCCCCGGCGTTGCGCCCGAACTCGCCGAATGGCTGCTCAAGGAGCGAAGCGTCCTGGGTCTGGCGGTCGATACGCTGTCGCTCGACCACGGCCCGTCGAAGGATTTCAAGACCCACCACATCTGGCTGCCGGCCGGCCGCTGGGGGCTCGAAAACGTCGCCAATCTGGAAAAATTGTCGCCATCGGAGGCCATCCTGGTGGTCGGCTTGCCCAAGATAAAAGGCTCCACAGGCGGTCCGGTCCGGCTGATCGCGCTGGTCTGATCTGCCAAGCCGTGTGCTCTTAAATTGATCATGCCCGCCTGGCCAGGAAGCGGCGGACGAGCGGGCATCTCAATACCGACGCGAAGGGCCACGAGGAAACCGGGTTGCCTTCCGCAGCTTCGAAATGGTTGTGCCATGCTCCCGGCGATCAACCGGATCGCTTTCCAAGCATTGATCTGGATCACTTCCCAAGAATTGGTGATCTTTGTATATGGAACAGGGAAAAGCAGAACATGATCGGAGAGAACAATGGACGCAAAGACTGACGAGAGTGCGGGCAAATGCCCGTTCACGGGCGGCAGCCGCGGACACGCGAACCGCGACTGGTGGCCGACCCAACTGGACCTCCAGGTTCTCCACCACAACTCCGCGTTGTCCGATCCGATGGGTGAGGCGTTCGACTACGCCAAGGAGTTCAAGACTCTCGACGTCAACGCCGTGATCAAGGATCTGCATGCCTTGATGACGGATTCGCAGCCCTGGTGGCCCGCCGACTTCGGCCACTATGGTGGGTTGTTCATCCGCCTGGCGTGGCACGCCGCGGGCACTTATCGCATCACCGACGGCCGTGGCGGCGCCGGCGCCGGCCAGCAGCGCTTTGCACCGCTCAACTCCTGGCCGGACAATGCGAGCCTCGACAAGGCGCGCCGGCTCCTGTGGCCGATCAAGCAGAAGTACGGCCGGAAAATTTCGTGGGCCGACCTGATGGTCCTTGTCGGCAACGTCGCGCTGGAGTCGATGGGCTTCAAGACCTTCGGCTTCGCCGGCGGCCGCGCCGACGTGTGGGAGCCCGAAGAACTGTTCTGGGGTCCCGAGGGGACGTGGCTGGGTGACGAACGCTACAGCGGCGAGCGTGAGCTTGCGGAGCCGCTCGGCGCCGTGCAGATGGGCCTGATCTACGTCAATCCGGAAGGACCGAACGGCAATCCGGACCCGATCGCGGCCGCGAAAGATATCCGCGAAACCTTCTTGCGCATGGCGATGAACGACGAGGAGACCGTCGCTTTGATCGCCGGCGGCCACAGCTTCGGCAAGACCCACGGCGCGGGCGATCCGTCGCTGCTCGGCCCGGAGCCGGAAGGCGCGCCCATCGAGGATCAGGGCCTCGGCTGGAAGAGCAAATACAAGACCGGCGTCGGCTGCGATGCGATCACCGGCGGCCCGGAGGTCATCTGGACCACCACGCCGACGAAGTGGAGCAACAACTTCTTCTGGAACCTGTTCGGCTACGAATGGGAGCTGGAAAAGAGCCCGGCCGGCGCGAAGCAGTGGAGGGCGAAGGGCGCGGGAGCCACGATCCCGGATCCCTTCGATAGCTCGAAGAAGCATGTGCCGAAAATGTTGACCACGGACCTCTCGCTGCGGTTCGACCCGGCCTACGAGAAAATCTCGCGGCGCTTCATGGAGAATCCAGACCAGTTCGCGGACGCGTTCGCCCGCGCCTGGTTCAAGCTCACGCACCGCGACATGGGTCCGATCGCGCGCTACCTCGGCCCGCTCGTGCCGAAGGAGACGCTGATCTGGCAGGACCCGATCCCGGCAGCCGATGCGCCGATCAGCGATGCGGATGCCGCCGCGCTGAAGGCGAAGATACTGGCGTCCGGCCTGACGGTGCCGCAACTCGTCTCGGCCGCCTGGGCGTCGGCGTCGACGTTCCGCGGCTCCGACAAGCGGGGCGGCGCGAACGGCGCGCGCATTCGGCTGAGCCCCCAGAAGGACTGGGAGGTCAACCAGCCGGCCCAGCTTAAGACGGTGCTGGCGAAGCTCGAAGCGATCCAGAAGGAGTCCGGCAAGAAGGTTTCGATGGCCGACCTGATCGTTCTCGGCGGCAGCGCGGCGGTCGAAAAGGCTGCGAAGGATGCCGGCGTCGACGTGAAGGTTCCCTTCGCGCCGGGCCGCGGGGATGCGTCGCAGGAGCAAACCGACGTCGAGTCCTTCGCGCCACTCGAACCGCGTGCCGACGCCTTCCGCAACTACGTCAGCGGCAAGCGGCAGTTCATGCAGCCTGAGGAGGCGATGGTGGACCGGGCTCAACTGCTGACGCTGACGGCGCCGGAGATGACGGTCCTCGTCGGTGGCCTGCGCGTGCTCGGCGCCAACGCCGGGGATTCTAAGCATGGCGTTTTCACCAAGCAGCCTGGGAAGCTCACCAACGACTTCTTCGTCAACCTGCTCGATATGAGCACGGAGTGGCAGCCCCCGAATGCCGACGGCGTGTACGAGGGCCGCGACCGCAAGACGAAGGCGGTCAAGTGGACCGGCACCCGCGTCGACCTGATCTTCGGTTCGCACTCGCAGCTCCGCGCCTTCGCGGAGGTCTATGCGTGCGCGGACGCGAAGGAGAAGTTCGTGAAGGACTTCGTGGCGGCGTGGACCAAGGTAATGAACGCCGATCGCTTCGACCTCGCCTGATAGCCGCGGAAAGAGCTCTTCAAGCAAAGCCCCGGTCTCGCTCGCGCGAGGCCGGGGTTTGTTTTGGCGAGTGATCTGCGGTTAGTAGCAGACGTTGACCGTGCGGAGCACGAGGTTGCCGAACCGGTTCACGACCCAGCGGGTGCGCAGGCAGGAGCTGTAGCCTGAGTACATGCGATAGCCGCGGAAGCCGTGGAAACCGTGGTGATGATGATGGCCCCAGCCCTTGTGGCCGGCGGCGGCGGGGGTCGCGGTGACGGTCAGCGAAGCGGTGCCGAGCGCGGCAACGGCAGCGGCGGCGAGGACGAACTTGCGGATCATGGCGGTCTCTCCTGTTTGGTTGGATGTGTCATCACATCCCATGCCGGTCAGTCGCGGTGGGGGGCGGGGAGGTTCATGCGGGCTGCGTGAAGCAGGGCTTTCGTGTGCGAAAACGCACAGTTGCCAGGCATGAGGCCGCGGAGCCGGGGCAGGGCCGATCGGCCGCAAACCTTGCTGCTTGGCCGACCGGCGGCTATAAGCGCCCACCTGCGCGCATCACCTTGCGCGCATTTCCCAAAGGAACCTGACGATGGCGGTCGAGCGTACCTTTTCGATCATCAAACCGGATGCCACCGAACGCAACCTGACCGGCGCCGTCAACGCCATGATCGAGCAGGCCGGCCTGCGGATCGTGGCGCAGAAGCGGGTCCGCATCACCCGCGAGCAGGCCGAGACCTTCTATGCCGTGCACAAGGCGCGGCCGTTCTTCGGCGAACTGGTCGATTTCATGATCTCGGGGCCGGTGGTGGTTCAGGTGCTCGAAGGCGAGAACGCCATCGCCAAGTACCGCGACATCATGGGCGCCACCGATCCGTCCAAGGCGGCGGCGGGAACCATCCGCAAGGTTCACGCCAAGTCGATCGGCGAGAACTCTGTGCACGGTTCCGACGCGACCGATACTGCGGCCAAGGAAATCGCGCAGTTTTTCGCCGGAAATGAAATCGTCGGATAACAGTAGTTCTGAAACGTGGCGTTGCGCCACGCCTGTAGGCTAGTGATTGATCAGGTGGCATTTGTAAATTGCCCCCGGGGCGGTCGCGGCGGGAACGCCGAGACAGGGCCGATCGTGTAGGCCAACAGGGAAGGGCGTCAGGTGGGGTATCTTGTAGCAGACTTCATGCAGCCGGCGTTTTGGATCGCCGTCGGACAGATCATCTGGATCAACATTCTTCTGTCGGGCGACAACGCGGTGGTGATCGCGCTGGCCTGCCGCTCGCTTCCTCCCAAGCAGCGCTTCTGGGGCATCCTGCTCGGCGCCGGCGCCGCGGTTCTGCTCCGCATCTTCTTCACCGTGATCATCGCGCAGATCATGGGGCTTGCGTTCCTCAAGCTGGTCGGCGGCCTGCTGCTGCTGTGGATCGCGGTCAAGCTGATCGTTCCGAGCGACGAGCATGGCGAGGGCAGCGTCAAGGCGGGTGACACGCTGATGCGTGCGGTCTGGCTCGTGACCGTCTCCGACATCGTGATGAGCCTCGACAACGTCATCGCCATCGCCGCCGCGGCGGAGACCGCGGCGATGCGGGTCGACGTTGACCACGCGCTCATGATCAAGACCACCTTGATCGTGTTCGGGCTCGCCACCAGCGTGCCGTTGATCATCGCCGGGAGCGCCTTGCTGATGAAGGTGATGGAACGGTTCCCGATTCTCGTCTGGGCCGGCGCTGCCTTGCTCGGCTGGGTCGCGGGCGAGATCATCGTCAAGGACGCCGCAGTCATCAGCTACATGGGCCAGGACTGGGTCGACAAGGTCCACCTGTGGGCGGCCGGCATCGGCGCGGTCTTCGTGGTGGCGTTGGGCTGGCTGATCCGGCGCTCCAAGCACAAGGGTCTGCTGGAACAGCCGCTGATCATCGATCCGCCGGGGCCGGAGGAATTCCCGCCGCGGGTGCACTGAGCCGGGGCGCGACCGCGCCGCGGCAAGGTGCTAGACTGGGAGGATGAATCAGGCCGTTCGTCCCCCGGTGCTGCGGATCGGCGCTTCCGCCTGTCCGCACGATTGCCCTTCGACCTGCGCGCTTGAGGTGGAAATTCTCGACGACCGCACCATCGGCCGGGTGCGCGGCGCGGAAGGGAACTCCTACACCGCCGGTGTGATCTGCGCCAAGGTCGCGCGCTATGCCGAACGCATCCATCATCCCGACCGCCTGACGCGGCCGATGCGCCGGACCGGGCCGAAAGGCTCCGGCCTGTTCGAGCCGATGTCGTGGGACGACGCGCTCGATCTCGTCGCCGAAAAATTCCTGGAGGCCGAGCGGCGGCACGGCGCGCAGTCGGTGTGGCCTTACTACTACGCCGGCACCATGGGCCTTGTGCAACGTGACGGCATCCATCGCCTGCGCCACGCCAAGAAATACTCCGGCTTCCATTCCACCATCTGCGTCAACGCCTCCTACACCGGCTTCGCCGCCGGCACCGGCCGGATCGCCGGCCCCGATCCGCGCGAGATGGCGAAATCCGACCTGATCGTGATCTGGGGCACCAATCCGGTGAACACCCAGGTCAACGTGATGACGCACGCGACCCGGGCCCGCAAGGAACGCGGCGCCAAGATCGTCGCGGTCGACATCTACCGGAACGGGACGATGGAGCAGGCCGATCTCGCCGTGATGGTAAAACCCGGCACCGACGGAGCGCTCGCCTGCGCGGTGATGCATTGCCTGTTCCGCGACGGCAAGGCGGACTGGGATTACCTCGACAAATACACCGACGCTCCGCGCGAACTGGAGGCGCATCTGCGCTCGCGCGACCCGCAATGGGCCTCGGCCATCACCGGCTGCCCGGTCGAGACCATCGAGGAGTTCGCGCGTCTCGTCGGCGCGACCAAGCGGGCATACTTTCGTCTGGGCTATGGATTTTCGCGTTCGCGCAACGGGCCGGTGAACATGCACGCGGCGAGCTGCATTCCGGCGATCACCGGCGCCTGGCTGCACGAGGGCGGCGGCGCGTTCCACAACAATGCCGACATCTACCACTGGAACAAGTCGATGATCGAAGGCTCGGACCTGCGCGATTCGTCGGTGCGAATGCTCGATCAATCGCGCGTCGGCGCGATCCTTTGCGGCGAGCGCGAGTCACTCAAGGACGGGCCGCCGGTCGCGGCCATGCTGATCCAGAACACCAACCCGGTCTCGGTCTGCCCGGACCAGGAAACGGTCAAACGCGGATTTACCCGCGAGGACCTGTTCGTCTGCGTGCACGAGCAGTTCATGACCGAGACCGCGCGCGTGGCCGATGTGGTGCTGCCTGCGACCATGTTCATGGAGCATGACGACGTCTATCAGTCGGGCGGGCACCAGCACATCATCCTCGGCCCCAAGCTGATCGATCCGCCGGGCGAGTGCCGCCCCAACCACGAGGTGATCTGCGGCCTGGCGGGGCGCGTCGGCGCCGAGCATCCGGGCTTCGCCATGAGCGCGCGCGAACTGATCGATTGCACGCTGCAAAAATCCGGCTGGGGCACGCTCGACCGGCTCGAGCGCGAGAAATGGATCGACTGCCAGCCCGACTTCGAGACCGCCCACTACATCAAGGGCTTCGGCTATCCGGACGGGAAATTCCGCTTCAAGCCGGACTGGCCGAAGGTGCCATTCCGCATGGCGGTTCATTCAGGCCCCATCGCGTCGATCCCGAAGCTGCCCGACCACTGGACCATCATCGAGGAGGCCGACGACGCGCACCCGATGCGGCTTGCGACCTCGCCATCGCGCGGCTTCCTCAACTCGACCTTCAACGAAACGCCGACCTCGCGCGCGCAGAATCGCGGCCGGCCCGAGGTGATGATTCATCCGGACGACGCCCGCGCGTTTGGGATTGCCGATGGCGCCGGGGTCGTGATCGGCAACAAGCGCGGGCAGGTGCGCCTGCACGCGCGTGTGTTCGAGGGCGTGCGCCGCGGCGTGTTGATCGCGGAATCGATCTGGCCGAACGATGCCTATCCGGACGGGCGCGGCATCAACACAGTGACCGGGGCCGACTCGATTGCGCCCTACGGCGGCGCGGCCTTTCACGACAACAAGGTCTGGATCAGACCGGCCGGTTAGAAGCGGAACTCGGCGCCGATCGCGCCGCTGTGCGCGGTGAAGTTGCTGCGGAAGCGCCCGTCGTAGACCGCATAGAGCCGTATCGTCTCGGTAACCTTGGCCGACAGGGCCGCGCCGGCGTCGGCGCCGTATTTGCTTTCCAGCACCCCCGACACGAACTGGGGCTGGTTGACGGCGTCGGTGAGTTGAATCGCGCCGATGTCCTGGGTCAGGTTGTCGACCAGGCGCCCGTAGGCGGAAACATCCATGATCGTGCGGTCGACGAGCCAGCTATGGCCGATCTCGGCGCCGAGCAGCATGCGGACGCGCCTCGCGGTGACGGACGTGCTTGTGAAGGGCGCTGCTCCGCCGACCTCGGTGAATGCGTCGGTGCGTGACCTCGTCCAGTCGAAACCGAGCTTGGGGACGAGGCGGGAGTTTTTCGGCAGCGCCCAGAAATAGCTGAGCTCCGCCATGGCGGCCCACAGCCTCGCGTCGTAATCGGCCGTGGACGTGCCGGCGTCGAGGCGGCTGGTGTGGATGTCGGCGATGCCGTGGACGACGGTCGTCCCCAGATTCCAGGGGCCGTGTTCGAAGGAGGCGATCGCCCCGATCTGGGTGAGGTCGATGCGGCCGGACTGCGGCCTACCCGTCACGTCGACGTTCGTGGGGAATGTCCCGATCAATGTTGAAATAGGAGGAGCGGCGTTGCTCGCCTTGAGCCGGTAGGCTCGGGGTGTCGAATCCACGAAAGGAAAGCAACGCCATGAAGAGAATTACCACGATTGCGACTGGATTGCCGCCTGTCCCTGTGGG
>CAMAWG010000034.1 GCA_945861855.1 Rhodoplanes serenus
AAGGTGCAGGAGCTGGCGCTGGCGTTCTGGCTGGAGCGCAAATTCAGCAAGACCCAGATCCTCGACCTGTATCTCAACCGCGTCTACTTCGGCGCCGGCGCCTACGGCATCGAGGCGGCGGCGCAGCGCTATTTCTCCAAGCCCGCGACGAAGCTGACGGTGGCGGAGGCTGCGACTCTCGCAGGCCTGGTTCGCTCGCCATCGCGGCTCGCGCCGACCCGCAATCCGGACGGCGCCGAGAAGCGCGCCCAGATCGTGCTGGCCGCCATGATGGACATGAAGTTCATCACCGACGACATGGCCAAGGTGGCGCTGATGCAGCCGGCGCAGGCGATCAAGGCAGCCGGCGCAGGCTCGGTCGGTTACGTTGCCGACTGGGTGATGGACGTGCTCGACGACCTGATCGGCCGGGTCGAGCAGGACATCGTGGTCGAGACCTCGGTCGATCCCGCCGTGCAGGCGGCAGCCGAGAAGGCGCTGGTCGACGAGCTACTCAAGAGCGGAGACAAGGCCGGCGTGCATCAGGGCGCGGTGGTGGCGATCTCGCCGGACGGCGCGGTGCGCGCGCTGGTCGGCGGGCGGAACTACGCCGAGAGCCAGTTCAACCGCGCGGTCGCCGCCAAGCGCCAGCCGGGCTCGGCGTTCAAGCCGTTCGTCTATCTCACCGCACTCGAACGCGGGCTCACGCCGGACACGGTGCGCGAGGACAAGCCGATCTCGGTCAAGGGCTGGCGGCCGGAGAACTACAGCCACGAGTATTTCGGCCCGGTCCCGCTCAGCCGGGCGCTGGCGCTGTCGCTCAACACCGTGTCGGTCAGGCTGACGCTGGAGTTCGGGCCGACCGCCGTGATGCGAACGGCGCACCGTCTTGGCATCGCCTCCAAGCTCGAGCCCAACGCCTCGCTCGCGCTCGGCACGTCCGAAGTCTCGGTCCTCGAACTCGTCGGCGCCTACGCCGCCTTCGCCAACGGCGGCAACGCGGTGTCGCCGCATGTGGTCGAGCGCGTCAAGACCGCGAACGGCAAGCTCCTGTACGAGCGCACCGCGGGAAGCCTCGGCCGCATCATCGAGGCGCGCTATGCCGGGATGATGAATGCGATGATGCAGGAGACGCTGCTCACCGGCACCGCGCGCAAGGCCGAGCTCGCCGGCTGGCCCGCCGCCGGCAAGACCGGCACCTCGCAGGATTTCCGCGACGCCTGGTTCATCGGCTACACCGGCCACCTCGTCGCCGGCGTCTGGCTCGGCAACGACGACAGCTCGCCCACGAAGAAGACCACCGGCGGCGGCATGCCGGTCGATATCTGGAGCAAGTTCATGAAGGCGGCGCACCACGGCGTGCCGGTGGTCGGCCTCCCCGGCACATCGGGCGCGCCGCTGACCGCGAGCCTGTCGCCGTTCGGCCGGATGTCGCCGCCCGCACCGCTGTCCGATGCGGAAGGGCCAGTCCGTTCGGCCAACGCCGACGGCGGCATCGACAACTGGCTGATCAATCGGCTGTTCGGCCGGCGTTAGAGCGCGATCGACTAGCATCGAGCCGGTTCATCAAACTCCGTGCGTCCCCGCGGACGCGGGGACCCAGGCTTTGCCGCAAAAACTGGGTTCCCGCTTCCGCGGGAACGAACGGGGATATTTCCCCGCAAAGCAATCATGCATCTAGCCGTCGAGCTACTGCGGGCCGATGCCGGCCGCCTTGATGATCTCGCCGAACTGCTGGATGCCCTCTTTTTGCAGGGCCGCAAACTCCGCCGGCGTGTCGGCGATGATCGTCAGATCGCTGTCTTCGAGCTTTGCCCGCACCTCGGGGGCGGTGATCGCCTTGCGCATCTCGGCATTGAGCCGGGTGACGATCTCCGGCGGCATGTTTGCCGGGCCGAAGAATCCGAACCAGGTCGACGGCTTGCGGAACGCCGGAAGGGTCTCACTGATCGAGGGGACGTTCGGCAGCTTGGCGTAACGCTTGGGTTCCAGGATCGCGATGACCTTGGCCTTCCCCGACGCCAGCGCGCCCCGCGCGCTCGACAGTGAGATGTGCAGCAACTGGATATGGCCGGCGGCCACGTCCTGCATGGGCTGCGAGACGCCACGATACGGAACGTGGGTGATGTTGACGCCGACTATGCGGTTGAACAGCTCGCCGGTCAAATGAAACACCGAGCCGATCCCGGAGCTGCCATAGGACAGCTTGCCCGGATTGGCCTTGGCGTAGGCGATCAGCTCCTGCACCGAGTTGACTGGCAGATCGGCATTGACGATCAGCGCGGTCGCCGGCTCGACCGCCGCCATGAGCGGCGTGAAGTCCTTCACAGGATCGAACGGCAGGTTCTTCATGAGGTGGACGGCGGTCACATGAGAGGCTGGCGTTGCGGCCAGCAGCGTGTAGCCGTCGGGCGCGGCGTGCGCGACCATGGCCGACCCGATCGTGCCGTTGGCGCCGCTGCGATTGTCCACGATCACCGTCTGGCCGAGCGCTTCGCTGAGCTTCGGGGCGACCAGCCGCGCGATCATGTCGACCGATGGGCCCGGCGGGACCGGCACGACGATGGTGATCGGCTTGGCCGCCGGCCAGGATTGCGCCGAAGCGGGCCCATGCACCGCGAGGACGCACAGCCCGCAAAGGATCGCAGCGATCGCGCGAAAGGCCCCCATGATCGTCCCCGCTCCCTCAATCCCGCACTGCTCGGCGGTTGGAACCAGCATAGCATCGCCGGCGCGGCGATCAAAAGGACCAGCCGGATTTTGGCATGCCGGCGTGTTTGTGAATCCACGCTCTACTGCGCTGTGTCGTCACGCGCACGGGCGCTGCGGCTGAGCGTCCACAACAGCAGCGACAAGCCCCCCGCCAGCAGCATGGCGATGGCGAGCGGCCACGCCGTCAGGCCGAGCATGTGACCGAGAATTGCGCCAACGATCGCGGACGACGTCTGCGTGGTGAAACCGAGCAGCGACGACGCGGCGCCCGCACGATCCGGGAACGGCAGCAGCGCGCCCGCCTGGGCCTGGGCCAGGGTCATGCCCATGCCGATCAGGTAGAGCGCGACCGCCGCGATCACGCCGAATCCGCCATGCGACGTGAAGGCCAGTTGCACGATCATCGCAAGCCCGCCGAGCGCCATGCAGGCGGCGCCGAGCCCCATCGTCTTGCCGCTGCCCCAGCGCATGACGAAACGCGCCGCGATCATCGTCCCCACCATGTAACCCGACGAGCTGACCGCGAACGCCAGGCCGAATGCCAGTGGGGACAGGCCGTAGATGTCCTGCAACACGAAGGCCCCGCTGGATATCCAGGCGAACAGCCCGCAGAGGCAGCAGGTGGCGATGCCGAGGTGGATGACGAAGCCGCTGTCGGCGAGGAAGCGGCGGAAGGATCGCAGCGTCGAAGCGATCGACACCGGCTCCGGCGCTCGCTGGCGAACCGTTTCCGGCAGCAGGAACCACACCATCACCCAGGCAACCGTGCCGAAGCCGAACAGCATCACGAAATTCGACCGCCACCCGAAGCTCGTCTCCAGCACGCCGCCGATCAGCGGCGCGACCAGCGGCGCCAGCGCCATGATTGCCGCCATGCGGGCGAGCTCGCGTCCGATGCGGCTGCCTTCGTACATGTCGCGCACGATGGCGCGCGCCAGGACACTCGCGCCCGATCCGCCCACCGCCTGGACAAAACGCGCCGCGATCAGCGTCTCGATGGAGAACGACAGCGCGCAGGCAAGCGTCGCCAGCAGATAGATGCCGAGCGTTGCGAGCAGCAGCGGCCGCCGGCCGTGGCGGTCCGACAGCGGCCCGTGGAATATCTGTGCGATGGCGAAGCCGATCAGATAGGCCGAGATCGTCAGTTGCACCTGCGAGGTGGACGCATCCAGCAGGCGGCCGATCGACGGCAGCGATGCGAGATACATGTCCATCGACAGCGGCCCAATGCCGGTCAGCATGGACAGCAGCAGCGTCAGGGCGAAGGAGCCGGGGCGAAGCATCGATCTGGATCAATCTCAGCGGTCATCGTCCGTCACCGGGTCCGGCCTTTGGCCGGCCCGATGACAGGCTCCGGCGGACGATCCAGTAACCTGTACCGGTGCAGGAGTCATCGAGACCTGCGATTACTGGATGCCCCGCATGCGCGGGGCATGACACCGGTGGTTTGGGATGGCCAGCAAATCACCCAACGGGTCGCTCGCCTTCGCCCGCCATGCCGAAGCGATGCAGGTCGGTGCCGTGGATGTCGAGCCAGAGCTTCGCCCGGTTGGAGTCCGAGCATATGCCATTGACCAGCCGCCAGAACCGCGGCGAGTGGTTCATCTCGATCAGATGCGCCACTTCGTGGACGGCCAGATAGTCCAGCACGAACGGCGGCGCGAGAATGAGGCGCCAGGAATAGGACAGCACGCCGGCGGTCGAGCATGAGCCCCAGCGGCTCGACTGGTCGCGCACCGAGATGCGGCGGATGGCGACGCCGAGCTGCTCGGCGGCGCGGCGGCTCGCCGCCTCGAGATCGCGCAGCGCCTCGCGGCGAAGAAAATCGCTGACCCGACGGTCGATATGCGGGACCTCCCCCGCGACGCAAAGCAGCGCTTCGCCCGTGTCTGCTACCTCGGGCCAGACCGTGCCACGCACGCCGGGCTTATGCACGATGCGATGCTGGACGCCGCGCAGCGGCAGCACCGTCCCGTCGGCGAAGGGAGCCGCCTCCGGCAGACGGCGCAGCCGCGCCGCGATCCAGCCGCCGTGCTTCTGCACGAACTCCTTGGCCTCGCGGATGCTGCCGCGCGGCGGCATGGTGAGGATCACCTCGCGCGACGCGGCGTGGATGCGCAGCGTATAGCGGCGCGCCTGGCGGTGACGGCGGATGCGCACCGGATAGATCGCCTGGTCGAAGACGATCTGGATCGTCTGCGGTTCGCTCGGACGGCGATAGAGCAAGGCACGCAGGGACTTCATCGAAAGCCCATTCCGAATCCCATGCTGCAGAGTAGCGTCATTCCAGTCCGCCGTCATGCCCGGCCTTGTGCCGGGCATCCGCGCTTTGGCCCCAAGAAAGACGTGGATGGCCGGGACATAGGCGAGCGAAGCGACGCCGTCCTTCAGACGGCTATGCCCGGCCATGACGAATTTGCTTCCTGGTGTTCGGAAGGACGTCTTAACCGACGGCCTTGAGCGGCGTCCGGCGCACCACAGCCTTGGCCGGGGTCTGGATGCTGAGGATGAAATCGGAGATGCGCGGCGCAACCTCGGAGCGGAAGCGCGAGCCGTTGAACACGCCGTAATGACCGACGCCGAGCTGCAGGTAATGCGCCTTGCGCTCCGCGGGAATGTTGACGCACAGCTTGTGCGCCGCCTCGGTCTGGCCGACGCCGGAGATGTCGTCATGCTCGCCCTCGACGGTGAGCAACCCCGCGTTGCGGATCTTGCCCGGATCGACCGGACGCCCGCGATGGGTCATCTCGCCCTTGGGCAAGGCGTGGCGGACGAACACGGTGTCGACGGTCTGCAGATAATATTCCGCGGTCAGGTCCATGACGGCGAGATACTCGTCGTAGAACTCGCGATGCTTCGTCGCCGAGTCGCCGTCGCCCTTGACCAGATGGAAGAACAGATCGCTGTGGGCGTCCATGTGGCGGTCGAGGTTCATGCTGACGAAGCCCTGGAGCTGCAGGAAGCCCGGGTAGACGTCGCGGGTGACGCCGGGATGCGGGAACGGCACCCTGGTGATGACGTTGCGGCGGAACCAGTCGCTGCCGCGCTGCTCGGCGAGCTTGTTCACGGCGGTGGGATTGCTGCGGGTGTCGATCGGGCCGCCCATCAGCGTGATCGAGCGCGGCGCATAGGGATCGTTGTCGGCTTCCATCAGCGCGGTCGCCGCCAAAACCGGAACCGAAGGCTGGCACACCGCGACGACATGAGTGTCGCCGCCGAGGAAATGCAGAATGCTGATGAGGTAATCGATGTAGTCGTCGAGGTCGAAGCGGCCTTGCGCCACCGGCACCATACGCGCGTCGACCCAGTCGGTGATGTAGACGTCGTGGTTGGGCAGGAAGGCCTCGACCGTGCCGCGCAGCAGCGTGGCGTAGTGGCCCGACATCGGCGCGACGATCAGAAGCTTCGGCTGCGGCCGTCGCGGCATGTGACAGAACATGCGCTCGAAATGAATGAGCCGGCAGAACGGCCGCTCCCAGGCGGTGGTGATGTGAATGGGCGCCCGCTCGCCGCCGACCATGACAGAATTGAGATTCCAGTCCGGCTTGCCGTAGCGCCGGGTCGAGCGTTCGAACAGCTCGGCCGCGGCGGCCATGCTCTTGCCGTAGGTGAAATGCGCGAACGGATTGAGCGGGTTCTTGAAGTAGAGCTTGGTGACGTCGGCGAAAGCGCGGGCCGGCTGCAGCGCCGCATGGCCCGCCTCATACAGCCAATAAAGACCGTTCGAGAGCACCGGACCGCCAGAGGCTGGCGCGCCGCCGAATTCTCCAATGGCCATGCTTGTCTTGGGCTCCCGGCCCTCTTGCTGCACCGCAGCATAATGACTCTTCCGTGACATCGTCAACATATAGGAAAATCTTTTGCCTTCCGTTACCCCGCGAAAAGCCAGGGATTTGCTGCATTCGGCCGGGCGAACGGCTCAATCGCCGCCCTGCAGCAGGGTGCCCTCGCGCCGGGCGCTTTTCAGGAACAGGAGGAAACCGGCCACCCCGCCGGCGAACAGCAGGGCGTTCAGCGCGAACGCCTGCAGCATCAGGTCGGCGCGGAACACTTGCTGGATCAAGAGCGCCCGCATGCCCTCGAACACATAGGTCGGCGGAAGCATCCAGGCGAAGATCTGCAGCCACGCGGGCAGCACCTCCACCGGATAATAGCCGCAGGTCACCGGCAGAAGCAGGAACATGAAGCTCCAGGCCATGTTCTCGGCGCCGAGGCCGTGACGCAGCAGGATACCCGCGACCAGGATGCCGATCGCCCAGCTCGTGAGCAGCAGGTTCATGAAGAACACGGCGAGCGCCAGCCCCATGCCCCACAGGTTGAAGCCGAAGAAGGCGATCGCCAGCAGCGACACCGGCACCATGCCGATCGCGAGCCGGATGACGCTCTGGATCATCAGCGCGACGACGAACTCGGCCGGGCGCAGCGGGCTCATCATCAGGTTGCCGAGGTTGCGCGCGTACATCTCTTCGAGGAACGAGATCGAGAATCCGAGCTGACCGCGGAACAGGATGTCCCACAGCATCACGGCGCCGATAAAGGTGCCCGCGGCTTGCGCGAAGAAGCCCGAGTGCTGCGAGACGTACTGCTGCAGGAAGCCCCACATCAGCATCTGCACCGCGGGCCAATAGATCAGGTCGAGCACGCGCGGCCACGACGAGCTGAGCAGATACCAGTGGCGCAGCACCATCGCGCCAACGCGGCGCGGCGAGAACGCAACATGGGCGGGGGATTGCACGCTCACCGCGCCGGCTCCCGCGCCTCGCCGGTGCCGCGGGCGATGTCGAGGAACACCTCCTCCAGATTGCTGCGGCCGTAGCGGGCGATCAGCCGCGCCGGCGTGTCGTCGTCCTCGATGCGTCCGGTCTTGAGCATGATGACGCGGTCACACAGCCGCTCGACCTCCCCCATGTTGTGGGATGCGAGCAGCACGGTCGCGCCGCGCTCCCGCCGATAGCGTTCGAGACGGCCGCGCACCCAGTCGGCGGTGTCGGGATCGAGCGAGGCGGTCGGCTCGTCGAGCAGCAGAATCTCCGGCTCGTTGATCAGCGATTTGGCGAGAGCGACGCGTGTCTTCTGCCCCGACGACAGCTTGCCGGTCTGGCGGTCGAGGAAGTCGTGGAGATCGAGCTCGTCCGCCAGCACGCGGATGCGGTGGGCCACATCCTCGCAGCCGTAGAGCATGCCGAACACATTCATGTTCTGCCGCACCGTGAGCCGCATCGGCATGTTTACGTAGGGGCTCTCGAAGTTCATCCGGTGCAGCACCCGGTGGCGCTGGCGCGGCATCGCGGCGCCGAGCACCGTGACCGTGCCCGAGGTCGGCTCGACCAGCCCCATGATGGTCGAGATCGTGGTGGTCTTGCCGGCGCCGTTGCCGCCGAGCAGCGCCACGCAGGAGCCGGCTTCGAGCGAAAACGAGATGCCGTCCACCGCGGTCACGGTCTTGTAGAGCTTGACCAGGCGGTCGACGGCGATGGGGGAATCGGTCGCGGCGGGAGCGAGCATGACCCCGCAGATGTGACGCGGCGCGCGGCCCGGCGCAAGCCCCAACCTGCTGCCCGCCGCCCGTCCTCCGCCCCTGCGTCGTTCGCAACATTGTGAACAACGCCCGGCACACTAAGATGCCTCCATGCTCGACGACACTGCGGACCTGTTGCACCTGCCGCAGCGGCGAAACGTGCGCCTCCACACGCTGCTGCGGCTGCGCTGGCTTGCGATCATCGGCCAGACCACGGCCGTCCTGGTGGTCTATTACGCCATCGAATTTCCGCTGCCGATCTGGGCGTGCCTTGCGGTCATCGCGCTGTCGGCCTGGCTGAACGTGGCGCTCCGGGTGCGGTTCAGCCTGACGCAGCGGCTCGAGCCCGAGCGCGCGGCCTGGCTGCTCGCCTTCGACATCGCCGAGCTTGCGGTGCTTTTGTTCCTCACCGGCGGCCTGGAGAATCCGTTCGCCTTCCTGTTCCTCGCCCCGGTGCTGCTGTCGGCGACGGCGCTGCCGCCGCGCATCACGCTCATCCTCGGAATTTTCGCGGTGGTATGCGCGACCGTGCTGGTGTTCGCGCACTATCCGCTGCCGTGGGACGCCGACAATCCGCTGGAATTGCCCTGGATCTATCTCATCGGCGTCTGGTTCTCGATCCTGCTCGCCATCGGCTTCATCAGCGTCTATGCGTGGCAGATCACCGAAGAGAGCCGGCAGATCGCCGAGGCGCTCGCCGCGACCGAGCTGGTGCTGGCGCGCGAGCAGCACCTGTCGCAGCTCGACGGGCTCGCCGCCGCCGCCGCACACGAGCTCGGCACGCCGCTCTCGACCATCTCGGTTGTTGTCAAGGAACTGGAACTCGCGCTCGAACCGGACTCGCCGCACCTCGATGACGTGCGGCTCCTGCGCGAGCAGTCGCAGCGCTGCCGCTATATCCTGTCCAAGCTGACCGAACTGTCCACCGGCGAGCCGTTCGACCGGCTGCCGCTGTCCGCGCTGCTCGAGGAGGTGGTGGCGCCGCACCGCAACTTCGGCATCGCCATCGACGTGGCGCTGGCGCACGATCCGGCGCCGCCGATGGGCGCGCGGAACCCGGGCATCCTCTACGGCCTGGGGAACCTTCTGGAAAACGCGGTCGATTACGCGCACGGCCGCGTCGAGGTCACCGCCGACTGGAGCGACGAGGACGTCGCCGTCACCATCAGCGACGACGGCCCGGGCTTCGCGCCCGAGATCATGGGCCGGATCGGCGAGCCCTATGTGCGGTCGAGCAAGCGCCGCCGCATGAATGCCGGCAGCGAAACCATCGGCCTGGGCCTTGGTTTCTTCATCGCGAAGACACTTTTGGAGCGCTCGGGTGCCACCGTCGAATTCGAGAATCGCGCCTTTCCCGACCGCGGTGCAGTCATCCGTGTCCGCTGGCTACGCAGCGATTTCGAGCGGCCGCTCGGGTTCGCCGCCACTTGAGATACGGGGCGAGGTTCCATAAGGTTGTTATAGAATGAGCATGGCAATGATCGATATCCCGCACGAGGTCGCCAAGACCGAGCGCACGCTGCTGATCGTGGAGGATGACAAGTCTTTCCTGCAGCGGCTGGCGCGGGCGATGGAGGCCCGCGGCTTCGAAGTGGCGACGGCGGAGTCGGTCAGCGAAGGCCTGCAGCAGGTGGAGCGATCCGCCCCGGCCTTCGCCGTGGTCGACATGCGGCTCGGCGACGGCAACGGACTCGACGTGATCGTCGCGCTCAAGCAGCGCCGCCCCGAGGCCCGCGCCATCATCCTCACCGGCTACGGCAATATCGCCACCGCGGTGAACGCCGTGAAGATCGGCGCCGTGGATTATCTCTCCAAGCCCGCCGACGCCGACGACGTGGTTGCGGCGCTCCTCGCACTGGAGGGACGCAAGGCCGACCCGCCGGAGCATCCGATGTCGGCCGATCGCGTGCGCTGGGAGCACATCCAGCGCATCTACGAGCTGTGCGGGCGCAACGTGTCGGAGACGGCGCGCCGCCTCAACATGCACCGCCGCACCCTGCAGCGCATTCTCGCCAAGCGCGCACCGCGCTGAACCGCGAATTGGTGTAGGCCGCCGGGATCAAGCCGAATCCGTGATTGCTCCGACCTCTCTCCGCCTCATCGCGCCTGGAGCAGCCAAGGAACCGGTCACCTGATCAGATTGCTGACCCGCTCGACGATCGCCTTCGGCGTCGCATAAATCTTCGCGATCAGCGACGCCAGATGCGCGCCGTCCTCCGGCTCGAGCTCGAACTTGTTACGCCTGACGTCGGCTGCGAACTCCGGGTCCTTCATGGTCGCATCGAAGGCGTCGCGCAGCATCTTCAGCCGCTCCGGCGGCAGGTCGGGCGGCGCCACGAACGGCCGGCCGATGTTCTGCCCGGCGTAGAGATACTCCAGCACCTGCCTTTCCTCGTCGTTGCGGGCGAGCGACATCACGTTCGGCACGCCCTTCAATTCGGGATGCGACGCGGCGCCGGCCTGCAGCAGCACATGGACGGTCTTGTTCGCGATCCACTCGGGCTTGCGCTGGTTGACGCTGTCGAGGCTTTCGCAGATGCCCTCGACCTCACCGCGCTCCATCGCCAGGAACACATCGGCCGACGAGCGGAAACCCGACACGAGCTTAAACTTGTAGCCGAGCAGATCGTTGAGCACCTTCGGATAGGAGCGCGTGCCGGTGCCGGGGCCGGTGTCGCCCAGGATCAGCTCCTTGTCGCGCAGTTCGTTCGCCGTCTTCACCTTCGCAATGTGATAGGCGATGCAGACGTTGTGCTCCTTGGTCGGGCTGCCGAGCCAGGACAGCTTCATCGCATCGAAGCGCGCGCCCGGCGCGTTGCTCAACGGCCCGAGCGCCGCGTCGCGGGCGATGATCGCGAGCACCGTGCCGTCCTTCGGCGCCGCGCCATAGATATGGCTCGCAGCGACATAACTGCCGGCGCCGGGCATGTTCTGCGGCACAACCGTGGGCTTTCCCGGCAGATGCTTGCCGATATGACGCGCCACGGTGCGGCCCCACAGATCATAGCCGCCGCCCGGCCCAAAGCCGATGATCAGCGACACGGTCTTGCCCGCCAGGGACTCCTGCGCGTTGGCCGTCCCGGCACCCGGAAGCGACGCCGCCATCAGCATGAGACCGAGCCATGCGCTGCGTCGCGCCGTCATCCGATGTCTCCCGCATAAGGCCCCGCCGGATCGATCAGCGACTGCAACCGCAGCGCCGCGGCGCGGGCGACGTTCAGCATCATGCTCTTTCGGGTCGAGGCGTGCAGCCGGTGCTCGGGCGCCTCGCAGACGATCTGCGCGCCGAAGGCGTCGGCGACGATCAGGCCGGTGTCGGGGGGAAAGATCTCGCAGGGCACCTCGACCGAGGTTGCAAAGAACAGCCGGTCGCAGTGCATCCGGTAGTCCATCCATTTCTGGTCGGCGCGGAAATCGGCGACCGAGGATTTGATCTCGACGATCCAGATTTCGCCGTCGCTGCCCAGCGCGACAAGGTCGGCGCGCCGGCCCGAGGCGAGCGGCAGTTCGCTCACCACGCAATAGCCGTGCGCGTGCAGGAGCCGCGCCGTGCCGCGCGCGACCTTGAGCGCCGTCTCCGACTGCCGGCCGTCGATGGGAATCTCCAGGACCTTGCCGGACTGGAAGCTCATTTTCCTTTGCCCAGTTCCATCACCATGCGGGTGACGAGATAGAACCGCGGCACCATGCTGTCGACCAGGGCATATTCCCTATCGGTGTGTGCGTTGCCGCCAATGAGGCTCAGGCCGTCGAGCGTCGGCTTGAACACGCCGGCGGAGAGACTGGAATCCGCGGCCCCGCCGCTGCCGCCGAGCGTCAAGGTCTTGCCGAGCTCGCCATAGATACGCTGCGCCATCGCCGCGAGCGCATCGGTCCGCGCGTTCTGCGTCATGGCGGGGAAGGTCCGGATCAGGCTCGTTTTCACCTCGGTGTCGGGAATGAATTTCTTCTGCGACACGACCGCCATCTCGCGCTCGACGCGATCGAATTCCTCTGTCACCAGCGCGCGCACGTCGGCGTCGGCCTCGGCGAAGTCCGGGATGACGTTCTTGCGGTCGCCACCCTTGATGACCGTGAAGTTGATGGTGGTGCCCTTTTCGGCGCTGGCGAGACGGCTGAGCTGGAACATCTGGTGCGCCAGTTCCATCACCGCGTTGCGGCCGAGCTCTGGCGTGGCGCCCGCATGCGAGGCGCGGCCCTTCACCTCGACCTTGAGCGTGCCGGAGCCCTTGCGCCAGATCGTGATGCCGTCTCCCACGCGGCCGCCTTCGAGATTGAGGGTGACGTCGTGCTCGCGGGCGAGCTTCTCGATCAGCGCCCGGGAGCCGCGCGATCCCGTTTCCTCGTTGGTGTTGAGCATCAGCGTAATGCGTGCGTAATCCCTGAACTTCAGATCGTCGAGGATTTTCAGCACCGCCAGCGCGACGACGATTCCGGCCTTGTCGTCGGACACGCCCGGGCCGTAGGCGCGCCCGTCCGCGATGCGGAACGGCCGCGCCGCCGCCGTCCCCCTGGCGAACACCGTGTCCATGTGCGCGATCAGCAGGACCTTGCCCTTGCCCGAGCCGGACAGGCTCGCGACGATGTTGTCGCCGACCGCGGCGGGCGCAGCCGGGACGGTCTCGACGGCGGCGCCGAGCCGCTTCAGTTCCTCGATCGCGACGGCGCCCACGGCGGCGAGGCCTTCCGCGTCGCCGGTGCCGGAATCGATGTTGACCAGGCGCTCCCACAATTTGATCGCCGCGGGCTTGTGGCGCTCCGCGCTGTCGAGGATCGGCTTGTTCGCCTCGGCCGCGGCGGCGGCGACGCCGATCGCGCCCAGCATCAGCGCCGCAGCCGCCAGTGACCGCCACGGCCCGATCATCGCCCGCCTCCCGCGCGCTCCGGAAACGCCGCGCGCAAGCCCTCGCGCGAGGCCTTGAGCACGCCGCGCTCGGTGATCAGCCCGGTGACGAGCCGCGCCGGCGTCACGTCGAACCCGTAGTTCGCAACGGCTGAGCCGTCCGGCACGATCTGCACCGTCTCGATCCGGCCGTCGGCGGTACGGCCGGTCATGGTCGACTGCTCCTCGCCGCCGCGCTGCTCGATCGGGATTTCCGTCATGCCATCCGAGATCGTGAAGTCGATGGTCGGCGACGGCAGCGCCACATAAAACGGCACGTTGTTGTCCTTGGCGGCGAGCGCCTTCAGATAAGTCCCTATCTTGTTGCACACGTCGCCCTGCGCGGTGACGCGGTCGGTGCCGACGACGACCAGGTCCACCATGCCATGCTGCATCAGATGGCCGCCGGTGTTGTCGGCGATCACGGTGTGCGGCACGCCGTGCTTGCCAAGCTCCCAGGCGGTGAGCGAGGCGCCCTGGTTGCGCGGCCGCGTCTCGTCCACCCAGACATGGATGCCGATGCCCTTGTCATGGGCCGCGTAGATCGGGCCGGTCGCGGTGCCGACATCGACGGTGGCGAGCCAGCCGGCGTTGCAATGCGTGAGCACGTTGACCGGCTGGCCGGGCTTGCGCGCGGCGGCCGCCTCGATCAGCTTCACGCCGTGCTGGCCGATCGCCCGGTTGATCGCGACATCCTCGTCGGCGATCTCAGCCGCGCGGCGGTAGGCCGCGGCGACGCGCGCTTCGCGCGGCTGGTTTCGCACCGCCGCCGCCATCTCGTCGAGCGCCCATTTCAGATTGATCGCGGTCGGCCGCGTGGCGAGCAATGTCGCACAGGCGCGCTCCAGGCTTTCGTCGGAGGCGTCGGCGCGGAGCGCGAGGCAAACGCCGTAAGCCGCCGCCGCTCCGATCAGCGGCGCGCCGCGCACCTGCATGGTCTTGATGGCGCGCGCCATGTCGTCCAGCGTCGCAAGCCGCAGCCTGGCAAAGCGGTGCGGCAAGGCCGTCTGGTCGATGATGCCGACCGACCAGCCGTCGGCTTCGAGCCAGATCGTGCGGGTGGGCGTGCCGTCAACCTTCATGATCCTCTCATAAACCCGCGCCGTAATCGGAACAACATCGGCCGCGGGTTTTCGCGGCCTCCGCTCAAACTGTAGAAACGGCCGTCAAAATCCGCCCGCAATTGGCCGGTGCCCGGCCGTAATCCCGGCCACGGCCCGCCGGGAATCCTGGGAATCATGTCCCGTCGGAAATAATCCAGGAGGGTGACACTATGCTTTCGAACCTTGCGCGGGCTCTGATGCCCGCCTGTTTCGCTGCCGTGCTTGCCGTCTCGCCAGGCTTTGCTTCGCCCGAGGAGCCTTCGTCCCGGGCCCGCCCCAAACCGATCGTCGAGGTCGCCTTCGTACTCGACACCACCGGCTCGATGGGCCCGCTGATCGAAGGCGCCAAGCGCAAGATCTGGTCGATCGCCACCGCGATCGTCGATGCCAACCCCAACGCCGAAATCCGCATGGGCCTCGTCGCCTATCGCGACATCGGCGACGAATACGTGACCAAGACGTTCAATCTCACCACGGACATCCAGGATCTCTACGGCAATCTCCTGCAGCTTCGCGCCCAGGGCGGCGGCGACTGGCCCGAGAGCGTCAACGAGGCACTCGACGTCGGCGTCACCAAGCTCTCGTGGACGCAAGGCGCGGAGATCTGCCGCATCCTGTTCCTCGTCGGCGACGCGCCGCCGCACATGGACTACGCGCAGGACACGAAATATCCCGAAGTGCTGCGCATGGCGCGCGACCGCGGCATCATCGTCAACGCGGTGCAGGCCGGCGGCGCGCGCGACACCGAGCGGGTGTGGCGCGACATCGCCCAGCGCGGCGACGGCCGCTACATCCCGATTCCGCAGGACGGCGGGCAGGTGCTGATCATCGAGACGCCCTGGGACACCGAGATCATCGAGTTGCAGGGCCGCATCAACGGCACGGTCCTTCCCTATGGGCCGCGGGCGCAACGCTACAGCGTGGAGCAGAAGACCGCCCAGATCGCGGCCGCACCGCGCGCGGTCGCCTCGGAAATGGCCGGCTACCTGAGCAAGAGCGGAGCGTCCTCCGGCGCCGCTGTGACCGGGCGCGGCGATCTGGTCACCGACGTGACCACCGGTCGGCAGAGACTGGATGGCGTGAAGGACGAGGATCTGCCGGACACGCTGCGCGCGATGAAGCCGCAGGAGCGCCAGGCGGCGATCGACAAGAGCATGGCCGAGCGCAAGGGACTGAACGCGCGGATGGCGGAGCTGGTCAAAAAGCGCGACCAGTACGTCATCGAGCAGCGCAAGAACGCGCCGACCAAGCCCGCGGATTCGTTTGACCGCGCGGTGGCGGAGACGCTGAAGGCGCAGATCAAGCGCTGATCTTGCCACTCCCCCGCCAATGGCCCAATCTCCCGCCGGTATCAAAGTCGGCGGGAGCGTTTCATGGCCATCGACTACGAGGTTGAGTACAACAACCGCGCGCGGGTGCCCGAGCATCCGCAAATCTTCGAACGCTGGACGCGCGATGGCGCAGCCTACCGCGACGAGGCATCGAAGGAAGGCCGCGCCGAGATCGGGTTGAAATACGGCCCCTCGCCCCGGCAAACGATCGATCTGTTCAAGCCGCGCGGCGGCCAAAAGGACAGTGACAGCCCGCTCGCCCTGTTCATTCACGGCGGCTACTGGCGCTCGCTGGAACCTTCGAGCTTCAGCCAGATGGCGCGCGGCATGAACGCGCATGGCGTCACGGTCGCGGTCTCCGGCTATGACCTCAGCCCCCAGGTTTCCATCGGCCGGATCATCGAGCAGACGCAACAGGCCTGCCTGTTCCTGTGGAAGCGATTTGGCAAACGCATCATGGTCAGCGGCCACTCCGCCGGCGGACATCTCGCCGCCTGCATGGTGGCGACCGACTGGAAGAAGCTTTACGCCGCAGCGCCGGCAGATCTGGCGCCCGTGGGCTACGCGATCTCCGGCCTCTACGACCTCGCGCCGCTCCTGCATCTCGCCACCAATGCCGACTTCAAGCTCGACGAGGCCAAGGCGCGCCGCATCTCGCCGCTGTTCTGGCCGATCGCCAAGGGCCGCATGCTCGACGCCGTGGTCGGGGGAGCGGAATCGTCGGAGTTCCTGCGGCAGAGCAAGATCATCGCCGATGGCTGGCGCGAGAAGGGCGTCGAGACCCGCTACGAGGCGATCCCCGGCATGAACCACTTCACCATCTGCGACCCGATGACCGATCCCGGCAGCGCGATGACGAAGCGGCTCGTGGAATTGGCCAAGCGAACCTAGAACCAGTATTTCCAGGCGAACACCGCCGTCAGCGCCGCGCCGACCACCACGATCACCACGCGCATCGCCTCCTGCGGGACGCGGCGCGCCAAATGCGCGCCGCAGAACGCTCCGAACAGGCAGCCCGCCATCATCACCAGCGTCTGCGGCCAGCTCACCGCACCGTTGGCGATGAACCACACCGAAGCGGCACAGGTGTTGAGGCTCGAAACGAGATTCTTCGCCACATTGGCGCGACGATAATCGCCCTCGGTCGCGATCATCAGCACGCCCAGCAGAAGCGTGCCGGCGCCGGCACCGAAATATCCCCCATAGATCGAGATCGGCAGCACCAGTGGGATGCTGGTTACGCCGATCTTCCATTCGCGGCCCTGTTCGCTCGCCCGCGCGCGCAGCCATTGCGTGATACGGCCGGCGAAGGCGAACAACACCGTGGCGAAGCCGAGCAGCAGCGGAATCAAGAACTCGAACAGACGAACCGGCGTTGCCAGCAGCAGAACCGCGCCAAGCAGCGCGCCCAGCACCGACGCCAGGATGAGGCCAACGAAGGCACGGTTGAACGGCGGCAGACTGGTGCGGTCGGTCACCGCTGCGAGAAAATTGCCGGCGCTGACTGCCACGAGATTCGACGCGGTCGCGACGACCGGCGGTAAGCCGAGAGCCAGCAGCACCGGGAATGTGACGACCGACGCGCCGCCGACCAGCGACGCCATCAAGCCGCCGATCACGCCGGCGCCGATCAGAATCAGGACGGTGGGGACATCCATGCGGCCTAAAAGAACGCCTGAATCCCCGTCTGCGCACGGCCGAGGATCAGCGCGTGGATGTCGTGCGTGCCCTCGTAGGTGTTCACCGTTTCGAGGTTGCACATCACGCGCATGACGTGAAACTCGTCAGAGATGCCGTTGCCGCCGTGCATGTCGCGCGCCACCCGCGCGATGTCGAGCGCCTTGCCGGTGTTGTTGCGCTTCATCAGCGAAATCGACGGCGGCGCGGCCTTGCCGGCCTCCAGCATCCGCCCGAGCGCCAGCGCGCCGCGCAGCCCCAGTGCGATCTCGGTCTGCATGTCGGCGAGCTTTTTCTGCACGAGCTGGTTGGCGGCGAGCGGCCGGTTGAACTGCTTGCGGTCCAGCGTGTACTGCCGCGCGGCGTGCCAGCAGAATTCGGCGGCGCCCATCGCGCCCCAGCAGATGCCGTAGCGCGCCATGTTGAGGCAGCCGAACGGGCCTGCGAGGCCCGACACGTTCGGCAGGAGATTCTCCTCAGGGATCACGGCGTCTTCCAGCACGATCTCGCCGGTGACCGAGGTGCGCAAGCTGAGCTTCCCGTCGACCTTCGGCGTCGAAAAACCCTTGGTACCGCGCTCGACGATGAAGCCGCGGATTTTTCCTTCGAGCTTGGCCCAGACGATGGCGAGATCGGCAATGGGCGCGTTGGAGATCCACATCTTGGCGCCGTTGAGCTTGAAGCCGCCCGCCACCTTCTCGGCGCGCGTCAGCATCGAGCCCGGATCGGAGCCGAAGTCCGGCTCGGTCAGGCCGAAGCAGCCAATCAGTTCGGCCTTGGCGAGCTTGGGCAGATACTTCTTCTTCTGCGCTTCGGTGCCGTAGGCGTAGATCGGGTGCATCACCAGCGAGGACTGCACCGAGAGCGTCGAGCGGTAGCCGGAATCGACGCGCTCCAGTTCCCGCGCAATCAGGCCGTAGGCGACATAGCCGAGCCCCGCGCCGCCGTATTCCTCCGGGATCGTCGGGCCCAGAAGGCCGAGCGCGCCCATCTCGGGCAACAGCTCTTTGTCGACCTTCTCCTCGCGCCAGGCGAGCCGCACCCGCGGCATCAGCTTGTCCTGCGAGAACGCACGCGCGCTGTCGCGCACCATGCGCTCTTCCTCGGTCAGCTCGCCTTCCAGATCCAGCGGGTCCTGCCAGTTGAACTCGGAATCCTTCAGCACCTGGGCGGGCTTCGGGGACGATTTCTGGGACGCGGCGCTCGACATGAGGGACTCCGGCTTTAAGGCTGTTTCTGATGTGCCTTATAGCATTTGCCGGGCAGGCAAGCTGCATCGTTCTCGCGATGCGCGATAGCGCGCGCCGGAATAACGGGCGGGAGGTTTTTCGAAACTACTGCGGGTTGTCGTTGGCCGACGACGCAGGAGCCGGAGACGCCTTGGCTCCGCCCTTGGCCACCGCGACCAGCGCCGGCCGCAGCACGCGGTCGCCGATCGTATAGCCGGCCTGCATCACCTGGACGACGCTGCCGGACGGCACGCTGGCGTCCTCGACCTCGTACATCGCCTGATGGCGGTTGGGGTCGAACTTCTGGCCGAGCGGTTCGATTCGCGTCACGCCGTGCTTTTCCAGCACGTTGATCAGCTCGCGCTCGGTCAGCTCGACACCGTCGAGCAGCGCCTTCAGCCCCTCGTCGGCCTTGGCGCGCAGCTCGTCGTCGAGCGCCGCCATCGCCCGGTGCATGTTGTCGGCGACGCCCAGGATGTCCCGGGCGAAATTCGAAATGCCGTAGACGCGCGCATCGGCGACCTCGCGCTCGGTGCGCTTGCGCATGTTGTCCATGTCGGCAAGCGTGCGCAGCAGCCGGTCCTTGGCCTCGGCCAGTTCCCGGTCGAGCGAGGTGGACGGCTTCGGCACCACGGGCGCCGGAGCATCGGGCTGGGTGGTCGCCTCGCTGGCCGGCACGGCGTCGTCGGTCGGTGGGCGCATGTCGCTGTCGTTCATGCCCCGGATATCAGGGCAGACGTGTCAAAAATCAAGCTTTAACCGACGCGAGCGCGCGGTGAGCCAGGCAAGCCTCCAGAAAGGCCAGCGCCGGAGGCCATGACAGCCGGGACGCCGTAGCGTTGGCTGGCACCGCCTGCAGATCGGGCCGCATGAAGCTGTGGGCCGCCCCCGGATGGACCTGCACGACGGTCGCCGCGGCCCGCCGCTCCAGCGCCTCGCGCACCTGGATGAAAGCGTCCTGCACGAACACCTTGTCGTCGCCGGCATGGACCATGTGCACCGGGCACGCGATCTCCGCCGCGAGCGCGACGGCATCGAGCGTCTGGTTCGGGCCTTTCGGAATACGGATCGATGGATAGAAGGGCACGCAGGCGAACAGCCGCCTGTCGCGCGCCCCGAGCAGGACGGCGTAGCGACCGCCAAGACAGAAGCCCAGCACCGCCACGGCGGGCAGCTTCAGCTTGTCCAGCATGTGGCTCACGCAATCGGACATCGCGTCGACCGAGCCGTCGTCGAGCTTCATGGCGCGCGCCTGCGCGCCGGCCAGATCCGAAGGCGGCGTCTCGCCCGGATAGGGGTCCCAAACCAGCGCAGTGAACCCCGCCTCGGCCAGGAGCTGCGCGCGCTCGCGCATCGGGGCATCCACCGCGGTGATCGTCGGCAGCACCAGTACGCCGCCGCGCGGGCGCTCCGCATGCGCGATATGGCCGTTCACGCGACCGGAGTTGATCTGTTCGGTGCGAACCATCGCTCCCCTTCCCGGCTGGATCAGCCGCCCAACAGCTTGCTCACGACCTTTGCGGTGTAATCGACCATCGGAATGACGCGCGCATAGTTGAGCCGCGTCGGACCGATCACGCCGATCACGCCGACGATGCGGCCGGCGCGGTCATGGTATGGCGCGATGATGGTCGAGGACCCCGACATCGAGAACAGCTTGTTCTCCGAGCCGATGAAGATGCGGACGCCCTCGGCGCGCTCGGCGCGACCGAGCAGATCGATCACATCGCGCCGCGACTCCAGATCGTCGAACAGATGCCGCACCCGCTCCAGGTCCTCGATCACCCTGAGGTCTTCGAGCAGATGCGCCTGGCCGCGCACGATGAGCTGGCGCTCGTCGCCGCCCGACCAGCTCGCGAGGCCGTCGTCGATCACCTTCTGCGTCAACTGGTCGAGCTCGGCCTGCGCCGCGGCCCGCGCCTGCTCCATTTCGGTCCGCACCTCGGCCAGCGTCTTGCCGCGGATGCGCGCGTTGAGGAAGTTCCCGGCCTCGGTCAGCGCCGAGGTCGGCAGACCGATCGGCAGATTGACGACGCGGTTCTCGACCTGGCCGTCCTCGCCGACAAGCACGACCAGCGCCCGCTCCGGCTCCAGCCGCACGAACTCGATATTCTTCAGCCGCACGTTCGATTTCGCCGTGAGCACCACGCCAGCCGCATGCGTCAGACCGGACAACAGGCCCGACGCCTCGGTCAGCACGCTTTCGACCGATTTGCCGGCGCCGGCGACCTGCGACTCGATCTGGCGCCGATCGCCTTCGTTGAGATCGCCAACCTGCATCAGCGCATCGACGAAGAAGCGCAGGCCAAGCTCGGTCGGCAACCGTCCGGCCGAGGTGTGCGGCGCGTAGATCAGGCCGAGCTGTTCGAGGTCCGCCATGACGTTGCGCACCGAAGCCGGCGACAGCGGGGTGGTGATCAGGCGCGACAGGTTGCGCGAGCCCAGCGGCTCGCCGGTGGTCAGATAGCTCTCGACGATCTGGCGGAAGATCTCGCGCGAGCGCTCGTTGAGCTGCGCCAGGCTGATCTGCGAGCTGCCGATGGGGACGTCCTGCGCCACGGAAAACCTCTCCTCCGGCCCCAGAATTGTCCATCCGGCAGCCGGACTTCAAGCACGACTTCAAGCCGAACCTTGCACACCCCTTGTCCGCTGCTAGCCCGACATCGGCGGCGATACCGCCTGGGGGGACAACAATAAAACCACTTTACACACTTCTGCTAAACGCAAGCGTGGCGCTTGGTGTCGCAACGACAGCGGTCCAGGCGCAAAATGCGATCGAGGAATGGGCCACCGCCAAGTTCCCGGCGCCGCCGCCATTGAACCCGGCGAAGATCGTGCCCGCGCTTCACCTGAACCGCGGTCTGTCCACATTGACACTTGGCGCTCTTTTCACGCATTTCTAACTGCGCGATAAAGCAGGGTGGGTGCTTGTTGCGCGAGCAATGCGGGGGCTTTCAGAAAATGCGATCGGTGCTGATAGGTGTCGCATTGTTCGGCGCGGTTCCAGCGCTTGCCTCGGAGTTCCCGCCGGAGATCAGCTCGTTTGCCTACCCGGCGGGTCACCCGGCTTCGGCCGCCCCGTTCGACGACATCGCCCTGCCGACGCAACACATCCCGCCGCAGCCGGAATCCACCGCCGCGTCCGCGCCGACCGCCCCGGTGGGGCCGCAACTGCCTTCCAAGAGGGAACTTTGCAGCACGGTAGCCTTCGAGGCCGCCAACAACAATCTGCCCGTTCGTTTCTTTGCAAACCTGATTCAGCAGGAAAGCAACTTCAACCCGAATGTCGTCAGCCACAAGGGCGCGCAGGGCATTGCGCAGTTCATGCCGATGACCGCCGCGGAGCGGGGGCTCAGCGATCCGTTCGAGCCGATCCAGGCGCTCGGCGCTTCGGCGAGATTCCTGGCCGATCTGCTCGGGCGCTTCGGCAACCTCGGTCTCGCTGCCGCCGCCTATAACGCGGGACCGCAGCGGGTGAGCGACTGGCTGGCGAGACAGGGAAGCGGTCTGCCGGCCGAGACCCAGCACTATGTGCGGCGCATCACCGGAATCGCCGTGGAGCAATGGGCGCGTCCGGATCCGAAGGGCGAAGACATCAGATTGCCGCCGCATGCGGATTGTCCGCAATTCCGGACGGCTTCGGCCGACTCTCTCGTCAACACCAGGATAGCGGCAACAGAGGCCGAGACTTCTCGCAGGTCCGTCCGGCGTCTGTACGACAAATACGCCAAGTTCCGCGGGTCTGCGCTCACCTATGTGAGCCTGTCGCCGTCGATCGCCAAATCGGCGCCCAACGAATTTACCAAGGGCGTCTCTGCCAAGACCCGTTCCCGCATGCGGCTGGCAAGCGGCGCGAGTTAACGGCTGCATTGCCGCAGCGGTAGCCTAGTCGGCGAACCCGTAGAGCCTTGCCGGATTGTCCGCCAGAATTTTCCGCCGCACCGCCGCGTCCGGCGTCCATTCGTTGAACAGGTCGAGCAGGTGGCCGGCGTTGGGCATCTCGCCCTCAATGCGCGGATGCGGCCAGTCGGTGCCCCAGATCAATTGGTCCGGGTTGGCGGCAACAAGCGCCTCGTGGAACGGCCGCGCGTCGGGATAGTCCGGCGCGCGTGTGCTGAGCCGGTGCGCGCCCGACATCTTCACCCAGCAGCCGCCATCGCCCACCAGCCGGACGAGACCCTGGAAGCCCGGCGTGTCGATGCCAGCGCGGGCATCGGTGCGGCCCATGTGGTCGATCACCACCGGCAGGCCGATCGATTTGATGATCGGAATGGTGTCGGGCAGATCCTTCACGTCGATCCACAACTGCATGTGCCAGCCAAGATCCTTCATCACCGGGGCAAGCTTCTTCGCGTTGTCCAGCGTCACGCCGCCCTGGTAGTGCAGCTTGCCGTCGCGAAAGAAATGATTGAAGCGCAGCGCGCGGATGCCGAGGTCGTTCCAACGGCGAAGCTCCACCATCGGCACGGTCTCGTCGGCGACCGCGACCCCGCGCAGGCGGGCCGGGTGCCTCGCCAGCGCGTCGAGCATCGCCGAATTGTCGCGGCCGTGGGCGCTGCCCTGCACCAGCCCGCCGCGCGCGAAGCCCAGCGTGTCGAGCATGTGCAGATACTTTTCCAGCGGCGCGTCCGGCGGCGTGTAACTGCGGGTCTCCGCATAGGGAAAGCGCGTGGCCGGGCCGAACACATGGGCGTGGGTGTCGCAGGCCTTGGGCGGCGTCGGAATTTTCGAGCGGCTGGGCTCCAGCGGGCCGGGGCAGGCGGGGATCATGGCTGCGACAATTTCCTTGCTTTGGCGACACGCCAAGGTTGCGGAACTCTGCTAGGCTTGCGCCCCGCAGGTCAAGGCGCGCGCCACGCGAGACCGACGCGCCAGCGATCACAACTCGCGACAGCCAGGGAGGGATCAAGCATGAAACAATTGCTTCGCATACTCGTGGCCGGCGGCCTAACGCTGCTCGGCATCGCGGCCGTTCACGCGCAAGCCTATCCGAACAAGCCGATCACTATCATTGTGCCGTTCGGACCCGGCAGCGCCACCGACACGGTTGCCCGCGTCATCGCGCAGCCGCTCGGTGTCGCGCTCAACCAGACGATCGTGGTCGAGAACCGGCCGGGCGCGAACGGCGCGCTCGCCGCGCTGTTCGTGGCGCGCGCGGCGCCGGATGGCTACACGCTGTTCCTGAGCACCAACAGCCCGCATTCCGCCGCGCCATTCCTGATGAAGACCGTCTCATACGACGTGGTGACGGACTTCACGGCGGTGTCGCGGGTGGGAAGCTACACGCTGATGCTGGTGACCCATCCCAGCGTCCCGGTGAAATCGGTCAAGGAACTGATCGCGCATGCCAAGGCCAATCCGGGCAAGCTGTCGTACGCCAGCGGCAACACGTCCGGCGTTGTCGCCGGCGCGACGCTCGCGCACTGGGCCAAGATCGACCTGCTGCACGTGCCCTACAAGAGCGCGCCGCCCGCCATCCAGGATCTGCTCGCCGGCCGGGTGTCGATGGCGTTTAACGACTTCACCACCGCCATCCCGCATGTCAGGGCGAACACCCTGAACGCGCTGGCGGTGACCCGGATACAGCGCAGCTCGCTGTTCCCGGAGCTTCCCACCATGGACGAGGCCGGCGTGACCGGGTTCGACATGGATTCGTGGGCCGGCATGTTCGCTCCGGCCAAGACCCCGCCGGAGATCGTGAACAAGCTCAGCACGGAGCTGCGCAAGATCATCGACAGCGCCGAGGTGAAGTCGCGGCTCCGCAACGTCGGATTTGAGGCCTTCTCGAGTTCGCCGAAGGAGATGGACGACTTTGTCAAAGTCCAGCTCGCCAAATGGGGCAAGATGATCAAGGACGCCGGCATTCAGCCCGAGTGAGGGGAGCTGGATCGGTCCGGGGCTGGCTTTTTCGGGGTCATGCTCTAAAAGCGTGCTCGGCGCGCCTCCCGCGCGCCGGGCAGGAGAATGAAATGCGGCCGAGCCGCCGACAGCCCGACGAGCTGCGCGCCGTATCGCTCGAGCGCGGCGTGGTGAAATACGCCGAGGGCTCGTGCTTCGTGAAGTTCGGCGACACCCACGTGCTGGTGACCGCCTCGCTCGAAGAGCGGCTGCCGCCCTGGCTCAAGGGCCAGGCGCGCGGCTGGGTCACCGCCGAATACGGCATGCTGCCGCGCGCGACCCATGAACGGACGCGCCGCGAAGCCTCCGCCGGCAAGCAGGGCGGCCGCACCGTCGAGATCCAGCGGCTGATCGGGCGGAGCCTCCGCTCGGTGGTCGATCTCCCAGCCATGGGCGAACGGCAGATCTCCATCGACTGCGACGTGATCCAGGCCGACGGCGGCACCCGCACCGCCTCGATCACCGGCGCCTGGGTCGCGTTGAACGATTGCTTTGCCTGGATGCGCACGCGCGAGATGATCAAGACCAATCCACTGCGCGATCACATCGCGGCGATCTCCTGCGGCGTGTACAACAACGTCGCAGTGCTCGATCTCGACTACGCCGAGGATTCCGAGGCCGAGACCGACGCCAACTTCGTCATGACCGGCGCGGGCAACATCGTCGAGGTCCAGGCCACCGCGGAAAAAACGCCGTTCAGCGAGGAGCAGTTGCTCGCGCTGCTCGCGCTCGCGCGCAAAGGCATCGGCAAGCTGGTCGATCTGCAGAAGATGGCGGTGATGTGAAACATGGCGCATCGCCCGATCGCCGGCCGGCTCGTGATTGCGACCCACAATCCGGGTAAGCTTGCCGAGATGCGCGACCTGCTGGCGGTTTACGGCGTCGAGGCTATATCCGCAGGTGAGCTGGGCCTGGCCGAGCCGGAGGAAACCGGCACCACGTTCCGCGCCAACGCACGGATCAAGGCCGAGGCCGCCGCAAAGGCGTCGAGCATGCCGTCGTTCGCCGACGACTCCGGCCTCGCGGTCGATGCGCTCGACGGCCAGCCCGGCATTCACTCGGCGCGCTGGGCCGGGCCGGACAAGGACTTTCGTTTTGCGATGAACAAGATTCAAAGCCTGCTGATCGAGCGCGGCGCCAAGAGCGCCGAGCGCCGGCGCGGGCATTTCGTCTCGGCGCTGTGTGTCGCCTGGCCCGACGGCCATGTCGAGGAGTTCGAGGCGACGGTGGATGGCACCGTAGTGTGGCCGCCGCGCGGCACCAAGGGCTTCGGCTACGATCCGCTGTTCCTGCCGGACGGCCAGACCCAGACCTTCGGCGAGATGCCGAGCGAGGAAAAGCACGGCCTGCCGCCGCACGGCCGCGGGCTTTCGCACCGCGCCCGCGCCTTCCTCAAGCTGGCGGAGGCGTGTCTTGCCAAGCGTTGATTTGCAAAGCGCTGACGCGCAGGGCTTCGGGGTCTACGTCCACTGGCCCTTCTGCCTGTCGAAATGCCCGTACTGCGACTTCAACAGCCATGTCCGCCACGCGGCGATCGACGAGCCGCGATTTCTTCGCGCATTCGAGACCGAGATCGCCTCGACCGCGGCGCGCGCCCCCGGCCGCACCGTGTCGAGCATCTTCCTCGGCGGCGGCACGCCATCGCTGATGCAGCCTGCGACCGTCGGCACGATTCTGGACACCATCGCCAAGCACTGGACCGTGCCGCCCAATATCGAGGTCACGCTCGAAGCCAATCCGACCAGCGTCGAGGCCACACGCTTCCGAGGCTATCGCACCGCCGGGGTCAACCGCGTGTCGCTCGGCGTACAGGCGCTCGACGATGCGTCGCTGAAGGAACTCGGCCGGCTGCACACCGCGCAGGAGGCTCTCGATGCCGTCGCCATCGCCCGGCAATCGTTCGACCGCTACTCCTTCGATCTGATCTACGCCCGCCCGCGGCAGACGCCGCAGGAATGGGCCGCCGAGCTCAAGCGCGCCATCGCGGAGGCGGCCGAGCATCTGTCGCTCTATCAGTTGACCATCGAGCCCGAGACGCCGTTCCACGCCCTGCACAAGGCCGGCAAGCTCGTCATTCCCGACGACGACACCGGCCGCGAGCTCTACGACCTGACGCAGGAGATCTGCAGCAACGCCGGCCTGCCGGCATACGAAGTGTCCAATCACGCGCGGCCAGGCGCCGAGTGCCGGCACAATCTCGTCTACTGGCGCGCGCACGAATACGCCGGCGTCGGACCCGGCGCCCACGGCCGGCTCGACATCGACGGCCGCCGCCGCGCCACCATGACCGAGAAGCGGCCGGAGGCCTGGCTGATGCGGGTCGAATCGCTCGGCCACGGCCAGATCACCGACGACCTGCTCACGTCGGAGGAGCGCGCCGACGAATTCCTGCTGATGGGGCTCCGCCTCGCCGAGGGCATCAACCCGGCGCGCTACCAGGCGCTGTCCGGCCGGGCCCTCGATCCGGATCGCATCGCGATGCTGACGGCCAACGGCTTCGTCGAGAGCGGCGGCGACGGCTGCCTCCGGGTCACGCCGGCCGGCTTTCCGGTGCTCGACGCCGTGGTGGCCGATCTGGCGGCATAGGGCAGGCCGGGCAGCCCCGGCGGAACCGCGGGCTTGCGTCCTCGTTGTCGTCACATTATTTCGCCAGTCTCGATCCTTGAACCAGGCGAGGCTCTGACCGGATGCTTGCACCAAGGGATTGTGCCGGAAGGCACGTGTTGTGTGTTTTTCCGCGCTATACCCCCTCTTTTGGGACGTTCGAGTTCTCCTACCCCCTCACCGACGGCGTTCGCGCTTTCATGCCGCCCCAGGGCCTCTTGGTCGTCGCGGCTGCCGTGCCCTCGTCATGGCAGGCCCGTTTCATCGACGAGAACATGGCTCCGGCCGCCCGCGAGGACTTCGAGTGGGCGGAGGTGGTGTTCGTCAGCGGCATGCACGTGCAGCGCCGTCAGATGGAGGACATCCGCCGCCGCGCCCACGCCGCCGACCGGGTCACCGTACTGGGCGGATCGTCGGTATCGGCATCCCCGGAGAAGTACCCGAACTTCGATTATCTTCATGTCGGCGAGCTGGGCGACGCGACCGACGAATTGTTCGCGCGGCTGGAAGAAGATGTCTCCCGCCCGCCGCGCCAGATCGTGCTCACCACCAAGGTCCGGCGCGAGCTGTCCGAATTCTCGATACCGGCCTACGAGCTGGCGAAGGTCGACCGCTATCTCCTCGGCAGCATCCAGTTCTCCAGCGGCTGTCCGTACCAGTGCGAATTCTGCGACATCCCCGCGCTCTACGGCCGCGTCGCGCGATACAAGACCGCCGAGCAGGTCTGCGCCGAGCTCGACAAGCTCGTGTCCTGCGGTCTGTCCACTTCGGTCTATTTCGTCGATGACAATTTCATCGCCAACAAGCGCGCGGTGCGCGAGATGCTGCCGCACCTGATCGAATGGCAGAAGCGCAACGGCTATCCGCTGCTGCTGTCGTGCGAGGCGACGCTTAACATCGCCAAGCGGCCGGAAATCCTCGAGCTGATGCGCGAGGCGGCTTTCCCCACTATCTTCTGCGGCATCGAGACGCCCGATCCCGCCGCGCTGAAATCGATCTCGAAGGATCACAACATGATGGTGCCGATCCTCGGCGCCATCGAGACCCTGAACGGCTTCGGCATGGAGGTCGTGTCGGGCATGATCATCGGCCTCGACACCGACACGCCCGACACCGGCCGCTTCCTGCAGGAGTTTGTCGGGCAGTCGCAGATTCCGCTGCTGACCATGAACCTGCTGCAGGCGCTGCCGCGCACGCCGCTGTGGGACCGCCTCAAGCGCGAAGGCAGGCTGATCGAGGACGACGAAGACCTCGAATCGAACGTCGTCTTCCGCATGCCCTACGACGAGGTGGTCGCGATGTGGCGCGAATGCATGCGCGTCGCCTATCTGCCCGAAGCGCTGTTCGGCCGCTACGAGCACCAGATCCGCACGGCCTATGCCAATCGTCTGCGCCTGCCGAACAGCCCGCAGCGTGCGTCCTGGCGCAACATCCGGCGCGGATTGATCATGCTTGCGCGTATTTTCTGGTTCGTCGGCGTGAAGGGCGACTACCGGCGCACCTTCTGGCGGTTTGCCCTGGCGCGGCTCATGCGCGGGCAGATCGAATATCTCATCGCGGTGACACTGCTCGCCCACCATCTCATTCTGTTCGCCCGTGAGGCTTCGGCAGGACGCCGCAACGCTTCGAACTACAGCGCCAAGCGGATCGACGAAGATATGCTGGTTGCCGCCGAATAGACGGCACAGCCCGCCGATCAAGTCCCCGGCGCGCCGAAGGCGCGCGGCGGCGGGCTGACGACCTGGCCGCCGGTCGGGCCCACGCGCATCACCGCAAGCCCGCGTTCGTTGGTGCCGTCGGTGCGGAAACGGAACAGCCCGTCGATTCCGGAGAATCCCGACGCGCTGGTCAGCACCTGCTCGGAGAAACGCTGCGGCCCCTGCGTCTTGACCAGCGCCGCCACCAGCGCGGCGGCGTCATAGGCGAGCGTCGAGGTGCGCACCGGGTCCTGGTTGTAGCGCTGGCGATAGCGGGCGGAGAAATTGCGAAAGCCGGTGGAGTCCGGCGCGGCGTAGAGACCGCCATGCAGCCGCGCGTCGTTGAAGATGCGCGGGTCGTCCCACAATCCCGTTCCGAGGAGCTGCACGCGCTTGGTGTCGAGCCCGCCGGCGATCAAGGTCTGCACGACCAGCGGCACAACCTCCGGACCCTCGGGGATGAACACGGCGTCCGCGCCACGCGCCGCCTGCGCAACGAGCTTCGCCGGCGCCTGCATCCTGCCCGGATCGAGCGGGTAGCGTTCGAGCGCGACGATGCGCGCGCCCTTGCGCGACACCACCTGCTTGAATTCGCCTTCGACCACGTTGCCATAGGCGCCTTCCGACAGCATGGCGGCAAACGACCGCTTGCCGCTGGAGATGGCGTATTCGACGATGCGATCGACGTCGGACTCCGGCAGGAAGCTCAGCAGATAGACGCCGCGCGCCGCGACGCTGGCGTCGGTCGAGAATGCGATCACCGGTACGCCGCGCTGGCGGGCCGCCGCGCCGACGACGCCGACCGAATGGGCAAACAGCGGCCCGATGATGATCTCGGCGCCTTCGGCGAGAACCTGCTGCGCCGCCTGCTGCGCGCCGCCCGACGTGCCGCCGTCATCCTTCACCAGAAGCTGGACGTTGGGGCTGTTGAATTCGACCAGCGCCATCTCGGCCGCGTTCTTCATCGACAGCGCCACGGTGCCGGCGTTGCCGCCCGCCGACAGCGGCAGGATCAGGCCGACCCTGACCGCTCCGGTGCCGATCGCCGCCTGATCCTGGGGCAGCGGCTGCGCCGAGGGCGGAGAATTGGCGTTGATCACTTCAGATGTGCTGGAGCAGGCCGCCAGCAAAGCCAGCAGGCCGCCGACGCACAGGCGTCGGGACAGCAACTGCATTGAGGCCTGCGAAGCCGGGACCATGGACGATTTCCTCGACGGCGATTGTAGCGGCAATTGCCAGTCCACGTTGGCAAACGGGCATAATGAGGACGATAGGTTAACCAAATGGAAAGGATAAAGAATCCCATTCCATGCGGTTTTGCGGGGTTTGGCTCGGAAATGACGCAGCCCGGCCCGGCCGCTACAATGCGGCGGATGCGGGATAATCGAGCCGAAAGCCAAGCCAAGGATCGCTCCGGCGATCGCAGCAGGACCTATGTGCTCGCCGGGCATCCGGTCGAAGCGCCGCGGCTTGCCGCGGGCCTGCACCTCGTCGCCACCCCGATCGGCAACCTGCGCGACATCACGCTCCGGGCGCTGGAAACCCTCGCCGCGGCCGACGTCATCGCCTGCGAGGACACACGGGTGACCCGCAAGCTTCTCGACCATTACGGCATCGCGATCCCGCTGACGCCCTACCACGAGCACAACGCCGCGGCGGCGCGGCCGAAGCTCCTCGCGCGGCTGGCCTCAGGCGAAGCCTTGGCGCTTGTCTCCGACGCCGGCACGCCGCTGATTTCGGATCCGGGCTTCAAGCTGGTGCGGGCGGTGTGTGAGGCAGGCCTTCCCGTGAGCGCGGCGCCCGGCCCATCCGCCGCACTGGCGGCGCTCGCCGTCGCAGGGCTGCCGACCGACCGATTTTTCTTCGAAGGCTTTCTGCCGCCGAAGGACGGCCAGCGCCGCGCCCGCATTGCCGAGATCGATCGCATCCCGGCGACGCTCATTCTTTATGAAAGCGGCCCGCGCGTAGGGCGTGCGCTCAACGCACTGGCGGAGGGACTTGGGCCGCGGCAAGCCGCAGTCTGCCGCGAGCTCACCAAGCTGCACGAGGAAATCCGGCGCGGCGAGTTGCCGGCGCTGGCGCTGGTCTATGGCGACGACGCCAAGTACCCGGCCGAGATCCGCGGCGAGTTCACCATCGTCATCGCGCCGCCCGCGGCCGATGCCGGAGTGCCCGGCGCCGACGAGGTGGACGCGCTGCTGCGGCAGGCCTTGCAGCACGCCTCGGTGAAGGACGCGGTGAGCGACGTCGCGGCCGCCACCGGCCGGCCGCGACGTGAAATCTACCAGCGCGCGCTCGCGCTCAGCGAAGAAGACGATGGCACGGCAAAGTAAGGATACACCGCGGCCAGAGCGCGTCGCCGCGCATCTCACGGGCCTCTCGGCGGAAAGCCGCGCCGCGGCCTATCTCATCGCCAAGGGCTACCGCATCGTGGCGCGGCGCTTTCGCAGTCCGGTCGGCGAGGTGGACATCGTCGCACGACGGCGCGGCGTGCTGGTCTTCGTCGAGGTGAAGGCGCGCAACACGCTCGACGGCGCCGCGGAGTCGCTCCTGCCGCGCCAGCAGCGCCGGATCGCCGGCGCGGCCGGAGCCTGGCTCGCCGCTCATCCCGAGGATGCCGAGAGCGACATCCGGTTTGATGCCGTACTGGTTGCGCCGGGACGCATCCCGCGCCACATTCCGGCGGCGTTCGAGACGGAATAGCTCCGACCTCGTGTCCCGGACGCGGTGCAGCGCGATAGCGGTGCACCGCTGATCCGGGACCCCGGTTCCTTTCAAAAGAAAGCTGGGTCCCGGGTCTGCAGCGCATCACCAGAGGTGCTGCGCCGCGCCCGGGACAAGAAAGAAATCAGGCCGCGTGCAGGTTCTGCGAGAAGGCCTCGATCTGGTCGCGGATGCGATGTGCGACCGCGCCGAGCTCCTCGGCCACCGCGCGCACCGTGGTCACGCTGGCGCGGGTGTTGTCGGCGGCTTCGCCGGCGCGGCCGACCTCTTCTGCGGTTTCGGACGTGCGCCTGGCGGCGACATCGACGCTGCGCGCGATCTCCTGCGTGGCCGCGCCCTGCTCGGTCACCGCCGCAGCGATCGCGCCGCTGATCGAGCCGATATCGCGGATGGTGCGTTCGATCGCCTCGATCGCCTCGATCGAACGGGTGGTTGCGTGCTGCATGTCGGCGATCTGCTTGGCGATATCTTCGGTGGCCTTCCCGGTCTGGCCCGCCAGCGCCTTGACCTCGCCCGCCACCACGGCAAAGCCCCGGCCGGCCTCGCCGGCACGCGCCGCCTCGATGGTGGCGTTGAGCGCCAGAAGGTTGGTCTGCTCGGCGATGTCGGTGATGAGGCGAACGACGTCGCCGATGCGCCTCGCTGCCTCGCTCAGCTCCTGCACCGCGGCGTTGGTGCGCTCGGCCTCGCCGACCGCCTTCTCGGCGATGGCATTGGACTGCGCCACCTGGCGGTCGATCTCCATGACCGACGAGGCAAGCTCGTCGGTCGCAGACGCGATGTCGCGCACATTGGCCGAGGCCTCCGTGGATGCGGCGGTGGCGCCCGCGGTGCGGTGCGAAGCGCGGTCGGCGGCATCGGCGAGTTGCGTCGCGGATTCCAGAGCCCGGTCGCTGATGACCCCAAGCTCCGCAATGCTGCGCTCGATCGAGGTGGCGAAGGCCGACACCTCGGCCGAAACCTTTTCCTGACGCTGCTCGCGCGCTGCCGCGTTCTCGCTCGCCGTGCGGCTGAAGTTATCCTGCATC
>CAMAWG010000035.1 GCA_945861855.1 Rhodoplanes serenus
TACCTACCGATCGACACACGGCCACAGGCACGTGCGAAATTGGGCAGTCATCGAAATAATATATTTGGGACGAGAGTCAACACTTTTGCGCGCGCGAGAGGCCGCTGAGCACAAAATATAGTGCGCGAGCCTTAAGAAAGTTTTTGCAAACGGTAAATCGGCCGCCGCGAGCGCGCGCAGCTCGCCTCGCAGACGCCGTCAGCCCTCGCTGAACGGCTCGACGCGGCGCGCGTTCATCACGAAGCGCACCATGACGGCGACGCCGAGCAGGAAGAACACGCCTTGCAGGATGGGGACGCCGTTTTCGCCGAGGTGGAAGAGGTTGGCGAAGGCCCAGCCGGCGGCGAAGGCGGCGCCGAACACCTCGGCGCCGATCAGGATCGCGGCGCTGAACACGGTCATCACGTTGAGCCAGAGGATGCGGCGGCCTTGCGGGTTGGTCGTGGCGTTCATCGGCGATTCCTGCGGTAAACCAAGGGCGGCAGCCCCTTCGACGGGCGCAATGTCGTCGATATGGGCGCGAGGATCAAGGGAGGCAAGCGACGGCCTCTCCTGGCCTCATGGTGAGGAGCGCGGCGAAACCGCGCGTCTCGAACCATGGGGCTGCCCTCGCCCTTCGAGACGCGCCCTGCGGGCGCTCCTCAGGGTGAGGGCGGGCGAAGCCGCCGGTGTCTCTCAAGCCCCCTTCATCGTCCGCCGCTCGATCTCGACCAGGCGGTCGAGGCCGGTGGTGCGGTGCGCGGCCTTCATCTCCCTCTCCGCGCCGCCCGGCCCGAGGAACGGGTCCATAGAGTCGGATGCCAGGCATTCGTAGGACTGCCGCACCGCCTTCACCATGGCGGCGAAGGCGGTGCCCGAGGAGGCGGCGAGTCGGTAGCCGAGCTTGGCCATCTCCGCCTTCGAGATCGGGAAGGTGGAGAAGCCGTCCGGCGGCGCGAAGGTCATGAGCGGAGCGGGCAGCCGCTCGGCGATGAACCGCATCTCCTCGGGCTTCCTCCCCCAGAGGAACAGCATGTCGGCGCCGGCCCTCTTCATCGCCTCCGCCCGGCGGAGCGCGTCGTCCATGCCGCCGACGCGGATGGCGTTGGTGCGGCCGACGATCACCAGGTCGGGGTCGGTGCGGGCCGCGACCGCCTCCCGGATTCGGTCGGCGGCAAGCCCGATCGGCACCAGATGGTCGATGCCGACGTGGTGCTCGACCCGGCGCGGCAGAAGCTGGTCCTCGATCTCGATGCACTCGACGCCGGCCGCCTCGGACATGGCGATGGTGCGGTGGATGTGGACCGGGTCGCCCCAGCCGCCGCCGGCGTCGAGCACGACCGGGATTTTCGAGACGGTGCGGATGTCCACCACCACCTGGATCATCTCGGTCAGGGTGAGGCCGGCCTCGGTGACGCCCTTGTACCAGCCGAGTGAGCCGCCGCTGAGATACGCCGCCTTGAAGCCGGCCGCCGCCGCCATCTGTGCCATGATCGGGTTGAGCGCGACCGGCGCGACGATGAGGTCGGGGCCATTGATGAGGTTCTTGAGCTTGTCCAAGTCGGCATCCTCCCAGTTCGTCATGGCCGGGCTTGTCGGCCAAGTCGGGTTTACCCGACTTGGCCTCTTAAGGCCTGAGGGAAGTCGGGCAAGCCCGACTTCCCATGCCATCCACGTCTTCCTACTGTGAGGTGAGTTCTAAAGGCGTGGATGCCCGGCACAAGGCCGGGCATGACGTTGAAAGGTGGGAGGCAACCCTGGCCAAGCTCAAGGTGATGTGCGCGCGGTCGATGCATGTGGCGGTCGGTGCGCTGGGCAAGGCTTTCGCGGACGGCGCGGGCCATGAGGTCGCGTTCGACTTCGGCACCGTCGGCGGCTTGCAGGGCAAGCTCGACGGAGGCGAGACCGCCGACGTGGTGATCCTGTCCGTGCCCGGCATCGGCAAGCTGGAGAAGGCAGGCGCGCTCATTCCCGGCTCGCGGAGGAACGTGGCTAGAACCTACATCGCCGTCTGCATCCGCGAGGGCGCGCCGCGGCCGGACTTTTCCACGGTCGATGCGTTCAAGGCGATGCTGGAGGGCGCCCGCGCCATCGCCACCAGCGATCCGGCGGTCGGCGGCTCGGCGGGCGTGCATCTGGCCAAGGCCTTCGAGCAGGCCGGATGGGCCGCGATGATGGCGCCGAAGAGCCTGCCGCAGCAGACCGGCGCCGAGGTCGCGCGCCGCGTGGTCGAGGGCACGGCCGAATTCGGGCTGACGCTCTCGGGCGAGGTCGCCTCGGTCCCCGGCGCGGCGATCGCAGGCCCGCTGCCCCCGCCGTTCGGCCAGGACACGACCTATTGCGCGGCGGCGATGGCGGGCAGCGGCGCGAAGGAGGCGGCCGCGGCGTTCATCGCGGCTCTGACCCGGCCGGACACGCGGGAGACATGGACCCGGGCGGGGTTCGAGTTGCCCTGAGCGCGGGAGTCCACCCCGCTCAATCCACCGCGATGCCGCTGTCCTTCACCGGCTCGGCCCATTTTTTCACCTCGCCGGCGACGTAGCTCTTCAGGAACGCGGGGCCGCGGCGCGCGGGCATGGCGGGGATCAGGCCGATGTCGTCGAGCCGCTTCTGCAGCGCCGGATTGTCGAGCGCCTTCGTCACCGCGGCATTCAGCTTCGCCACCAGCTCCGGCGGCGTGCTCCTGGGCATGAAGATCGCGTTCCAGGCCGAGATGTCGAAGTCCTTCAGCCCCTGCTCGTCGGCGGTCGGCACGTCGGGGAAGGCCGAGGCGCGCGCGCCGGCAAGGGTCGCCAGCACCTTGGCCTGGCCGTTCTTGGTGACCGGGATCGCGGTCGAGATGTAGTTGCAGATGAAGTCGATGCGTCCGCCGACCAGGTCCTGCATCGCCGGCCCGCCGCCGCGATAGGGCACGTGCACGATCTTGGCGCCGATGGTCTGATTCAACAGCACACAGCCGACATGCGACGACGTGCCGGTGCCGCCGGAGCCGTGCTGCATCTTGGCCTGGTTGGCCTTGGCATAGGCCATGAACTCCTTGAGGCTGTTCGCCGGCAGGTCCTTGCGAACCAGCAGCACCAGCGGCGCATCCGCCACCAGCGTGACCGGCTGGAAGTCGGTCTGCGAATTGTAGGACGGCTTCTTGTGCATCGACTGGCTGATGGCATGTGTGCCGATCGAGCCCAGCACGAACATGTGGCTGTCGGCCGCGGCCTGCGACACCCGCAGCGAGCCGACCATGCCGCCGCCGCCCGGCTGGTTCTCGATGATGACCTGCTGGCCCAGCGACTCGCTGAGATAGGGCTGCAGCACGCGGCCGAGCGTGTCGATCGGCCCGCCGGCGGCGAACGGCACCACCATGGTGACCGGACGGGTCGGCCAGTCCTGTCCGGCGGCGGTGGACGCGAACGCGGCCAGCGTAATGTAGGCCGCGGCGAGCGGCAGCAGCTTGCGGTAACCCATGAAAGCTCCCGGCGGTGCTTGCCGGATGTGTCCCGGCCGTCCGATATTAGCGGCATGGGACAATACGGAAAGGTCAGGGCCAAGATGAATTCAAGACATAGGGTCGCGGTGGGCGCGCTGCTGCTGGCCGTTTCATTGGGCGGCTCATCCGCATTCGGCCAGGCCTATCCCTCGCGCACGATCACGATCCTCACTCCGTTCGCCGCGGGTTCCGTCACCGACGCCGCCGCGCGCGTGGTCGCGCTGACGCTGCAGGAGTCGCTCGGCCAGACCGTCGTGGTCGAAAACCGAGCGGGCGCCGGCGGCCTGCTCGCGGCCAGCGCGGTCGCGCGCGCCAGCAACGACGGCTACACGCTGCTCTTGACCACCAACTCGACCCATTCGGTGGTCTACGGGCTGTACAAGAACGTGCCCTACGATCCGATCAAGGATTTCACCCCGATCGCGCGGATCGGCAGCTTCTCTTCGTTCGTCGCGGTCACGCCGGACAAGCCGTACCAATCGATGAAGGCCCTGGTGGATTACGCGAAGGCCAACCCCGGGAAGCTCAGCTACGGCGTCGGCAACAGTACCACCCAGATCGTCGGCGAGGCGCTGAAGAAGCGCACCGGCACCGACATCGTCCGGGTGCCCTACCGCAGCAACCCGATGGTGATGACCGATCTGCTCGGCGGCCAGATCCAGATCATGGTCGCGGATTTCAACACCGGCATGCCGCAGCTCAGGGCCGGCAAGGTCAAGGCGCTCGCGGTGCTGACGCGGGACCGCAATCCGGCGCTGCCCGACGTGCCGACGCTGAGCGAGACGGTAATGCCCGGCTATCACATCCTCGCTTGGGCCGGGATGTTCGGCCCCGCCGGGATGCCGCCGGAGGCGGTGAACAGGCTCGCCGACGCGGTGCAGAAGGCGCTGGAGAATCCGGCGGTGCGGGCGCGCTTCACGGCCTCGGGCACCGACGTCTACTGGAGCGGGCCGAAGGAGTTCACCGAATTCGTGAAGACCGAACTGGTGAGCTGGACCGCGATGATCAAGGAGGCCGGGATCGAGCCGGAATAGGAGGCCGGGAACCAGGGCAGGGGATCGGCGTTATGCCCCTTGAATCGGCCGCCGGACACCCCATCTACGTCCGGACAGTTCCCACGGCTTCGGCCGTGGCCCCATTCCCAAGTGCCGCTTTACCGCGGATGTACCGGAAGGTCGTGCGCCGGGAGTGGGGAAGCTGATCGAGTGACGCGCCCGCCCGGCTTGCCGTGCGGGCCGTTTGCTTTTTGGGCCTCGGACCGAAACGAAAACGCCCGCCTCGCGGTGGGCGCTTTTTTGCGGGCTCGATGAGGTCAGGCCTTCAGCGTCTCCAGCACCCGGTCCGGGGTGAACGGCAGATGGGTCAGCCGCTTGCCGGTCAGCCGGAAGAAGGCGTTAGAGATGGCGCCGGCGATGAACGGGTTGCCGATCTCGCCCAGTCCGGTCGGCCGGGTCTCCACTTCGACGAACTTGACGTCCATGACCTCTGGCAGATCGGACATCCGCATCAGCTCGTAGTCATGGAAGTTGGTCTGCTCGACCGCGCCGCTCTTCATCGTGATGCGCTCGTGCAGGATGCTCGACAGCCCGTAGATGATCGCGCTCTCGACGTTGGCCTTGGCCGGATCGGGCGTCACGATGGTGCCGCCGTCCACCGCGACCCACACCTTGTGCACCTTGATCTTGCCGCTCTGCCGGTTGAGCGAGATTTCGACCACGCCCGCGCCGAGCGAGCCCGAGCGTTCCGTGATCGAGATGCCGAGGGCGCGCCCTTCGGGCCGGGCGGCCTTCCAGTCGCACATTTGCGCGACCGTCTCGAAGCACTTGCGCGCCTTGGGCGTGATCGACATGCGCTGGAAGCGGAAGTCGATCGGGTCCATTTTGGCCTCGACCGCCATCTGATCGACCATGCTTTCGATCGCCATGACGTTGAACACATGGCCGACTGCCCGCCAGTGCTTGAGGCGGATGCCGTGCGACACGCCCCGGCGCTCGATGTTCTGGTTGGGCACCTCGTAGTACGGGATCTGGATTCCGGTGTGCAGCAGCACGCCGCCTTCTCCCACCACGCAGTGCTTCCAGCCGGTCACCTTGCCGGTCGAGTCCTGTGCCGCCTCGACGCACTGGAACGACTGCGGGCGGAACATGCCGTGGGCGATGTCTTCCTCGCGGGTCCAGACCAGCTTCACCGGACGGCCGACCTCCTTGGCGATCCGCGCGCATTCCGCGGCATAGTCGCCGAGCGAGCGCCGGCCGAAGCCGCCGCCCATCAGGCACTGAGTCACCTTCACCTTGTCGGGCGCGATGCCCAGCGCCTTGGCCACTTCGCTGCGGGTGGCGTCGGCGGCCTGGGTGCCTTCCCAGACCTCGGCCGATTGCCCGTCGGCCGCCACGCGGACCACCGCGTTCAACGGCTCCATTTGCGCGTGATAGCCGTAGTCGCTGCGGAACTCGGCGCTGAACTTCTTCGCCGCACCCGAGAAGGCCGCGTCGACGTCGCCCTTCTTGGACAGGTTGGTGATCTGTGCCTTCGGGTCGTGGTGCAGCTTGGCGTAGTCGTCGAGCGCCTTGGCGGAATCGAAGCCCGCCGCCGCGCCGCTCTTCCACGTCACCTTGAGCGCGTTGCGCGCCGCGACCGCCTGCTCGAAGTGCTGCGCGACGACCGCGACGCCGTTCGACAGCCGCACGGTGCCGATGACGCCCGGCATCTTCTTGATGTCGGCGTCGTTCCAGCTTTCCGGCGAGCCGGTGTGCACCGGTGCATGCATGGCCGTGGCATAGACCATGCCCGGCAGCTTCACGTCGATGGCATAGAGCGCCGTGCCGTTGGTCTTGGACGGCGTGTCGCGGCGTGGAACGCCCTTGCCAATCAGTCGCCAGTCCTTGCGCTGCTTCAGCTCTTTGGGATCGACCGCGGGAAGCGGCGAGGGCACCTTCGCGAAGGAGGCGATCTCGCCGTAGCTCAGCTTCTGCCCGTTCGCCGGATTGACCACGAAGCCGGGCTCGGTCTTGAGCAAAGCCACGTCCACGCCCCACTTCTCGGCGGCGTTCTGCATCAGCACCTTGCGCACCTGGGCGCCCGCGATCCGCAGCTCGTTGAAATAGAGCATCGTGCCGCGGCTGCCGACGATGGCCATCATTTTCTGGTTGTTGAAGGTGTAGCCGTGGAGCTTCTCGTCGCCCCAGGTCATTTCGATCGCGACCTTCGACCAATCGGCGTCCATTTCCTCGGCGACGATCATCGGCAGCGTGGTCGAGGTGCCTTGGCCCATCTCCGAGCCGGCGCTGATGATGGTCACTGTGCCGTTCGGCGCGATTCGCACCCAGTTGTTGTACTGCTGGCCGGAGGTCGGGGTATTGGCCTCCGCCTCGCCGATGAGCCTGAGGCCGTCCGCGCCGAGCGCGAGACCGAACGACAGGCCGCCGAGTCCGGCGAGCACGCCGCGGCGGGAGAGTTCAGGCGCTTTCACGTTGATGGTCATGGATCAGCCCTCCTTCGACGCGCGTTCGACCGCGGCGATGATCTTGTGATAGGTGCCGCAGCGGCAGATGTTGCCGTCCATGTGCTCGACGATCTGCGCGCGGTTCGGCTTCGGGTTGCTCGCCAGAAGCTCGGCCGCCTTCATGATCTGGCCGGATTGGCAGTAGCCGCACTGCGGCACCTCAAGGGCGACCCATGCTTTCTGAAGCGGGTGTGATGAATTGGGCGACAGCCCCTCGATGGTGACGACCTTCTTGCCGGCCACCTCGGAAATCTGCGTCTGGCAGGCGCGCGCCGCCTTGCCGTCGAGATGGACCGTGCAGGCGCCGCACAGACCCGCGCCACAGCCATACTTTGTGCCGGTCAATCCGACGTGATCGCGGATCGCCCAGAGCAGCGGCGTGCTCGGGGCGGCATCGACCGACACCCGCTTGTCGTTCAGCGTGAAAGAAACCATTTTTCTCCCCTGATGTTCGCTTGATTGGTGTATTCGCATGGGCGAACTTGGAAACATTCTAGCATGAACCAAAAAAACGAGCCATCCACTCCGCCGGCGGCCAACCCCTTCTTCGAGGCCTGGACCACCCCGTTCGGCGCGCCCCCTTTTTCGCGCATCAAGGCCGAGCACTTCATGCCGGCCTACGAGCGCGCCTTCGCCGAGCATGAGGCGGAGATCGACGCGATCGCCGGTCAGGCCGCGCCGCCGACATTCGAGAACACCATCCTCGCGCTGGAGAACGCCGGGCGGGCCTTGCAGCGGGTGGACGACCTGTTCGGCCAGATCGTCGGCACCGACAGCAACGACACGCTGCTGGCGATCGAGCGCGACATTTCGCCCCGCACCGCGGCGCACTGGAACAAGGTGCGGATGAACGCGGCGCTCTTTGCCCGCATCGACGCGCTCCATCAGCGGCGTGACAGCCTGGGGCTTACCGCCGAGCAGCAGCGCGTGCTGGAGCGCCATCACACCAAATATCGCCGCGAGGGCGCGGCGCTTGAACCGGACAAAAAGAAGCGCCTCGCCGCCATCATCGAGCGGCTGGCGGCGCTCGGCACCGGCTTCAGCCAGAACGTGCTGGCCGACGAACAGTCCTACACGATGGAGCTTCACGGCGAGGCCGATCTCGCGGGGCTCCCCGATTTCGTCCGCGAGGCGGCGGCTGCGGCCGCCGAGGAACGCGGCATGAAGGGCAAGCACATCATCACGCTGCAGCGCTCCAGCGTCGAGCCGTTCCTGCAGTTCTCGTCGCGGCGGGATCTGCGCGAAAAGGCGTTCCGCGCCTGGGTTGCCCGCGGCGACAACAACGACAAGACCGACAACAAGGCGAACGTCGCCGAGACCATCGCGCTGCGGATCGAGCGCGCCAGCCTGCTCGGCTATCCATCGTTCGCGCATTACCGGCTCGACGACGCCATGGCCAAGACGCCGGAGACGGTGCGGGGTTTGCTCGAAAAGGTCTGGAAGCCTGCCCGCGCCGCGGCGCTGGCCGACCGCGACGCCTTGCAGGGGCTGATCGCCGAGGAGGGCGGCAACTTCAAGCTCGCCGCCTGGGACTGGCGCTATTATGCCGAGAAGCTCCGCGTGCGCCGCTGCGATTTCGATGAGGCCGAGGTCAAGCCGTTCTTCCCGCTCGACCGGGTGATCGAGGCCGCGTTCTATGGCGCGGAAAAGCTGTTCGGACTGACCTTCCATCCGGTGGACGTGCCGGTCTGGCATCCCGACGTGCGGGCCTTCGAGGTGCGTGGCGCAGACGGCGGGCATGTCGGTATTTTCTACGGTGATTATTTCGCCCGGCCGAGCAAGCACGGCGGCGCCTGGATGGGCACGCTGCGCGACCAGGAGAAGCTCGACGGCAACGTCCGGCCGCTCGTGCTCAACGTCATGAACTTCAACAAGGGCGAGCCGACGCTGCTGTCGTTCGAGGACGCGCGCACGCTGTTTCACGAGATGGGGCACGCGCTGCACGGTCTTTTGTCCAACGTCACCTATCCGACCGTGTCCTGCACCAGCGTTCTCACCGACTGGGTCGAGCTGCCGTCGCAGCTTTACGAGCACTGGTTCGAGCAGCCGGAGGTGCTGCGCAAGTTCGCCCGCCACCACAAGACCGGCGAACCGATCTCCGAAGCGCTCATCGCCAAGTTGATGGCGGCGAAGAACTTCGATCGCGGCTGCCAGACGCTCGAATACATCTCCTCGGCGCTGGTCGATCTCGAACTGCATCTGCTGCAATCCGCCGAGAACCTCGACGTCGGCGCCTTCGAGCGCCAGACGCTGTCCCGCATCGGCATGCCGGAGGAAATCGCGATGCGGCATCGCCCGCCGCATTTCACCCACGTGTTCTCCGGCGGCTACTACGCCTCGGCCTATTACAGCTACATGTGGTCGGAGGTGCTCGACGCCGACGCCTTCGCGGCCTTCGAGGAAACGGGCGACATCTTCAATCCGGATGTGGCGCGGAGCCTCTACCAGAATGTGCTGTCGACCGGCGGCTCGCGCGATCCGGCGGAGCTTTACGTCGCCTTCCGCGGCCGGATGCCGAACGCCGACGCGCTCCTGAAGAAGCGCGGGTTCCTCGACGCCAGCGCGGCGGCATGACCGGCCTCCACAGCGCCGGACACCGCCGTGGCGTCGTCTGTGCGCCGCATGCGGCCACCGCCGAGGTGGGCCGCGCCATCCTGGGCGAGGGCGGCAACGCGCTCGAAGCGATGGTGGCGATGGCGGCGAGCATCGCCGCAGTCTATCCGCACATGAACCACATCGGCGGCGACGGCTTCTGGCTGGTCCGCGAGCCGAACAAGCGCGTCCGCGCGATCATGGCCGCCGGCCCGGCGGGCTCGCGCGCCAAGCCCGAGCTTTACCGCGATCACGAGGCGATCCCCTCGCGTGGGCCGCTCGCAGCCCTCACCGTTCCGGGCGCGGTCGGCGGCTGGATGCTGGCGGTGGAGGCGGCGCGCGCGGTCGGCGGCAAGGGCCTGCCACTCGAATTGCTGCTGCATGCGGCGATCGGCCAGGCGCGCGACGGCTATGTGGTGGCGAAAAGCCAGGCGCGGCTGACGGCGGAAAAGCTCGCCGAGCTGAAGGGCGTTCCCGGCTTCGCCGAAACCTTCCTGCCCGACGGCAAGCCGCCCGAGGCCGGCACAAGGCTCAAGCAGAGCGCGCTCGCCTTCACCCTCGATCATCTGGCGCGCAATGGATTGCAGGATTTCTATCGCGGCGACGTCGGGCGCGAGATCGCGGCCGATCTCGAAAAAATCGGTAGCCCGGTGACGCGCGAGGATCTGGCGCGCTACGAGGCCCGGATCGCCGAGCCGCTGAGCGTGAAGCTCAACGCCGGCACGATCTACAACACGCCGCCGCCGACCCAAGGTCTGGCTTCGCTCATCATCCTCGCGCTTTACGAGCGCCTGCGCGTCCGCGAGGCCGAGGGCTTCGACTTTGCGCATGGGCTGGTCGAGGCCACCAAGCGCGCCTTCCGCGTGCGCGACCGTTATGTGACCGACCCCGCCCAACTGCCGCACGCGCCCGACCGCTATCTCGATGACGAATTTCTCGGTGCCGAAGTTCTCAAGATCGATAGCCGCAAGGCCGCGCGATGGCCGGCGCGGCCGGGCGAGGGCGACACCATCTGGATGGGCGCGGCCGACTCCTCGGGCCTCGCGGTGTCCTATATCCAGTCGCTCTACTGGGAGTTCGGCTCGGGCTGCGTGCTGCCCAAGACCGGCGTGCTGATGCAGAACCGCGGCTCATCGTTCTCGCTCGATCCGAAGGCGCTGAACTTTCTCGCGCCCGGCCGCCTGCCGTTTCACACGCTCAATCCGGCGCTCGCCGTGCTGCGCGACGGCCGCGTCATGGCCTACGGCACGATGGGCGGCGACGGCCAGCCGCAGACCCAAGGCATGATCTTCGCGCGCCACGTTCTGCACGGCATGCCGCTCGACAAGGCGATTGACGCGCCGCGCTGGCTCCTGGGCCGTACCTGGGGCTCGACCGTGACCAACCTGCGGATGGAATCCCGCTTCGACGGCCACCTGATCGACCGGCTGATGTCGGCGGGCCACGACGTCGAGGTGCTGCCCGACGCCTATTCCGACACGATGGGTCACGCCGGCGCGGTGGCGATCCATCCCAACGGCACGCTCGAAGGCGCGCACGACCCGCGCGCCGACGGTGGAGCGGCGGGGCTTTGACGCAGCAGCGTGTGTCCCGGGCGCAGCGCAGCACGAGCGCAGCGAAGTGACGCGCTGCAGACCCGGGACCCAGCTTTTTATAGGAAGGCAACCGGGGTCCCGCATCTGCGGTGCACCGCCATCAGGCGACCTTCGGTCGCCGTCTACGCCGCCGCGAGGCGGCGGCTATGGCGCTGCACCGCGTGCGGGACACGAGTCCCTGCCTATTTTGAAAACCCGTAGAGTTTCGCTGGGTTCTCCACCAGGATGCGATGGCGCGTGGTCTCGTCGGGCGCCCAGCCTGCGAGCAGATCGAACAGCGCCGCATCGTCCGGCTTTTCCGCTTCCGTCGGATGCGGCCAGTCGCTGCCCCACACCATGCGCTCGGGCGCGGCCGCGATGTAGGCCCGCGCAATCGGCGAGGCCTCCGCGTAGAGGGGCGGCGTCCCGAACATGTAGGCGCCCGAAAGCTTCATCCAGGTGCGCCCGCCGTCGAGCATCCGGCGGATCACGGCGAAGGCCGGATCGTTCACGCCTGCCTGCAGCCGGCCGAGATGGTCGAACACGACCGTTCCCGGCAGCCGCCGCAGCAGGTCGGCCGCGGCCACGATCTGGTCGGCGCGCAGATGGATCTGCACATGCCAGCCGAGCGGCTCGACGCGCCGAGCCAGCGGCTCGATCATGTCGAGCGTGGTCGCCGCGGTCTTTGGATCGAACTGCGTGAACCGGATGCCGCAAACCCCGCCGTCCGCCATGCGCCTGAGCTCGGCGTCGGTCACGGACGGATGCACCACCGCCACGCCGCGCGCCTGGGTCCCAAGCTGCGCGATGGCATCGAGTGTCACCTCATTGTCGATGGCATAGGCCGCGGGCGTCACAACGACGGTACGGCTCGTCCCGATGCGCCGCTGAAACAGCCGGTAGTCGGCCACGCGGGCGTCCGGCTGCATTCGCGCGCTGGGCCGCGGCGGCGGAAAACGGCCGCCGTCGTAGATGTGCATGTGGCAATCGCATGAATTCTCCGGCGCCGTCAGCTTTGGCGGGGCCGTGCCGGAAGAATTGGGGACCTGCATGGCGGCAGTCTATACGGCCTCCATTCCGCCCCAGTCCATGCTATGTTTCGGCCCGTCATGAATCGCATTTCCCGAATTCTGGCCGCCGCGCTGGCAGGTCTCCTGATCGCCGCCGGAACCGCGTCGGCGCATCCCCACGTCTGGGTGACGATGCAGAGCGCCGTGGTCTATGGGCCCGATGGCTCGGTCACCGGCGTGCGCCACGCCTGGACCTTCGACGACATGTATTCGGCCTTCGCCACGCAGGGGCTGGAGAGCAAGAAGAAGGGCGAGTTCACGCCGGAGGAGCTGCAGCCGCTCGCCAAGGTCAATGTCGAGTCGCTGAAGGAGTATGATTTCTTCAGTTACGCGAAGGCGAACGGCAAGGATGTCACCTTCGTCGAGCCGGTCGAGTACCGCCTCGAATTCAACTCCAAGGATACGATGCTGACGCTGCACTTCCTGCTGCCGCTGAAGACGCCGGTGAAGGCGCAGACCTTCAATCTCGATGTGTTCGATCAGGCCTATTTCGTCGATTTCTCCCTGGCCGAGAAGAACGCGGTGAGCCTGGAGAAGGCGCCGGCCGGTTGCCAGATCAACCTCACCAAGCCGCAGGAAATGACCAAGGACATGGCGCAGCGCCTGGCGCAGATACCGCCGGGCGGGCAGATTCCGGCCAACAGCTACGGCGCGGCGTTCTCCAACAAGATATCGGTCAAATGTCCCTGACCAGGGTTGCCGGCGGGCGCGCATTGGTCGCGCTCACGTTGCTCGCGGCCATGGCCTCGATGCTGCTTATGGCCGGCGCCGTGGACGTTGTCCTCGCGCAGGGTGGCGCGTTCACCGCGCGCCCAGCGGCGCCACCCCCGCCGCCCGAAGGAATCGTCGGCTGGATTCTCGCCAAGCAGGCCGCGTTCTATCAGGATTTCTCGCGCATCATCCGCGCCGCCAAGACCGACGGCAGCGCGGTGTGGACGTTGCTCGGCGTGTCTTTCCTCTACGGCATCTTCCACGCCGCCGGCCCCGGTCACGGCAAGGCGGTGATCTCGGCCTATGTGGTCGCCAATGAAGAGACGTGGCGGCGTGGCGTGGTACTTTCGTTCGCGTCGGCGCTGCTGCAGGCCGTGGTGGCCGTGGTTCTGGTCGGCGTCGCAGCGGCCATTCTGAACGCCACCGCGCGCCAGATGTGCGACGCGGGACGGGTCATCGAACTGGTGAGCTACGGGCTGATCGCGCTCGTCGGTGCGCGGCTCATCTGGGTCAAGGGCAAGGGATTTCTCCGCGAGGCGCGGAATCTGAGTCGCCCGCTGCACGCGGCCGGCGCTGCGGTGACGCCCAAGGATCATAAAGAGCACGATCACAAGCATCGCGATCATCATCACGATCATGGGCATGATCACGGCCACGATCACGGTCACCATCATCATGACCATCACACCCACGAGCATGCCTCGGCCTGGGGACACGCCCATGGGCCGGAGCCGCAGGAGCTCGCCGGGCCGGGCGGCTGGCAGCGCGGCCTCTCCGCCATCGTCGCGGTGGGACTGCGGCCGTGCTCGGGCGCGATCATCGTGCTGGTCTTCGCATTGGCGCAGGGCCTGTTCTGGGCCGGTGTCGCCGCGACCTTCGTGATGGGGCTCGGCACCGCGATCACCGTCGCCGCCATCGCCACCCTCGCGGTCGGCTTCCGCTCGGCGGCCCAGCACTTCGCCGGCTCGCGCTCCGGCTACGGCATCCTGGCCTTGCGCGGGATCGAGGTCGGCGCCGCAGTCGTGGTGCTGGCCTTCGGCACGCTGCTGCTGCTGGGCTATATGGCAGCCGAGCGCGGCGCCTGCTTCTGACAAGGCCGCGCGATGGCCGGAACCGTCGACACGCAGTGTTGCATCGCCGGCGGCGGACCCGCCGGCATGATGCTTGGCTTTCTTCTGGCGCGCGCGGGTGTCGGCGTCACCGTGCTGGAGAAGCACGCGGACTTCCTGCGCGACTTCCGCGGCGACACCATCCATCCCTCGACCTTGGAGTTGATGCACGAGCTCGGGCTGCTCGACGAATTCCTCAAGCTTCCGCATCAGCCGGTGGAGACGCTGGCGGGCAAGTTCGGCGACCTCGATCTGACGATCGCCGATTTCCGGCATCTGCCGACGCAGTGCAAATTCATTGCGATGATGCCGCAGTGGGATTTCCTGAATTTCCTGGCCGAACGGGGACGCCGATATCCGAATTTCCGGCTGCTGATGCAGACGGAGGTGAAGGATTTGATTGAGGAGGGCGGCCGCGTCGTCGGCGTCAATGCGACGACGCCTGGCGGCCCGGTGACAATCCGGAGCGCGCTGGTGGCCGGCTGCGACGGCCGCCACTCCGTCGTGCGCGACAAGGCGGGACTCGAGGTCGAGGAGCTGGGAGCGCCGATGGACGTGCTGTGGTTCAGCCTCAGCCGCCGTCCCGACGATGCGGCGGCGACCGGCGGATTGTTCCTGCCCGGCCGGATCTTCGTCATGCTCAATCGCGGCGACTATTGGCAGTGCGCCTTCGTCATCCCGAAGGGATCGATCGAGGAGGTGCACCGCAAGGGCCTGCCGGCGTTCCGTGCCGACATCGCCCGCTCGGTGCCGCTGTTCGCCGGCCGCGTGGACGAGATCAAGGACTGGGATCAGGTCAAGCTGCTCACCGTCGCGGTCGACCGGCTGAAGCGCTGGCATCGTAGCGGCCTGGTCTGCATCGGCGACGCCGCGCACGCCATGTCGCCGATCGGCGGCGTCGGCATCAATCTCGCGGTTCAGGACGCGGTGGCGGCCGCGAACATCCTGGCGGAGCCGCTGCGCGCGGGAGCGGTCGACGACGTGCTGGCAAGGGTGCAGGAGCGGCGCGAATTCCCGACGCGCGTCACCCAGCGCATGCAGATCTTCATGCAGGATCGCGTGATCCGGAATGTGCTCGCGGAGCAGGGCCCGTTGAAGCCGCCGCTGTTCGTCAGGCTGCTGCGGCGTTTTCCGATGCTGCGCCGCCTGCCGGCGCGGGTTCTCGGCCTCGGCGTGCGGCCCGAGCACATCCGGACGCCGGAGCGAGCATGATCCCGAAAAGTGGGAACCGGTTTTCGGACAAGATCATGCTCAAACGAGAATCTAGCGGAAATCTTCCGGCTTCAGCTCGATCGGCATGCCGTGTGGTGTGCGGTCGGCCGCGTGGTCCCACGCGTCGAAATATTTCCGCAGCGTGCCGGCGTCGGTGACGCCCTTCTCCGCGACGATCCGCTCCAGCGCCGCGAGCCAATGCCGGTAATAGGTCTCTCCGGTGTCGGGGTCGCCCGCGGCCTGAGCCTTCTTGATCTCGTCGCCGAGGATCGCGGCCCATTCCGGCCATTGGAACAGTCCGCGGTCGTAGAGCGACAGCGTCAGCGCGAAAGCCTGCGCCTCCCACGGCTCGCGGAACACCGGCCCCTCGGCATCGCAGGGGATGCTGGGCACGGACTCCGTGGCGCGGCGCGCGGCGGCGGGATCGATTTTGCTCATGCGTTGCCACCGTCATTCCGGCTGAGCGGCCGTAGGCCGCGAGTGCCGGAATCCATAACCACAATCTTCTCAGAGATTGACGGACAGATCATCCCAATTCGGATTGTCATGCTCAATGGTCCGTATTTTCCATTCGCGATGCCATTTCTTCAGTTGTTTCTCTCGTGATATCGCCGACGTCGGATCGTCGAAAATCTCATAGTACATAAGCTTATTGACTCCGTGCTTGGCTGAAAAACCAGGAATCAATTTTGCCTTGTGTTGATGTACGCGTCGAGCCAAGTCATTGGTCACGCCGATGTAAAGGGTGCCGTGCTTTCGGCTTGCAAGAATGTAGACGTAGAACTGGCGATCCATAATGAGACCGCTGGGGTTATGGATTCCGGCACTCGCTCGCTGCGCTCGCTCGGCCGGAATGACGGTGCAACATCATGCCGGATCGAGATACGGCTCGAACGCGTCGATCGATATCTTGATCGTCGGATCGGCGTCCGGACCCCACAATTCCTGGCTCGTGAACACCACAGTATAGAGCCACTGCGGATTGTCGCCGCGGTCGGCTGCGACCGAGTCCGGGTACATGTGGCAGCCGTGGCACATCTCGACCACGCCGACCTTGTCGCGCGCGTAGCGCGGCAGCCGCGTATGCGTCTTCGGGTGGATGTTCCTGGTGCGCACCCGGTCGCCCGGCTTGAATTTCTGCGGGCCCTGTTGCTGGCGGTAGAACGACGAGCGCGACAGCCCCGCGCCGACCACATCGGGGGTGAGCTTGCGCGGCAGGCTTTTGCCCGGCGTCTGCGCGTGACCCGCCTTCAGCTCTTCCGGTGAAGCGTAGCCGCGCTCGATGACATTGTTCTCCATCGCCAGTGCCCAGCGCTGATAGTAGGACGCCGAAAGATAGGTCACCGGCGGCAGCTTCTCCTGCGCGAAGCGTGAATGGTCGATATGCCAGGCGCCCGCGTAGCCCATGGCGCGCTGCATGGCGAGCACGCGGCCCTCCCAGGGCGCGTGGAACGGCGGCTCGTTGACTTCGGCCTCGACCTTGCCGAAGCCGTCCATGCCGCCCATGTCGTGGACGCTGTCCATCACTTCACCTTGCTGTCGGTTTGGGCGGGGTTCAGCGGCAGTCCGGTGCCGATCATGGAATCGCGCGTGACGAGATCGGCGAGTTTTTCTTCGCTCCAGCCTTCGGTGCCGGCGGGCCGCATCGGCAGCACGATGAAGCGCGTCTCGGCGGTCGAATCCCACACCCGCACTTCGGTGTCCTTCGGCAGCGCGATGCCGAAATCGTTGAGCACGCCGCGCGGATCCTTGACCGCGCGCGAACGGTACGGCGCCGACTTGTACCAGACCGGCGGCAGGCCGAGGACCTCCCACGGATAGCAGGAGCACAGCGTGCAGACGATCATGTTGTGGCGCTGCGACGTGTTCTCGACCGCGACCAGATGGTCGCCGACCCGGCTCATGTGGCCCATCGAGGCGACCGCCTTGGTGGCGTCCTCCAGCAGCGCCTTCTTGAAGGCCGGATCGGTCCAGGCTCGGGCGACCACGACCGAGCCGTTGCGCGGGCCGATCTTGGTCTCGTAGGCCTCGATGATGGCGTCGAGCGCGGCCGGGTCGATGTAGCCCTTCTCGGTCAGCACGGTTTCCAGCGCGCGCACGCGCAGTTGCGTCTCCGACAGTTCGGAGCCGTGCTCGTGATCGTGGTCGTGGTGGTCATGATCGTGGTCGTGTCCGGCCATGGGGACCTCCGGCGGGTGATTTGCGCTACAATATAGCAATGCCGGAAACCTCCCGCACCATCGCATTGGCCGACCGCATCGACCGCCTCAACGCGGCGATCGGGCGCACCGTGGCCTGGGCCTGCCTGCTGGTGGTTGTGGTGCAATTCACCGTTGTGCTGATGCGGTATCTGTTCGGGCTCGGCTCGATCTGGCTGACCGAGACGATCGTCTACGGCCACGCCGCCTTGTTCATGCTGGCCTCGGCCTGGACCTTGCGCGAGGGCGGGCACGTCCGGGTGGACATCTTCTACGCCGACGCAGGCCCCCGGCGGCGGGCGCTGGTCGACCTCTGCGGCGCGCTGCTGCTGCTGCTGCCGTTCATGCTGGTGTTGTTGTGGTTCGCCGTCCCCTACGTTGGCCGCTCCTGGGCGATTTTGGAGACTTCGCGCGAAACGAGCGGCCTGCCGGCGGTATATCTGCTCAAGACGCTGATCCCGCTGTTCGCGCTGCTGATGGCGCTGCAGGGTGTCGCGCAGGCGATCCGTGCGGCGCATGTTCTCAAAGGCATGCGCTAGATGGGCCTCGCTGAAGCCCTCGCCATACTGATGGTGGTCGCGGTCTGCGGCTTCCTGTTCTTCGGCTATCCGGTGGCGCTCACTCTCGGCGGCGTGTCGCTGGCCTTTGCCGCGCTCGGCCACCTCACCGGCACGATGAGTTTCTCCTTCATCGGCGCGCTGCCGCAGCGCGTGTTCGGCGTGATGACCAACGAGGTGCTGCTGGCGATCCCGCTGTTCATCTTCATGGGCGTGATGCTGGAGCGCTCGCGCATCGCCGAGGATTTGTTGGAAACGATGGGCCGGCTGTTCGGAAGCTTGCGCGGCGGATTGGGGATTTCGGTCGCGATCGTCGGCACGCTCCTGGCCGCCGCCAAGGGCGTGGTCGGCGCCACCACCGTGACGATGGGCCTGATCGTGCTGCCGACCATGCTGCGCTACGGCTACGACAAGAAGCTCGCCGCCGGCACCGTCGCCGCGACCGCGACGCTGGCCCAGATATTTCCTCCCGCGACCGTTCTCGTTCTGCTCGGCGACCAGCTCTCCACCGCCTATCAGGCGGCCCAGCTCGCCCAGGGCAATTTCGCGCCGTCGTCGGTCACGGTGAGCGACCTGTTCGCCGGCGCCATCGTGCCGGGCTTCTCGCTGGTGGCGATGTACATTCTCTACCTGATCGGCATGGCGGTGTTCTTCCCGAAAACCTCGCCCGCGATCCCGCCCGAGCCCGGCGCGCCGAAAGGTTTTGCGCTGGCGCGCCGCCTGATCGCGGTGCTGGTGGCGCCGCTGCTTCTGATCCTCGCGGTGCTGGGCTCGATCCTCGCTGGCATCGCCACGCCGACCGAAGCCGCTTCCGTCGGCGCGGTCGGCGCGATCCTCTTGGCGGCGATCAAGGGCACGCTCGGCCATGCGCTCGCACCCGTCGTGCAGCGGACCACCCAGGTCACCTGCATGATCTTCGTCATCCTCATCGGTGCGACATTGTTCAGCCTCGTGTTCCGCGGGCTCGGCGGCGACGACATGGTGCATCGCGCGCTGGGCGGCCTCCCCGGGGGCGCTGCGGGCGCCATCCTCGTGGTCATGGTCGCGATGTTCCTCCTGGGCTTCGTTATGGACGCCTTCGAGATCATCTTCGTGGTGGTGCCGATCGTGGCGGTGCCGCTGCTCAAGCTGCACGGCGTCGATCCGGTCTGGCTCGGCATCATGATGGCGATGAACCTGCAGACCTCCTACATGCACCCGCCGCTCGGGCCGACCTTGTTCTTCCTGCGCGGCGTCGCCCCGCCGGAGATCACCACCCGGGACATCTACATCGGCATCATCCCGTTCGTGCTGATTCAGCTTTTCGCCCTGGTGGTGCTTTGGTATGTGCCGGGGCTTGCGACCGCGCTGCCGCATGCGCTTTATGGGGGGCGATGAGGATCGGATGAAAGCCGCCGAACTGTTCGATCTCAAGGGCCGCGTGGCGCTGGTGACCGGCGCGTCCGGCGGGCTCGGCCTGCGCTTTGCCGAGGTGCTGGCGGCGAACGGCGCGTCCGTGGCGCTGGTGGCGCGGCGGGCCGACAAGCTGAAGTCCGCCGTCGCCAAGATCGAGAAGGCCGGCGGCAAGGCCATCGCGGTCGAGGCCGACGTGCTCGACCGCGCCGCGATGAACAATGCGTTCGATCAGGCGGAAAAGGCGCTTGGCACCGTCACCATTCTCGTCAACAACGCCGGCGTCGCCCATTCCACCCGCGCCACCGATGTGACCGAGGAGGAGTGGAACCACGTTGTCCGCACCAATCTCGACGCGGTGTTCTTCTGGGCGCAGGAGGGCGCGCGCCGCATGCTCAAGGCCAACGCCAGGGGCGCGATCGTCAACATCGCCTCGGTGCTGGGCTTCGGCGTGTCGAAGGGCACCGTCGCCTATGCCACCGCCAAGGCCGGCGTGATCCAGATGACCAAGGCGCTCGGCAACGAGCTCGCCTTCAAGGGCGTGCGCGTCAACGCCATCGCGCCCGGCTGGTTCGTCACCGACATCAACCGCGAGTATCTCGCGAGCGAGCAGGGCAAAAAGCTCACTCGAGACATCCCGGTCGGCCGCTTTGGCCAGGACGGCGATCTCGACGGCGCGCTGCTGTTGCTGGTTTCGGACGCGGGCGCCTACATGGCGGGGACGACCGTCGTCTGCGACGGCGGCCAGATGGTCGCGCTCAGGGGATAGCCTCTCTTATCCCTCCCCGCTTGCGGGGAGGGTGGTTCGCGAAGCTAACCGGGTGGGGTTAGACTGTCGATCGACCCCACCCGGCGCCTTCGGCGCCACCCTCCCCCTTCGGGGGAGGGATTAAGAGGCCCTGCCATGGACTTCACGCTGCCGCCCGAGATCGAGAGCCTTCGCCTGCGCGTGCGCGATTTCGTCGAGGAGCACGTGCTGCCGCTCGAATCCGATCCTAAGAATTTCTCGGAGCACGAGAACATCCCGGACGCGCGGCTCGCGCCCGTGCGCGAGAAGGCTAAGAAGGCCGGCCTCTGGGCGCCGCAGTCGCCGAAGGAATACGGCGGCATGGACCTGCCGATGGTCGCCTGGGCGGTGATGTACGAGGAGGCCGCGCGTTCGCTGTTCGGCCCGCTCGCGTTCAACTGCATGGCGCCCGACGACGGCAACATGAACGTGCTGAAAAAGCTCGGCACCCCGGCGCAGAAGGAAAAGTGGCTCAAGCCGATCGTCGAGGGGAAGGTCCGCTCGTCCTTCGCCATGACCGAGCCCGCGCCCGGCGGCGGCTCCGACCCGAGCATGATCAAGACCTATGCTGAGAAGAAGGGCGACACCTGGAAAATCTACGGCCGCAAGTGGTTCATCACCGGCGCGGACGGCGCATCGCATTTCATCCTCGCGGCGCGCACCTCCGACGACAAGCGCAAGGGCATCACCACCTTCCTCTATCACAAGGACCAGCCTGGCTGGAAAATCGTGCGCCGTATCGAGATCATGGGCCCCGAGGAGCATGGCGGCCATTGCGAGCTGGAGTTCGACGGCCTCGAAGTGCACGAGAGTGAGATTCTTTCCGGCGTTGGCGACGGACTGAAGGTCGTGCAGGTGCGGCTCGGGCCCGCGCGGCTCACCCACTGCATGCGGTGGCTCGGCTGGTCGAAGCGCTGCATGGAGATCGCGCAGGAGTACGTCAACCGCCGCGAGGGCTTCGGCATCAAGCTCGCCGATCGCGAGAGCGTGCAGATGAAGCTCGGCGAGGTCGGACACAACATCCAGATCGGGCGGCTGCTCACCATGCACGCCGCCTGGAAACTCGATCAGGGCGACTATGCGCGGAAGGAAGTGTCGATGGCCAAGGTCCACATGGCCAACACCCTGCACCAGGCCGCCGACGTCGCGATCCAGCTCCAGGGCGCGCGCGGCTATTCCAAGGACACCATCGTCGAATGGGTCTACCGCGCCGCCCGCGCCGCGCGTCTGGTCGACGGCGCCGACGAGGTGCACAAGATGGTGCTGGCGAAGTTCATGCGCGAGGAAGGCCGCGATTTCTGGCGCTGGAGTGCGGGAAATAGGGTGTAATCCGTTCCGGCACGACATTGCCACACGTGTCCCGGACGCGGTGCGGCGCGGAGCGTTGCACCGCTGATCCGGGACCCAGCTTTCTTCAAGTAACCGGGGTCCCGGGTCTGCAGCGCATCACTTCGCTTTGCTCGTGCTGCGCTGCGCCCGGGACAGGTCTCTAAGCTGGTGCCTGTCAACTGACCCGCTGCGGCTGCGTGCCTGACGCCGCCGCCTGCTGTTTCGGCGCGGCGTCGATCCCGCTGCCGTCGTCGATCAGATGCTCGGGCCGGATGATGCAGGTCCAGACCAGCCCCTGGGGGTTGAACTCGAGCGTGCCTTCGCCCAGCGCATTGACCGTGACGCGCTCCAGCACGAAGCAGCCGAAGCCCTTCTTGCTCGGCACCGTCACCGGCGGCCCGCCGCTCTCGCGCCACGTAAAGCGAAGATTGCGATCGCCGTCCTGCGCCGTCTCGCGCGCCCAGTCGATGCTGACCTTGCCAGCGGCGATCGACAGCGCGCCGTATTTCGAGGCATTGGTCGCAAGCTCGTGCAGCGCCAGCGCGACGTTCTGAACCGCCTCGGTGCGCAGCATGATCCGCGGGCCGCGGCAGTCCACCTTTTCCATGCCGAAGGCGGCAAGCTGCGCCCGCACCAGGTCGTCCAGATACGCGCCGCTCCATTGCTGCTCGACCAGGAGATCGTGCGCGTCCGCCAGCGCCTGGATGCGCGAATTGAATCGCGATTCGAACTCCTCGAAGGAAGCCGTGTGGCGCGAGGTCTGGCGCGCGATCGCCAGCACGATGGCGAGCAGATTCTTCGAGCGGTGCGACAGCTCCCGCATGATCAGGCGGACATGCGCTTCGCGCTCGTCGCGCTCCCGGTCGTGCTGTTCGAAGACTCGCGCGGTGGAGGCGAGCGCATCGAGCGTGCGGTCGGCCTCGGGCAGCCCGGTGTTCGTGAACGTGATGGTCCGCCGCAGCATCAGCGCGTGGGTGCCTTGCTCGATCTGCTCGATCGGCCGGGCGATCCGGCGCGCCGCCCAGACCGCCAGCAGCAGGCTGAGCAGCGTCGTCGCGCCGCCGGCAAGGCCCGCGATCAGGATGGTGTCCCAGACCGGCGCCTCGAACAGCATCTTGTCGGCGGCGAGCCCCATCACCCATCCGCTGACGGGCGAGGTGACATGGGCGGTCGCCATGTCGACGCCTTCGAGCGACCTTGTTTCGTTCCAGCCGATCGTAGCCCGGCGCGCCGCGGCGCGGAAGTCGTCGGATGCGGGCCGGCCGACGTTCTGGTCGTGATTGCGCGAGCGGGCGATGAAGTTGCCCTGCTGGTCGATCAGGCCCGCGAGCCAGCCCTCCGGGAGGTTCCACTGCTCGAACAGCGTGAGGAAGGCGTTCGGCCGCATGACCATGGTCAGCACGAGCGGGGGCTTGTCGGTGCGGCGAACCGGGACCTCGACCGTGACAACGGTCGATTGCACCAGCGCGCCGGTGAACGCCCCTGAGATTTGAAATTGGCCCGATTCGATGGCGCGGCGTTGCAGTTCGATGGCGGGCCGGGGACGGCGCGGCAAGGCTTCGCCCTCGGGCCGGGACAGATTGACGAGCTGTTGCCCGGTCTCGTCGCTCAGCACGACCCAGCCGTCCGTGGTGTCCGGCGTTGCACGTTCCGCTTCTTTCCGGAAGGCGGCGAGATCGTCGGCCTGCAGGGCCGGCGAGGTCGCCAGCATCTGCGCCAAGGCGACCTGCTTGTTCACGAGCGTATCGACCGCGTTCATCAGCGTGCGCGTGGAGAACAGGATGGCTTCGCGCCGGGTCTCGCGCTGGTTGTCGGCGAGTTGCCACACGATCCCCGCGGTCAGCAGCACGAACGGCAGCGCCACCGCCAGCGCCAGCAGCATCAGGCGATGGCGGATGCTCCAGCCTTTGCTCGGAACTTGCACGTCCAGGGGCTTGCTCCCGAGGGCCATTGCGCTGCCGGCCCGGGTTGGTGGACCTCTATCCAGCGGCGGCGTTCAACAAAAAACAGCAGCGCAATACGACCCGATGATGGCCACCCCGCGAGACATAACCCGATACGGCCACAGACGTTCCGCCTGCGGGATGCCCTAGTTCCGGTAGCCCGGATCGAGCTGATCCATCATCCGCAGATAGGCCGGCCAGTCGGCCGAGCCGCGGCCGGCGTCGTGGGTCTGATACTGCACGGCCACCTTTTCGCAGACCGCGGCGGGAATCTCGATCAACTCGCCGCCGGTCGCTTCCATCTTGAGCTGGATCGTGGCGGCCGACATCAGGTACTTCATCAGGATGAAGGCCTCGCGGGCGTTCTTGCCCACTGTGAGAAGGCCGTGGTTGTGCAGCACCAGCGCGCGGTGGCTGCCGAGCGCGCTCAGGATGCGTTCGCGCTCGCTGAAGTCCTCGGTGATGCCCTCGTAGGGGTGATAGCCGATGCGCTGGTAGAAGCGGAGCGCCTGCTGCGATACCATCCGCAGGCCATTTTTCATCCCCGCCAGCGCCATGCCGGTCTCGGTGTGGACGTGGACCGCGCAATTGACGTCCGCGCGGCCCTTCATCACTCCGCCGTGCAAGGTGAAGCCCGGTCGGTTGACGCCCGACTTCTCGTCGAGGTCGTCGTTCATGTCGACCTTGCGGAGGTTGGACGCGGTGACTTCGGTCCATAGAAGCTCGTGCTGCTTCATCAAAAACTTGCTGGGCTCGCCCGGCACCCGCATCGAGCAGTGATTGTAGATCAGGTCGTCCCAGCCGTAGTGCGCGCACAGCCGGTAGACGGCGGCGAGATCGGTGCGGGCCTGCCACTCGTCCGGAGAGATTCCGGTCGGGACGGCGGTTGCGATCTTGGCATGCTGGTTCATGGGCGGGCCTCCGTTCGGGGCGGCCAATATAGCACGGCGGCCGCGCGGATTGCAGGGACGGCGCTTGCGCCAATAAGCGCCATCGCCTTCCCGCGCCCGGAGGGCTAGCCTTCGATCGCCAATCTGGGGAAGTGCAATGCAGCGCGGCCGGGATTGGCGGCTACCGGCCCGCCGGAACATCGCAAGCCGCCCTTGAGGGGAGGACTGCATGCCACGCTTTGCCCTGCTGGGGTTGACCCTGGCGTTGATTCTTATCGCTCCCGTTCCGCAGGCGCTTGCCGACGACTACCCGTCACGGCCGATCCGCCTGATCATCGGTTTCCCGCCAGGCTCGGCGGCCGACATCACCGCCCGCGTGGTCGGCGATGTGATGAGCCAGACTCTCGGCCAGCAGGTGGTGGTCGAGGCGCGGCCTGGCGCAGGATCGAGCATCGCGGCCGAGTTCGTCGCGCGCGCTCCGGCGGACGGCTACACGCTGTTCATCGGCACGTCGTCGAACGTCACCAACGCCGCGATCAACTCCAACCTCCGCTTCGACCTCGCCAAGGACTTCGCGCCAATCACGCCGCTGACCAGCCTGCCGCTGATCCTTGCGGTGCATCCGTCACTCGGCGTATCGAGCGTTAAGGAGCTCATCGCGCTGGCCAAGTCCAAGCCGGGCGAGCTGACTTATGCCTCGGTCGGGCCGGGCACGGTGCCGCATTTGTCCACCGAGTTGTTCGCATTGCGGACCCATACCAAGCTCGTTCATGTGCCCTACCAGGGCAGCCCGCCGGCGGTGACCGATCTCTTGGGCGGCCGCGTGTCCATCATGTTGGGTGTGGCCTCAACGATCATGCCCCACGTCGAAGCGGGCAAGCTGAAGGCGCTGGCCTCCGGTTCGCTCAAGCGCCCGCAAATCGCGCCGAACATCCCGACCATTGCCGAATCCGGCCTGCCCGATTTTGACGCCGGAGTCTGGTTTGGGCTGTTGGCGCCGGCCGGTACGCCGCGTCCGGTGGTCGATAAGCTCAACGCCGTGGCCCTCGGTGCGCTCAAGGCGCCCGACGTCGTGGACAAGCTTAGGAAGTCGGGGTTCGAGCCGCTCGGCAGTTCGCCCGACGAGTTCACCAAGCGGATTGCGAGCGATCTGGTCAAATGGGGCGAGGCTGGCAAAGCCGCTGGGTTGAAGAAGTAGGTTCCTTCCGCGGCGGCGCCCGCGCGCCGCCACTTCGCAGTGCGCCAAGATGCGCCCGCTGCGGCGACCGCGACATTTCCTTGCGGGCCCTCGCTCGCGCGGGAAATAAGCAATCTCGTCAACACCTGGCATTGCTGCCGGGGTGTTGCCGCTTTATATCTGATATGCACGACCCTGGCCGGCCCCGCCCGGGCACACTGGACCGCGAATGTCGCTTAATCACGTCACCCTCGACGACAAGTACGACCTGACGAAAAGCCGCGTCTTCGTCACCGGCTATCAGGCGCTGGTGCGCTTGACGCTGATGCAGCACGAGCGCGACCGGCGCGCGGGCCTCAACACCGCAGGCTACGTCACCGGTTATCGCGGCTCGCCGCTCGGCGGCCTCGACTACCAGTTCCAGCGCGCGGCGTCGCACCTGGCTCCGCGCAACACGCTGTTCCAGGCCGCCATCAACGAGGATCTCGCGGCCACCGCGTTGTGGGGTTCGCAGCAGGCCGAACTCCGCGGCGAGGGCAAGTACGACGGCGTGTTCGGTATCTGGTATGGCAAGGGGCCGGGCGTCGACCGCTCGGGCGACGCGTTCCGGCACGCCAATTTCGCCGGAACATCGAAGCACGGCGGCATCCTCGCGCTGATGGGCGACGACCACACCGCGGAATCCTCCACCACCGCGCACCAGTCCGAGTTCAACTTCGTCGACGTGATGATCCCGATCCTCAATCCGGCGGGCGTGCAGGAGATCATCGACTACGGGCTCTACGGCTTCGCCATGTCGCGCTTCACCGGCACCTGGGTCGGATTGAAGTGCATGCACGAGACGGTGGAGGCGACCGCCGTGGTCGATGGCTCGCTCGACCGGCTCAACATCGTCATCCCGGGGCCGGATGAATTCCGCATGCCCGAGGGCGGGCTGAACATCCGCCTCAACGACACCGTGCTCGGCATGGAGGCGCGCCTTCACGACTACAAGCGCGACGCCATGCTGGCCTTCGTGCGCGCAAACAAGCTGAACAAGGTCATCACCACCGGCGGGCGTAATCCGAAGATCGGCGTCATCACCACCGGCAAGAGCTATCTCGACGTGCGCCAGGCGCTCGACGAGCTCGGCATCGACGAGGTGAAGTGCAACGACTGGGGGCTGCGCATCGACAAGATCGCCTGCCCCTGGCCGATCGGCAAGCCCGAGTTGATGGACTTCGCCAAGGGCCTCGATCTGATCATCGTGGTCGAGGAGAAGCGCTCGCTCATTGAGGTGCAGGTGCGCGAGGAGCTTTACGGCACCGCGAACCAGCCTGTCGTCATCGGCAAGAAGGACGAGCAGGGCAACTGGCTGTTTCCGGTCAAGGGTGCGCTCGATTCCAACGACGTCGCCATCTGCATCGGCGACCGCCTGCTGAAATACGTCACCGACGAGAACCTCAGAGGCCGCGTCGCCCGGCTGAAGGAGGCGCAAGCCCGCCTCGCCGTGACCCAGGACGTTGCCGTCCGCATCCCATATTTCTGTTCGGGCTGCCCGCACAATTCCTCGACCGTCGTGCCGGAGGGCTCGCGCGCCTATGCCGGCATCGGCTGCCACTACATGGCGCAGTGGATGGACCGCTCGACGCTCGGCTTTACGCAAATGGGCGGCGAGGGCGCCAACTGGATCGGCGAGGCGCCGTTCTCCAGGACGCCGCATGTTTTCCAGAACATCGGCGACGGCACCTACAACCACTCCGGCTACATGGCGCTGCGCGCCTCGATCGCCTCGGGCGTCAACGTCACCTACAAGATCCTGTTCAACGACGCTGTCGCGATGACCGGCGGCCAGATGAACGACGGCGGGCTCACCGTGCCGAAGATCGCGGCGCAGGTCGCGGCCGAGGGCGCGAAGCGCGTCGTCGTGGTCAGCGACGAGCCGAAGAAATATCCGTCCGGCACCAAATGGCCGGAGGGGATCACCTTCCACCACCGCGACGACCTGCAGGCGGTGCAGAAGGCGCTGTCGGAAATTCCCGGCTGCACCGTGCTGATCTACGACCAGACCTGCGCTGCCGAGAAGCGCCGCCGCCGGAAACGCGGCACGTTCCCCGATCCCGACAAGCGCGTCATCATCAACGAATTGGTCTGCGAGGGCTGCGGCGACTGCGGCGTGAAATCGAACTGCGTCTCGGTGCAGCCGCTGGAGACCGAGTTCGGGCGAAAGCGCACCATCGACCAGTCGTCCTGCAACAAGGACTTCTCCTGCGTGAAGGGCTTCTGCCCCTCGTTCGTCACCGTCCACGGCGCGAAGCTGAAGAAGGGCAAGGGCGTCGCGCAGGACCACGGCGTCATGGCTCTGCCGGAGCCTGCGCTGCCGAAGATCGGCCAGACCTACAACATCATCGTCACCGGCGTCGGCGGCACCGGCATCGTCACCATCGGCGGCATCCTCGGTATGGCCGCGCATCTCGAGGGTAAGGCGACCGGCGTCATCGACATGGCCGGCCTGGCGCAGAAGGGCGGCGCGGTCTACAGCCACATGCGCATCGCCGAGCGGCCGGAGGACATCCACGCCATCCGCGTGGCAGCGGGCGGGGCTGACTTGGTGCTCGGCGGCGACATCGTCGTGGCCGGCAACAAGAAGGTGCTGGCGGCGGTGAAGCCCGGCACCGCGATGATCGTCAACACCACCGAGTTCCTGCCCGGCGACTTCACCCGCAACGCCGATTTCTCGCTGCCGACCGAGCGATTGAAGCGCGCCATCGCCGGCGCGGCGGGGCAGGACCGGACCCATTTCATCGATGCGTCGCGGCTCGCCGCGGCGCTGTTCGGCTCCTCGCTCGGCGCCAACATCTTCATGGTCGGCTTTGCCTATCAGCTCGGCGCGCTGCCGCTCACGGCCGACGCCATCGAGCAGGCGATCGCGTTGAACGGCGAGGCGGTGCCGATGAATCTCGCGGCCTTCCACTGGGGCCGCCGCGCCGCGCTCGATCGCGACGCGGTCGAAGCTTTGGCGAGGCCCAAGGCCGAGGAGCGCGACGAGAACCGCGCGCGGTCGCAGTCGTTCGAGGAGACGGTCGAGCGGCGCGTGGCTTTCCTTACGGGCTATCAGAACGCCGCCTACGCCGCGCGCTACCGCGCGCTGGTCGAGAAGGTGAGGGCGGCGGAATCCGTGAAGGCATCCGGTAAATGCGGGCTTGCCGAAGCGGTCGCGCGCTACCTGTTCAAGCTGATGGCCTACAAGGACGAATACGAGGTGGCGCGGCTCTACACCGACGGCAATTTCATCAAGCAGGTGGCGAACGATTTGGGTGGCGAGAACCTCCGTTTCGAATTCCATCTCGCCCCGCCATTGCTGGCGCGCCCCGACCCGGCGACGGGCGAGCCGCGCAAGATCAGCTTCGGGCCGTGGATGATGAGCGCGTTCGGTTTGCTGGCGCGCCTGAAATTCCTGCGCGGCACGCCGCTCGATATTTTCGGCTATTCGCAGGAGCGCAAGACCGAGCGAAAGCTGATCGCAGACCACGAAGCCATGATCGGTGAAATATTGGCCAAGCTCACGCCCGAAAACCATCCGCTCGCAGTCGGTCTGGCGGCAATCCCGGAAAAAATTCGCGGCTTCGGACCCGTGAAGGTGCGCCATCTCCTCGCCGCCAAGGCCGACGAGGCGGCTCTCATGGAGCAGTTCCGCTCCGGCTCGCCGCCGCTGCTCAAGGCCGCGGAATAACTGCGCGCCGCCTGCGGCTTTCCCGCAAGCTCAATGCTTGTGGCTGTGGCTCAGCTTGGCCGCGATCTCCGCCGTCCATTCGGCGCGGGAGACGAATCCGGGCGTCGAGCGGATGCTGTCCTCGACGAAGCTCAGCAGCTCCTCGTCGGACTTGTCCATCTCGAGCGGAATCCGGAACGGCTGCGGCACATGCCACGGCATGTCGATGAACACTTCGAGGCGGTTGCCTTCCGGATCGCGGAAATAGGTAGAGATCGCATTGCCGTGCGTCACCGGCCCGAGTTCAAGGATCGGCTCCTTCGTGAGCTTTCGATAGGTTTCGCGAAGCGCTGCGAGCGACGGCGCGCGGAACGAGATCTGCTGGATCATGTTGTACTTCAGGTCGGCCGGGCGCCCGGTCGCGAAAACCACCTGATGATGCTCGCGCGGGTCGCCGGTCAGGAAGGCGATCTCGGAGCCGTCGTCCCGGACGTCGCGGTCGGACACCACCAGCCCCAGGATGCGCGTGTAGAAATCCACCATCTTTTCGAGGTCGTTGACGAACACGCCGACGTGGCTGAACGACAGCTTGACGTTCTGGGTCATGGCTCTGCTTTCCGATGGACGTTGCGTACGCCGCGATACTATCTCGCTCAAAGCCCGCATCAAAGCGGGTCGAGCCGCGCGCATCCCGCGATCCCAGAGCCCATCGGCACCGGCATGGTTAATTTCTTGTTAACGGCTTGGGTCCCCAATGGCGTGCCGGCGATTCGCCGGCCGATTTCGGGGGCCGCTGTGACGTCCATAATGAGAACTGCGATCGCGCTTGCCGCGATGGCCGCCGCGGCAGGTGTTGCGGCTGTGCCACGGCGCCGATCCCGGGCTCGCCCGGAGAGCAGCTCTGGTTCGACCACGCGCAGGGCTACGACATCCATCACACCTCGCCCGAGATCCGCGTTCGCGGAGGCGTCGGCTATCCGCGCACCGATTACCGGATTTATCGGCGGCCGCCTTTGCCGATCGAGGAGCCGTAGACCGGCAGCCTACTGCGCCGTGATATTGTTAGCGCGGATTACGTCACCCCAGAGCTTGATCTCGCTTTTGAGCAATGTGGCCGCCGCTTCCGGCGTCATCTGCGCGTCGGGGAACGGATCCATCCCGCCATCGGCAAAAGTCTTCTTGACCCTGGCGTCGGCCATCGCGTGGCGCAGCGCGGCGTTCAGGCGATCGACGATCGGCTGCGGCGTGCCGGTGGGCGCAAGCAGCATGTGCCAGAAGTCGATAACGAGCTTCTTGTATCCGACCTGGCCCATGGTCGGCAGGTCCGGCAGCCCGGCGAACTTGTTTCGTCCGATGATCGCATAGGCCTTGAGCTTTCCGGCCTTGATCAAGGGCGCCGACTGCACGGCCGACTGCGAGCTGAGATCGACCTGGCCCGCCAGCAGGTCGTTGAGCGCGGGACCGGCACCTCGATAGGGGACCTGGACGACCTTCACGCCGATTTCCTGCGCCACCAGCACACCGGCCAGATGCCCAAACGAGCCGACGCCGGGATGGGCAACCTTGATGTTCTGTCCGGGCGTCTTCATCCAGGCAATGAGTTCCTTGACGTCCTTCGGCGGCAGGTCCGGTCGCGCTGCCCACGTCGAAGCGGCGGTGTTGATCAGACCGATGGGGGCGAAATCCTTCACGGCGTCGAACGACAGGTTGTTGTACATCGTCACGCCGGCCGCCAGTGCCACCTGGTGGATCAGGATCGTATAGCCGTCGGGCGCGGCGCGGGCGGCCTTGGCGGCGGCGATCATGCCGCCGGCGCCGCCAATATTTTCGATCACCACTTGCTGCCCGAGCGACTGCGACATGCTCTCCTGAATGATGCGCGCGATTGCGTCGGTCGCTCCGCCGGGCGGGAACGGACAGATCAAGGTGACCGGCTTGGCGGGATAGGTCTGCGCCGACGCGGTCACGGGAACCAGCGCCGCGACGGCTAGGCAAAGCGAGGCTGCAAGCAGCAATGCTCGTGCTGATTTCATGGTCGTCCTCCCTGTGAATTCTTGCGGCGTTTGGTTGCAGTCTAGGCAATTCGCGGCAGGGTTGAACAGGTGGATCAGAACGCCTCCGCCAGCTCCTTTGCGCCCGGCGCCTGCGAGGCGCGGTCCATCTTGGTCTCGATCGCCGTGAACAGGCCGGCGACCGTGCCGGTCCGCCGCGCGATCGGATTGCGCTCGTAGCCGCCGCGCTGGAAGAAGTTCGACGTCGGCACTTTGTCGCGCATCTCCTGCGGCATCAGCACCATGTCGAAGCCGTTGCCGTCGCCGGTGAAGTTCATCATCTCCAGCTCGGCCGCGGTCAGCGGCTGCATGTGGCCCTTCATCTTCGCGAACAGCACGGAATCGAGAAGCTTCTGGGTCTGCAGCAGCGGGCCGATGTCGCGGTCGAGCACCGCCGCGTGGATGCCCATGCCGCCCTTGGTGGTCTTGGCGAGCTTGTCGTGCTCGCCCCAGGCGTTCGGCACGGTGCGGCTGAACGCGATCATCTTCTGCAACGCTGCGATCTTGCCCTCCGCAACCGTGGAGGCCTTCAGCGCCGCGACGAACTTGTCGCCGTGCTCGGCGAGCAGGCTCACCGAATTGGTGCTGAGCAACTGGTTGTATCCCATCGCCGGCGAGATCGGCCGCGCATTCGGTCGGTTGCCGACGATGCCGGCCTGTCCGTCGTAGGTGCCGTTGCCGCCGGTCTCGAAGGCATAGATGCGGACCGCCTGATCCCTCGTAAGCCCGGCCGCCGCCGCCGCCTTGGCGTAGGACTGCTTGAATTCCGCGTCGGTCTTCGGCCGCTCCGGCACGAAGCTGTAGTGCTCGGCGGCGGCCTTCAGGAAATCCGCGATGCTGGGAATCGGCAGTCGCGGTTGTGTCGGATCGCGCCGCGGCGGGATGTAGCCGGGCGGGCGCGCCGGCCCGGTGTAGACCGGCGGCTGGGTCAG
>CAMAWG010000036.1 GCA_945861855.1 Rhodoplanes serenus
AAATAGTTCCATGCGGCGAGATGGCCGACCAGCGGCTTGGTGTCGATGCCGGCCAGCTCTTCTTCGCCGACCGAGAACGCGACCACCGGGATGTCCTTCGCCTTGATGCCCTGATTGCCGAGCTCCTTGTAGAAAGGAACGTTGGCATCACCGTTGATGGTCGAAACCACGGCAGTCTTCTTGCCCGCCGAACCGAACTTCTTGATGTCGGACACGATGGTCTGCCAGTCGGAATGACCGAACGGCGTGTAGTTGATCATGATGTCTTCCTGCTTGACGCCCTTCGACTTGAGGTACGCCTCCAGGATCTTGTTGGTGGTGCGCGGATAGACGTAGTCGGTGCCAGCCAGCACCCAGCGCTTCACCTTTTCGTCCTTGGCGAGATAATCGACCGCCGGGATCGCCTGCTGGTTCGGAGCGGCGCCGGTGTAGAACACGTTGCGCTCGCTCTCCTCGCCCTCGTACTGCACCGGATAGAACAGGATCGAGTTCAGCTCCTTGAACACCGGCAGCACGGACTTCCGCGACACCGAGGTCCAGCAGCCGAACACGACGGAAACCTTGTTCTTGGTGATCAGTTCGCGCGCCTTCTCGGCGAACAGCGGCCAGTTCGAAGCCGGGTCGACCACGACCGCTTCGAGCTTCTTGCCCATCACGCCACCCTTTTTGTTCTGCTCCTCGATCAGGAACAGCATCGTGTCTTTCAGCGTGGTCTCGCTGATCGCCATGGTGCCCGACAGCGAATGCAGGATGCCGACCTTGATGGTCTCCTGGGCCTTGGCGGACGGCATGGCCGCCACGAGGCCCAGTGATAGCCCGGTGGCCAGAAGCCAGCGGCGGGCAACCGGTCGCTCAGCGACCGCATGGATGGAATGGATCATCGCGATGTCCCTCGTTAGACGCACGCGCTTTGAGCCCCTGCCGGGGTCTGCGCGCACTTGCCATTGCAAGCGACGTGCCAAAGCCAAAACTGGAGGTAGCCCTATGAACTATCGCGCTATTTTGCAGCGCAACATGTTATGCCTATGAAATATGCAGCAGTCGATGCCTAAAAATTACTCAAATACCAATCCTCTCGACAAACCCATGTGCAGTGCTCGATCTCAGAGCATCGACGCCGGCCCGGCTGGAATCCTGCCCGCACTTCCGCAATAGATGGGCTGAAATCCGCCTTGCCGCAGGACAGCGCCATGCCGAACCGCAACACCCCTCATCTGTGTTTCATCGGCTTCGGCGAGGCCGGCCAGGCCATCGCCAGCGGGCTGCGCGATACCGGTATCGAGACCGTTGCCGCCTGGGACATCCTGTTTCCCGCAGCCGAGGGCACGGGGCTTAAACAGGCGGGCGAGGCCATGGGCGCGCGGGTCGCAAGCTCGGCGGCCGATGCGGCGCGCGGCGCCGATATCATCATCTCCGCGGTGACCGCGGCTTCGAGCCTCGAAGCGGCGAAGTCGGTCGAGCCGCATCTGACCGGCAATCCCTATTTTCTCGACATCAATTCGGTCTCGCCCGGCCGCAAGAAGGAAACCGAGGCGCTGCTCGGCACCAAGGCCCGCTATGTGGACGTGGCGATCCTGGCGCCGATCCATCCGGCGCGGCATCAGACGCCGCTGCTGCTCGCGGGGCCGCACGCCGAGACCGTCATGCCGCTCCTGATCGACGAGTTGGAGATGCGCGGCGCCATCGCCGGTGACGAGGTCGGCCAGGCCGCGGGTTTGAAGATGATTCGCAGCGTGATGATCAAGGGGATCGAGGCGCTGACCTTGGAGTGCTTCCTGGCCGCCAAGCGAGCAGGCATCGTCGACGAGGTCGCGGCCTCGCTGAAGAACAACTATCCGACGCTCGATTGGGGCAAGGTCATCGAATACAACATCGAGCGCATGGCCAGCCACGGCGTCCGCCGGGCCGACGAGATGGATCAGGTGGCCGAGACCCTGCGCGAACTCGGTCTCGATCCATTGATGGCGGCAGCGACCTCGACCCGCCAGCGCGAAATGGGACTGATCGGCAAGGAACCTGCGGTGCGCAAGACGCTGAAAGAGGGCCGCGCCGCGATGCTCGATGCCATCAGCGTAGCGGCGGAAGACCGCCACTGACGCTGCGCCAGAGCGCAGAAATATCGCCTGCCGGTGAGGGATGACGAGCCCTTGCGGGGTTCATATATGCGGGCCTGACTTTTCAGACGGGAGCAGCGCATGAACGAGGACGTCCTCAACACCAGCGTTCGAAGATTTCTCAAGACCGTGGGCGTGACCTCGCAGCGCGAGATCGAGAAGGCTGTGCGCGAGGCAATCGCGAGCGGCAAGCTCAAGGGCAACGAAGCCCTTCCCGCCAAGATGACGCTGACCGTCGGCGGCATCAGCCTGACACATACCGTCGAAGACACGATCGAGCTGGAATAGCGAGCATGCGTTTCCTTCGCCGGTCCGTTCTGACGCTGCTGGCTCTGCTGGCGGTTTCGCCCATTGCATTCGCGCAAGAGCGGCCGGCGCGACCGGCCCAGTCGAAGCCCGCCGACGAAGCGCAGCAAGGGCCCGGCGTGCTGCGGCTCCTGCCGCTGGACGCCGTCAGCGACAAGGACATCACGCTGGACGGCCGCAACATCGCCTACACCGCGACCGCGGGGACGCTCGCGCTGTTCGACCAGAGCGGAGAGAAGAGCGCCGCGGTGTTCTACACCGCCTATGTCGCAAAAAATGCCGACGCCGCGCGGCGTCCCGTGACCTTCGTGTTCAACGGCGGCCCGGGCGCGGCCTCGGTCTATCTCCATCTCGGGGTCGCCGGCCCCCGCATCGTCGATTTCGGCCCGGACGGCCGCGACGGCGCTGCGGCAAAGCTCGTGGACAATCCGGATTCCTGGCTCGCCTTCACCGATCTGGTGATGATCGATCCGATCGGCACCGGCTGGAGCCGCACCCCCAAGCCCGACGGCGGTAAGGCCTACTGGGGCGTGCGCAGCGACGCCAGCGTAATTGCCAAGGTGATCGCGCTCTATGTCGCCAAGAACAGCCGCGGCGCGTCGCCGAAATACCTGCTGGGCGAGAGCTACGGCGGCTTCCGCGCAGCCAAGGTCGCGGGCGCGCTGAAGAGCGAGCAGGGCATCGTCGTCACCGGCATCGTCATGGTGTCGCCGCTGCTTGAAGCCTCGTTCCAGTGGAGCGGCTCGCAGTACGCGCTCGGCGCGGCGCTGCATTTCTCGACACTGGTGGCGACCGAGCTTGAGCGAACCAAGAAATTCACCCCCGAAGCGATGGCCGAGGCCGAGCGTTTCGCGATGAACGAATATCTCACCACGCTCGCAGGCCGGGCACCGACCGGCGATAAGGCGAGGGCGTTCTATGGGCGCATCGCCGAGATGACGGGGCTGCCGCTGGACGCCGTGACCAAATCCCGCGGCTGGGTTCGCAACGCCTACCTTCAGCATCTGCGCGCCAACGGCCAGACCGTCAGCAGCTATGACGCGACCTTTGCCGTGCCCGATCCCTATCCCGAAAGTGCGCGTCGCGGCGGCGGCGATCCGATCCTGGACGGTTTCACGCGGGCGCTGTCCGGTGCCTTCGTCGGCTATGCGCGCGACGAACTGGGCTTCAAGACCGATATGACCTACGTCCTGCTGGGGCACGACATCTCGTCAAAGTGGGAATGGGGCGACCGGCGCGAGCCGCCCGGGGTCAGCGACGATCTGCGCGAGCTGCTGGCGCTGACGCCGTCGTTCCGGCTGATGGTGGCGCACGGCCGCACCGACCTGGTGACGCCCTACGGCGTGAGCCGCTATGTGCTCGACCACATCCCCGACATCGGCGGGCCGGACAGGACGCAGCTCAAGCTCTACCGCGGCGGCCACATGTTCTATTTCGACCTGAAATCGCGCCGCGACTTCACCGCGGACGCGAAGAGCTTCTATCAGGCCGGCCCCTGATAACCGCCCATCATGGCGGGCATTGATTTCCATCAGGGCGGGAACCCGATCCCGCCCTTTTTGTTGAGTCGGATTGCCATTCGTAACAGCGTCGGGTGAGTACCATGGCTCCACGTCCCAACTGGAAGGGTTATCTGAAGCTTTCGCTGGTTTCGTGCTCGGTTGCGCTCTATTCCGCGACCTCCACGAGCCAGCGCGTCCGCTTCAACATCATCAACAAGAAGACCGGCAACCGCGTCCACAACCAGGTGGTCGATGCCGAGACCGAGGAGCCGGTCGAGCAGGAGGACCGGGTCAAGGGCTACCAGATCGAGAAAGACCAGTACGTTCTGGTGGAGGACGAAGAGCTCGACGAGGTGGCGCTGGAGAGCAACCACACCATCGATATCGAAGCCTTCGTGCCTCGCAGCGAAGTCGACGAAATCTATCTCGATGAAGACTATTATATCGCGCCCAACGACAAGGTCGGTCACGAGGCCTTCGCCGTCATCCGCGATGCCATGAAGAAGGAATATCTGGTCGGGATCGCGCGCGTCGTGCTCTATCGCCGCGAACGCATCCTGATGCTGGCGCCGCGCGGCGATGGAATCATGGCCACGGCGCTGCGCTATCGTTTCGAGGTGCGCGACGAAGAGGACTACTTCTCCGACATTCCCGCCGTCAAAGTGCCGGCCGACATGCTCGATCTCGCGGTCCATATTCTCAAGAGCAAGAAGGCGCACTTCGAGCCGGAAAAATTTGAGGATCGTTACGAGGACGCGCTGGTCGCCCTGATCAAGGCCAAGCACGCCGGCAAGCCGATCCCGAAGCTTGACGAGGCCAAACCCAGCAACGTCATCAATCTGATGGATGCGCTCAAGCGCAGCGTGAAGGCGGAACAGGGCGGCGCGAAGAGCACCCCTGCCCGCCGCACTCCCGCCCGGCGCGCAAGCGCAAGCCCGTCGCGCAAACACGCGGCGCATCAGCGAACGCGCAAGCGGGCCGGTTGAGGCCTGGCCACTGATGGCGAACCTGCGGGCCTATCACGCCAAGCGCGACTTCGGCAAAACCGCCGAGCCGCGCGGCAATGCAGGCCGCAAGAAGGGCTTCGGCTACGTCATTCAGAAGCACGACGCCACGCGGTTGCACTATGACCTGCGGCTCGAGCTCGACGGCGTGATGCTGAGCTGGGCGGTGACGCGGGGCCCGAGCCTCGTGCCGGGCGAGAAGCGTCTCGCCATCCACGTCGAGGATCATCCGGTCGAATACAACAAGTTCGAAGGCACCATCCCGAAGGGCCAATACGGCGGCGGCACCGTGATGATCTGGGATCGGGGCACCTGGACGCCGGACCACGATCCGCACAAGGGGATGAAGAAAGGCCACCTCGACTTCGAGCTGCACGGGGAAAAGCTAAAAGGCCACTGGCATCTCGTCCGCATGCGCAAGCGCCCGGGCGAGCGACAGGAGCCGTGGCTGCTCATCAAGGCGACCGACGAGTTCGCGCGTAAGAAATCCGAGCCGGACATTCTAAAAGAGATGCCCGACTCCGCAGTGACAAGCCGGAGCCTTGACGAAATCGCGGCCGACAAGAAAAGGGTCTGGCATTCCAACAAAAGCGCGAAGGAACAGTCCAAGGCGGCCAAAGCCGGACCGGCCAAGACAACAACGGCGCGCCGTGTGGCGCCGAAACCTCGCGCTCGAACGCCACACCGCAAGGCCACGGCGAAGCGCAGTAACAAGAAAATCGGCAAGATCGCGAGCTCACGCGAAGGACGGCTGCCGGACTTCATCCCGCCCTGTCTTGCGACGCTGAGCAGCAAGGCGCCGGACACCGGCGACTGGGTGCACGAGATCAAATTCGACGGCTATCGCATTCAGACGCGCATCGGCGACGGCAAGGTCTCGCTCAAGACTCGCACCGGTCTCGACTGGACGAAAAAATTTCCCGCAGTCGAATCGGCATGCGGCGCGCTGTCCGGCCACGACGCGATCCTCGACGGCGAAATCGCTTCCATCGACGAAAGCAGGGTCTCGGATTTCTCCGCCCTGCAGGACGATCTCAAGAACGGCCGCCAGGACCGGATGGCCTATTACGTCTTCGACCTGCTCCATCTTGACGGCCACGACCTCGTTCCAGCGCCGCTTATCGAGCGCAAGCAGGCGCTCGCGGCACTGCTCACAGAGTTGCCGAAGGAAAGCATCATCAAACTGAGCGAGCACTTCGAGGAAGACGGCTCGACGATGATCAAGCACGCCTGCAATCTGCATCTCGAAGGCATCATTTCCAAGCGCGCCGATGCTCCCTACCATTCCGGCCGCGGCGGCGACTGGCTCAAGACCAAGTGCTCCAGCAACCAGGAATTTGTCATCATCGGCTACGAGCCCTCCGACAAGCGAGGACGGCTGATCCGTTCGCTGCTGCTCGGCTACTATGACAAGGGCGGCCTGCGCTACGCCGGGCGGGTCGGCACCGGCTGGGGACAGGCCGCGGAGCGCTACCTGCAGCGAAGACTTACGACGGTTGCGCGGAAGGATACGCCGCTCGAAAAGATCCCGCTGGAGGAGCGCCGGCGGGGAGTGAAATGGGTCGAGCCGAATGTGGTGGTCGAGGTGGACTTTCGGGGCTGGACCGGCGGCAAGCTCGTCCGCCAGGGCTCGTTGAAGGGCGTGCGCGAGGACAAGCCGGCAAAGCAGGTGGTACGGGAGGTCGAACACATGCCCGAAGAGGTCAAGCGTGCCGCGCTGCGGCAGAAGACTCCGGTCAAGACCGGCGCGGCGAAAGCGGCCAAATCGCATTCCACCAAGTCGAAGTCGGTTGCAGTCGCCGGCGTCGCGCTCAGCCATCCCGACCGCGTCTATTGGGAGGATGCCGGGGTCACCAAAAAGATGCTGGCGGAATACTACACTGAGGTCTGGGACTGGATGCGCCCGTATGTGGCCGATCGCGTGCTGGCGCTGGTGCGCTGCCCCGATGGAGCGGCCGGACAATGCTTTTTCCAGAAGCACGTGTCGGCGGGCATCGACTCGAAGCATCTGAAGTCCATTCCGGACGACGGTGATAAGTCGATCGCGCTCGACAGCGTCGAGGGCCTGGTCTCGCTCGCGCAGGCCGGCGTGCTGGAAGTCCATGTCCGCGGCTCGTCCATCGACCGGCTGGAGCACGCCGACCGGCTGGTGTTCGACCTCGATCCCGGGCCTGGCGTCGAATGGAAGGACGTCATCGCCGCGGCGCGCGAGGTGCGGCAGCGGCTGCGCGATCTCAAGCTCGAAAGCTTCGTGAAGACCACCGGCGGCAAGGGCCTGCATGTGGTGCTGCCGATCAGACCCGCGCCCTGGGGCGAGGCGAAGGATTTTTGCCGGTGGATGGCCGAGCAGATGGCCGCGGACAGCCCGGACCGCTTCACCGCGACCATCAAGAAGGTCGCGCGCAAGAACCGCATCTTCATCGACTACCTGCGCAACAGCCGGGAGGCCACCGCGATCACGCCCTATTCGACGCGGGCGCGGCCCGGCGCGACGGTCTCGGTGCCGCTGAGCTGGGAGGAGTTGGGCTCGCAGAAGACCTCGAACGGCTTCACGGTGGAGAACCTGCCGAAACGGCTCGGCCGGCTTCGCAGCGATCCGTGGGAGAATATGGGCCGGATGAAGCAGGCGCTGCCGGCGGCCAAGGGCAAAGCGAAAGACCGCCGATAGATGATGGGCGCTACGCAATCAGCGTCTTGAGTATGCGCTCCAGGTCATCCTTGGCGAACGGCTTCTGCAGCACCGGCCGGCCGCGATAGGTCTCGGGCAGGCCGCGCTCGCCATAACCGGTCGCGAACACAAACGGGACCCCCTTGGCGATCAGGGCCTCCGCAACCGGAAATGCGCTTTCGCCGTGCAGGTGCACGTCCAGGATGGCCAGGTCATAGGATTCGCGCTCGACGGCTGCCAGGGCGTCCTTCAGGCGCGGCACGATAGCCGCCACCTCATGGCCGAGGTCCGTCAGCATGTCTTCAAGCAGCATGCCGATCAGCATCTCGTCCTCGACCACGAGAACGCGACGCTTGGCTGGGGCTTGCCCTGTCATCTTGCTGGTGTTCTCCGTCACGGCAGAGCAAGCCGACATGCTGGCTGAACCCGCCGGCCCGTACAAGCCGGCGTCGTTATCGGAATTCATTTCCGAAACTCCCCTTCAGTGGCTCAAATTAACCGCGCAGGGAAGCAAAAGTTCCGATGGGGAACCCAGGCACAGCCAATCCGGAGATTGGATGCGTTGCGGAACAATGGCCTTTGGCAACCGTTGGTTACGCACCACCCCCAACATAAGGAGACCATGAATATGGATTGGAATCGCGTCGAAGGAAACTGGAAGCAGGTCAAAGGCCAGATCAAGGAGAAGTGGGGCAAGCTGACCGACGACGATCTCGACGTCGTGGCCGGCAAGCGCGACCAGCTCGAAGGCAAGATCCAGGAGCGTTACGGCATCGCCAAGGATCAGGTCCGCAAGGACATCGACGACTGGTACGGCACCCAGAAGTGGTAGCCGTTACCGTCTGACGCACGACACGCGAAGCGGGCTCCCTCGGGAGCCCGTTTTGCTGTATTGGCCATGACGAATGGCCGACCCCGACGACCGCCCAAAGAGTCACACCGTTGCCGACCACCGGCTCGGCACCGATCTGGCGCATGTCCACGACGGCGACGCCGATCACGACCATGACGACTTCGTCGACGGGCCGGTCGAGGAAAACCCGCTCTGGATCGCCGACAACGTCACGCTGACCAGCGTCGGCATCGATATCGGCTCGGCCGGCACCCAGGTGATCTTCTCCAAGGTCCACCTGCGGCGGCTGAGCGAGGACATGACCAGCCGCTACTACGTGGTCGGGCGCGAGACGCTATTCCGCTCGCCGGTCACGCTGACGCCCTATCAGAGCGAGGAGCGCATCGACGACGGAAAGCTCCGCACCATCATCGACGAAGCCTACGGGCAGGCTTCGCTCAGCGCGAAGCACATCGACACCGGCGTGGTGATCCTCACCGGAGAGGCGCTGCGGCGCGACAACGCGGAGGCCATCGCGGGACTCCTGGCCGAGCAAGGCGGCGACTTCGTCACCGCCACCGCCGGCCATCACATGGAGGCAATGCTGGCGGCCTACGGCTCCGGCGCCGCGCGCGTATCCTCCGATCAGGGCAAGCGCATCCTCAACATCGACATCGGCGGCGGCACCACCAAGCTGGCGCTGGTCGAGAATGGCCGGGTCGTCGCGACCGCAGCCATCCATATCGGCGGCCGGCTGCAGGTGGTCGACGAGAATGGCCGGATCGTCCGGCTCGATCCGGCCGGCCAGCATCACGCCACGCAGGCGGGGTTCCGCTGGAACAAGGGTGACCGCGCTGACCCGGCAGCACTCGACCGGGTTGCCGCATACATGGCCGACGCGCTCTTGGCCGCGATCCGCATGCGTCCGCTGCCCCCGCCGCTCCTGGCGCTCTATCTGACCGAGCCGCTGGCCGAACTCGGCCGCATCGACGGCATCATGGTTTCCGGCGGAGTCGGCGAATATGTCTACGGACGCGAGACCCGCGATTTCGGCGACATGGGCCGGCGGCTCGGCACTGCGCTGCGCCAACGCCTCGACGCCGGCGCCCTGCCCTGGCCGCTCTTGCCGGCCGGCGAATGCATCCGCGCCACGGCGCTCGGTGCCTCGGAATACAGCGTCCAGCTTTCCGGCAACACCAGCACCATCACCGATCCCGGCGCACTGCTGCCCAGGCGCAATCTCCAGGTGCTGCAGCCGCCGTTTGTCTGCGAGGCGACGATCGACCCGGAAAAGCTCGCAACCGCGATCCGCGGCCATTTCACCAGCTTCGACCTCATCGAGGGCGAAGCCGACGTGGCGCTGGCGTTGCGCTGGCTCGGCGCGCCGTCGCACGAGCGCATCTTCGCCTTCGCGCAGGGCATCGTGCGCGGCCTGGCTCAAACCATCGCGCGGAAGAAGCCGCTCACCATCATGCTCGACGGCGACGTGGCGCAGACGCTCGGCGCGATCCTGCGGGAAGAGCTCGACGTGCAGAGCGAAATCCTGTGCATCGACGGCGTGGTCTTGTGGGATTTCGACTACATCGACCTCGGCCGCATCCGCCTGCCCTCGATGACCGTGCCGGTCACCATCAAATCGCTGGTGTTCAGCGAAGACCCGCGGCTGCCGCACGGGCAGGCTCACTTGCATGATCATGATCATGATCATGCGCACGATCACGAGCATGGCCACGGCCACCATCATCACCATGACCGCCGCTAGCCGTTAGGGCTATCCTTCGGAGACCGCGGCAACAGCGGGCTTATTCGGGGGAGCGCTTCAATGGTCAAATCGTGCAGGGTTCTGATCGCCGCAGCCTTCGTTTCTGCGCTGCTCGTCTCACATGCATCCGCGCAATCCTCCCGGCAGGTCCGCTTCATCGTTCCGTTCCCCGCCGGAGGCGGCGCGGACCTTCTGACCCGCGTGCTGGCGGAAAAGTGGGGCCAGGCAAACGGCGTCTCCACGCTGATCGAGAACCGGCCGGGCGCGGCCTCGGTGATCGGCACTGAAGCGGCATCCCGCGCGGCGCCCGACGGCAACACGGTGGCGATCGTCGCGAACTCCTTCATCATTCACCCGAACTTCAAGAAGCTGACCTACGACCCGCTGACCAGCTTCGAGCCGGTTTGCCTGCTCGCGACTTCGCCACAGGTGATCGTCGTCAACAGCACGTCGCCCCACAAATCACTGACCGAATTGTTCGATGCCGCCCGCGCCAAACCCGGCGAGCTCTCGCATGCCAGCGTCGGTCCGGCGAGCGCCCAGCACATCGCCATGGAGCAACTCAAGCTCCTCGCGAAGGTGAACATGGTGTTCGTGCCGTTCAACGGAAACACGCCGGCGCTCAATCAGTTGCTCGGCGGGCACGTCGGCGCGGTCATGTCGAACTATTCGGAGGCGGTTGAGCAGGTGAACGCAGGCAAGCTTCGCGCGCTCGCCACCGCCGGCGCGACCCGGATCGAGGCATGGCCCAACATGCCTACCGTCGCCGAGCAGGGTTTCAAGGACTATGCCGTCGAGGTCTGGTACGGCCTGATCGCGCCCGCCAAGACGCCGAAGGACAAGGTGGCGGAGCTTTCGAAATGGTGCGCCGAGGCGATGACGGCACCGGAGCTAAAGCCGAAATGGACGTTGCAGGGGCTCGCTCCGGTCGGCAGTTCGGCCGACGCGTTCGCCGCGCATCTGCGCAAGCAGTCGGAGGACTATTCGCGCGTGATCCGCGAGGCCAACATCAAGGGCGAGTAGCGATCTCGACGGCACGGCGGACTCGATCCTTGATCACGATACCGTCCTTCTCCGGCAGCACGCGCGGCGGGTCGTCCGGCGCGATGCGGACGCGGGCGAACAGCGTGCCTTCGTGGGTCGCGAGCAGCCCGGCCAGTTCCTTCAGGCCCGCTTCGTCCGCGATGTCCATCACCCGCTCGATGCCGCAGCCGCGCGCGACTTCGAGGAGATCGACGCCGCCGCTGGTGTGGCTTTCCTGCATGCCGGTCTCGCCGTAGAGCCCGTTGTCGAACACCACGATGGAAAGGTTTTTCGGCTTCTGCACGCCGATGGTGGCGAGGCTACCCATCCCCATCAGCATCTCGCCATCGCCGGTGACGACGGCGACACGCGCATTCGGCTTGGCCAGCGCGAGGCCAAGCCCGATCATCGCCGCCCCGCCCATCGCGCCCCAGAGATAGAAATTCCGGTCGTCGTCGCCAGCGGCGAAGGCATCCCAGGTGCAGGAGCCCAGCCCCGGCACGAGGAACAGATTTTTCGGCCGGTCGGCCAGGAGCGTCGCCATCGTGGCGCGGCGTTCGAACATCATTTCACCCACACCTTGCGGCCGATCAGCTTCTGCGAAAGGAGCACCGCGGCCGAGCGGTCGTCACCGAAGGCAAGCTGCAGTGCGTTCTGCACCGCGGGCACGACCTGTTCCGGCTGCTCGACCTTGGCGACGTGCGTGTCGCAGAGCTTCAACGCCGGCTCGACGATGGAGCCCATCGGCACCTGCCAGGGATTGAACTCCTCCCACTCGCCGCGCATCGTCACCAGCATCAGCATGGGAAAGCGGCAGGCGCGAATGAGCGAGAGCATGTTGATGCAATTGCCGACGCCGCTCGACTGCATCAAGAGCGCCGAACGCTGCCCGCCGAGCCATGCGCCTGCGGACAGCGCGATGCCCTCCTCCTCGGTGGTCAGAACCACATCGCGGATGTCCGGGTCGGCCTTGCAGCGCGCGATCAGGCGCGAATGGCCGGCGTCGGGCACGTAGCCGACCTGGCGGATGTCGGCACCCTTGAGCACCTCGAACAACTGGTCCTGCCAGGGTTGCGGCTCTCGATCGGATATGGCGGTCACCGGCGGCTCCTTTCAACTTCCATAGCGGGCTCGTTTCAGCTTCGCCAGGGCAGGTCGCCCGCATTCTCGACGAACAGCCATGCGCCGTCGCCAAGCTCCTTCGGGAACGGCACGACCAGCGCCGCGCCGAGCCGCCGCATCGCCATGCGCTCCTGCGTCAGCAGCGCCTCGACCGCGGCGAGCGATTGCACTCGCACCGCATAGGCCCCCATGAACGGCAGGCGCGGAATCGCAATTTCCGGAAACATCGCGGCGAATGCCTCTTTGGAAAACAAGCTCACCCGGCCGCGGTCGAGCGCGATGGCCTGCCCGAATTTCGTGGGCCGGGCTTCGTGGCCGGTGAAGCGCACGAAGCGTCCCGCGGCCTCCGCAACATCGGCGGAAACCACCACCAGATCGACAAGACCCAGCGCGCCGTTGCGATGCGTCAGCCAGCGCTTCTGCCACACCGTGTCTTCGGTGCGATGGGCGAGCATCTGGATGCGCCCCTCCGCCATCGCGCCGCGTTCGAGCCGCACCACGGTAAAGGCCGCAACGCCCGGCCCGGCCACGGTCTCGACCGGGCGCTGGAATTGCACCAGCGACCGCATGGCAAAGCCCGCTTCGGTCAGGCGCCGGTGCTGGCCCTCCGCGTCGGCGATCGAGAATGCCGCCAGGTGCACCCCGGCATGGTCCGAAAGCGAATCCTCGAACTCGCGCCCCAGCGGCGTGTCGGCGGTCTTGAACAGCACCTCGATATAGCCGCGGCTGAACATGGCCGTGACGTTGCCCGTCCCGGTGGGGGTGCCGTCGGGATTGGCTTGTACCGACACGGGGGTTGGGGCAAAGCCGGCGCGGATCAGCGCCCGGGCTGCGGCATCCGCATCGCGCACGAAATGGCCGATATGATCGAGAAAGATTTCGCCGCCCACCGGCAAATTTCGGTCAATTTCGGCGCTGGGTGCGCGATCGGCGGTCAAAGCCTGCTCCGTCTTGTCGCGGTTGTTTTCCCGGCCGCTCTGTTAGCATAAGAGAATGACACACGCCGCCCCCACCGAGGATAACTAATGAATCGACGCGATTTTCTCCAATACGGATTGGCCTCGCTTGCCGCCGCGACCTTGCCCGTCCCGGCGTTCGGCTTTCCCGACCGGCCGATCAAGCTGATCGTTCCGTTCTCGCCCGGCGGCGCGACCGACGTGGTCGGACGGCTCTGGGCCGAGCGGATGAAGGCCAAGTTCGGCACCGTCGTGGTGGAGAACAAGGGCGGCGGCGGCGGCGTGATCGGCGCGACCGAAGTGGCGCGTTCGACGCCCAACGGCGAGACGCTCCTGTTCGGCAACACCAGCACCCAGGTCATCATCCCGGCGATCGCCGAGAAGCCGCCCTACGATCCGGTGAAGGATTTCCAGGCGGTCTACATCATGGCGATCTCGCCCACCTCGATCGTGGTGCACGAGTCGGTGCCCGCCCGCACGCTCAAGGAGTTGATCGATTACGCGAAGGCCAATCCCACCAAGCTGTCCTACGGATCGGCCGGCGCGGGCACCATAACAAATCTGGCGGGCGAGCTGTTCAAGCAGCTCATCGGCGTGCCGGGCATCACGCATGTTCCTTACAAGGGCGCGGCACCGGGCGTCACGGACCTCGCCGCCGGGCATATTCCGATGATGACCCCGAACGTCGGCGGGCCGCTCCTGCAATTGCACCGTACCGGCAAAGTCCGCATTCTCGCCGTCGCTTCGCGGAAACGGTTGCAGGCCGCGCCGGATATTCCGACGGCGATCGAGGCGGGACTTCCGAGCATGGTGGCCGAGAACTTCAACGGCCTGTTCGCGCCTTCCGGCGTCCCAAAGGCGATCATCGACCAGCTTGCGAACGAAACGCGGGCCGCGATGGCCGACCCGCAGGTTCAGGAGACGATCGTCAAATCGGGTTTTGAGCCGGTGCTCGATTCCGGATCCGAAGCCGGGCAACGGGAGGTCGTCAGCGAACTCGCGCGCTGGGCGCCGATCATCAAGGCCACCGGATTCAAAGTGCAATGACGGGAGCAACTCCAATGAACCGCCGCGATGTTCTGAAATACGGCCTTGCCGCCACCGCCACCGCATTTGCGATGCCGCGGGCGTTCGCCCAGGCCGCTTTCCCCAGCCGGCCGATCAGGCTCGTGGTGCCGTTCTCGGCCGGCGGCGTGAACGACATCGTCGGCCGCCAGTGGGCCGAGCGGATGAAGCCCGTCCTCGGATCGGTCTATGTCGAGAATGTCGGCGGCGCGGGCGGCACGCTCGGCATCATGGAGGTCAAGCGCTCCGAACCCGACGGCCACACCGTCGCACTCGGCAGCACCAGCACCATGGTGCTGAACACCATGACCATGAGCAACGTGGCCTACGATCCCAACCGCGATTTCGTGCCCATCGCCATCTTTGCCGTCAGCACCACGTCGATTGCCGTGCATCCGTCGGTGCCTGCCAAGAATGTCAAGGAACTGGTCGCACATGTGAAGGCCAACGCCGGCAAGCTGTCCTACGGCTCGGCGGGAGCCGGCACGATGAGCCACCTCTCCGGTGAAATGTTCAAGCTCCGCACCGGCATGACCGACGTGGTGCACGTGCCCTACAAGGGCGCGGGCCCCGGCATCGCCGACCTCGTGAGCGGACATATTCCGATCATGTCGCCCAACATCAGCGGTCAACTCCTCGCGTTCCACAAGGCCGACAAGATCAGGATCATCGCGATCAACTCCAAGGAGCGGCTGAAGGGCGCACCGGACATCCCGACCTCCATCGAGCAAGGCGTGCCGAACATGATCGGGCAATTGTTCCTCGGTATCTACGCGCCCGCCGCGACGCCCAAGGCCGCCACCGATGCGCTTTCAGCGGCCACCAAGAAGGCCGTCGACAACCCGGAGTTCGAGAAGATCCTGACCGCCTCAGGCTTCGAAGCCGCGCCCCACTTCACCGCGGACTCGGCGCGGCGCTACATGGCCGAGGAATTCGAGCGCTGGAAGCCGGTGGTCGCCGCGATCGGGCTCAAGACGAACTGATCGGGAAACCGCTCGAGGCGAGCGGCAGTTCGTCCATCGCTCTCCAAGCGGCTCATCCTGCCGGGCTATGCGAACCGTACCGCATATACCGGCGGCAAGGTGTGCGTAACACAGGCCCAATTGTCGCCCTGGTCCTCGCTCACCCACAGGCCGCCCGTTGTCGAGCCGAACGCGAGACGGTTGCCGGTCCCATCGATGGCCTGCGCATGACGGTAAACGACGTCATAGGCGTGCGATTGCGGCAGTCCTTCGGTCAAAGTCACGAAGCTCTTGGCCCCATCGCGCGTGCGCGTGACAACCAGCCGGCCATCGCGCGGGATGCGCTTCTCGTCCTTGATCTCAGGCACGAACCACGCCATGTCCGGATCGCGCGGATGCACGACCACCGGGAACCCGAAGGTCGAAGGCTCAACGCCGGTGATCTCCGAAAACGTGCGGCCCTCATCGGACGAAATGAAAATGCCGTTGTGGTGCTGCACCCACATGCGCCGCGTGGTCGCGGCGCTTTGCGCGAGACAATGCACGTCCTGGGCGACAGGGTCGTTTGTCAGCTCCGGCGGAACGTGATCGGCCCTCATGCCCTCGCCGCGCTGCGTCCAATTCGCGCCGGCATCCTCGGTGAACCAGATGCCGCCGGTCGATACGGCAATCCACACACGCTTTGAATTGCGCGGGTCGATCAGAATCGAATGAATGCCGGGTAGGTCGGCGCCGCCGCCCATCCACATTTTTCGCTTGGGATGCTCCCACAGCGAGCGGATTATTTCCCAGCTCTCGCCGTGATCGGTCGAGCGGAACAGGCCGCCCGGCTGTGTGCCGCACCAGATCACCCCCGGCTCGTCGGCGCCGCCCGCCGCGAGCGCCCAGATGCGCGCCGTGCTCCAGGCCAATGGACGACCCCACATGTCGTTCTCTTCCAGCCCCTCGGGCTTGGGCGGATACACCGGCGCCGCTATCTCCTCCCATCCCACAGCCGTCGAGCGATGCAGTTTGACGCCAAAGTGGCCATGATCGAGCGCAGCATAGTGGCGCCCGTCGCGGGGGTCGGTCAGCGTGAGAGTGACATTGTCGCCGAGGAAGTCGACACGCTCGATGTCCCACTTGCCGTTCTTGCGGACAACCCGGAACAGCCCCTTGCGTGTCGAAACAAGCAGTGTGTCGCTCATGCTTAACCTCCTGACAATGCCTGGAATACGCGGATCGTGCTGCTTTCTCCAACCGGATCCGACAAGCGCGCCCGGTCGCGAATGGCGTGACCATCGACAAAGATCGTCATATGGCGGCGCAGCGCGGCCTGGTCATCAAGCACATACGATCGCGCCAGGGGATTGCCGGCGAAAACATTGTCCAGAACTTCGCGCACACTGTGGCCTGCGGCCTCGGTCTCCGGGCAGACCACATGGCGCTGAATGTTGGCGGTGAAGAATATCTTTGCCAATGACCCTGCTCCGAGTTCCCGCGTTAGCTCATCACACTGCCGCCGCCGCCACACGCTCCTCCGCGAGCTTGCGAAGCGCCACACGGTCGACCTTGTTGGTTGTCGCGAGCGGCAATTCGTCCATGAACCAGACGAAGCGCGGGTGCTGATAAGCCGGCGCGTTTTCCAGCGAGTATTTCTTGATCGCGTCCTCGGTCGGCGTGCGCCCGGCCTTCGGTATCACGAATGCAACCGGCTTCGTTCCCTTGATGTCATCGTCGACCGGGATGACCACCGCTTGCCCGACATCGGGATGCTTTTCGAGCATCTTCTCGACATCGGTCGGATAGATGTTCTCGCCGCCCGACACGAACATGTCGTCGGTGCGCCCGACGAAGTAATGGAATCCATCGCCGTCGCGGCGGAGCACGTCACCGGTGATGTAGAAGCCGTCCTTGGTGAACGGCGGCGGCACGTCCGGCCGGTTGTGATAGCCGTTCATCAGCGCTGGGCACTTCATTTCCAGCACGCCCTGCCTGGCATTCCGGTCGCCGCCGTCGACCAGGCGAAGCTGCACCTGCGGGTGCGGCGTGCCGACCGAGCTGTCGGGCTGCGGCAGACCTTTCGGATGCGGGCCGAACACCACCGGCCCCGCCTCGGTCGTGCCATAGGCGTTGGTCACCTTGGCCTTCGGCAGCGCGCGATGGATCGATTCCATCAGGCTCGCACTCACCGGCGCCGAGCCCATGCGGATGAACTCGACGCTCGACAGATCGGTCCTGGCGAGCGTGGCGGGCTCGCGCAGCATCATGGCGATCATCGGCGGCACCGCCGTGAGCCAGGTCGGACGATACCGACCGATAGCCTCGATATAGGCCTTGGCCTCGAACTTCGGCAGCAGCACGATCGTGGCATGCGCCGCGCAGGCAAGCTTCGCCAGCGCCAGCGCGTTCATGTGATAGAGCGGCGCCGCGATCAGATAGCGATGGCGCTCGAGATCGGGCGAAAGCCGCGTCTCCACCACCCAGATGTGGCTCCGGTGCGAGAGCACGACGCCCTTCGGCACGCCAGTCGAGCCCGACGTGTAAAGGAACATCGCCGGCTCGTCGGGCTCCGGGATCACGGTTTCGAACTCGCCGGGATCGACGAAACGGTCGAAGCCGTCGCCGCCCTCGTCGCCGAACACGACGGCCGGCAAATCTTCCGGGCTGTTGTCGCGGCTGGCGCGGTCGCAGAACACAAGCTTTGCGCCCGCGTCCCGGATGATGAAATGGATGGTCTTCTGCGGGAACCGGTAGTTCACCGGAACCGCGACGAAGCCTGCGCGCATGATGCCGAAATAGGCGGCGATGTATTCGGTCCGGTTGGCCGAGAGGATGGCGATGCGGTCGCCGCGCGCAAGCCCGCGCCTGACGAGCGCGCGCGCAACGCCCGTCGTCATGCCGTCAAGCTCGGCATAGGTGTATTCACACGGCACCTCCTCGCCGCCGAGGTCGATGATCGCGAGCTTGGAGAGGTCGCGGTCGCGGCCAATCAGGTCGCCAAGATTCTTGAACTGCGCCGGCATCACGATTTCGGCGGGGGCGGCGGCGCGGTGAAGTAGGTGCCGCGGCCGCTCGCCAGCAGCTTGCCCTGGGCGTCGAAGATCGACGCCTCGGCGGTCGAGAACTGGCCGCCCATACGGATGACCTTGCCCTTGATGGTGAGGTCGCCAGGCAGCGCGATGGCGTGGTAGTCCACGCGCATGTCGATCGTGGGCACGCCGCGGCCGAGCTTTTTCACCATCGCCCAGTCGGCGCCGAGATCGATCAACGCGGCCAGGATGCCGCCGTGGGTAAACCGGCGATCGACATTGACCACCCATTCCTCGCGCCAGGTGGCCTTGATCTCGATCCAGTCATCGCCCACCGCGATAACATTCAGGCCCAACCACTTGTGAAATGGCGCGCGCGTGACGAGCGCCTGGACCTGCTCCAGCGTCAGGTCCGCCCCCGGGCTCTTGGGTTTGTCGTTCATGGGGTCACCACCACCTTGCCGAAAATCTCCCGGTCCTGGATCAGCCGCAGCCCTTCGGCCGCCTGCTCGAGCGGCAGCACCTTGTCGATCACCGGCTTGATCTTGCCCTGCTGGATCATCTCCATCAGCGCCGACAGGTTGTCGTCGTAGAAGCTGTTGGAGCCCTTGATCTCGATCTCGAAGCTCCAGACGTAGCGCAGATCCTCCTTCGGGTCGTGACCCGCGGTCGCGCCACAGACCAGCAGCTTGCCGCCGCGCTTGATGCAGCGGAGCGACGGCACCCAGGTGTCGCCGCCCGTGAAGTTAACCACCACGTCGACGCCGCCCTCATAGGAGCGCCGCTGCGGCTTGCCGTATTTCTCCACCGCCCATTTCGACCAGTCGACCTTGGTGTAATCCACCACCTCGTCGGCGCCGAGCTCCTTCAGGCGGCGCCTCTTGTCCTCGCTCGACGCACAGGCGATCACCTCGGCGCCGAGGAGGTTTGCGAGGATCACACAGCCAGTGCCGACACCACCCGATGCGCCCAGCACGATGACGCGATCGCCCGCCTTCACGGTCTTGTGGGTGATCAGCATGCGGTGCGCGGTGCCATAGGCGACCGGCAGGGAGGCAGCATCCTCGAAGCTCACGCCATCGGGCATGGCGACGAGCTGATCGGCCGCCACCAGGCAATACTCCGCCATGCCGCCGTCGAGCATCTCGCCCATCAAACCTTTGCGTTTGTTCACCGGATTGACCAGCACGCGGTCGCCGGCCTTCCACTTGGTGACGCCGGGACCGACCTCGGAAACCTCGCCAGCCATGTCGAGGCCAATGATGACCGGGAACGGCACCTTGATGCCCGGCATGCCTTTGACCGTGAACACGTCGTGGTAGTTGAACGACGAGGCCCGCACGCGGATCACCACATGGCCCTCGGCCACCTGCGGCATCGGATAATCGCCGACCACCTGAAGCTCGTCGAGGCCGCCATGCTTGCGCAGCACCAGTGCCTTCATCGTATTTCCGGCCACATGTTCCTCCGTCCTTTTCAGCACCTTGCTTAGCGCACGGCGCGGCTACTTGTCATTCCGGCCGAGCGAAGCGAGAGCCGGAATCCATAATCCCTGTCTGTGCATGAACGCTCCGATGGTGGCTATGGATTCCGGGCTCGCGAGCTACGCTCGCGCCCCGGAATGACGGGGTAGGGTTTAGCCAACGCTCCGCTGCCCCTATTATTTGAGACGCGGGGCGTCTGCCCTGTTTTCCTTCTCCCCCGAAACGTGGGGATGGAGCGCCGGAGCGAGCGGGGATAAGTTATTTTTGGCCCAGAAATTCAGCCAAATGGCTCTTCCAGACCGCCGCGTTCGTCGCGTTCTGGTGCCCCTGCGATCGGGGCGATGCCGGCACCACCACGCAACGCGCGCCACGAATGCGCGCGACGCCCGCCTCAAGCACGCCCAGCTCGGGCGGGTTCACCGCATCATCCGCGAAATTGATGGCGAACAGCCTGGCCTTGATCTTTTCAAGATCGGCGGACGGATCGTAATCCATCGTCGACTCGATCTGATAGAGCCGGTTGTTGGCGTCGCCCTTCTTCGCGTTTTCGACCAGTTGCCGGTAGAACGCGTCGGCCTGTTCGCGCGTGGCGCCGCGCTCCTGGATGCGGACGACGTTCTGGGTGAACAAGGCGGAGAGCGGCGCGACCCAGGCCCAGTTCGACGGCTGCTTGTCGTAGTCGCCGCCGTTCCATTCCGGGTCGTTGCGGATCGCCTCGACGTTGACCCGGCGCTGGATCCAGTTTCGCCCGCTCATCGGTCCGGGCTGGCTCGCGACCGGAACGAGCGCGTCCGCAAAATCCGGAAACATCCCGCCGAACATCCAGGTGAGCATGCCGCCGAGCGACAGGCCCATCACCAGCTTGAGATGCGGGATGTTCAGGCCTTCGGTGACAAGCCGGTGCTGCGCCACAGCGACATCGTGCAGGCGGTAGTACGGAAATCGGGCGCGCAGGCCGTCGCTCGGCTTGCTGGAGCAGCCGAAGCCGATGATGTCGGGAATGATCAGATAGTGCCGCGCGGCGTCGAGCGGCTGGCCTGGGCCGAACAGCTCACCGGCGAGGCCGGGCTCCAGCCAGGTGCCGGCCGTGCCGCTGGTGTTGTGAATGAGCAGCACAGCGTTGGCGATGCGGCCCGCGGCATCGGCGTGCGGCGTGCCGATCGTGAAATAATGCTGCCGCAGCTCTGGCAGGGTTTCGCCGCTGGCGAAGCGGAAATCGCGGATGATGAAATCGCTCTCGCGAAGGTTCGGCCAGTTCGTCTCGGTCATGAAGCCGGAATATCCGAACACCGTTGACTTGGAAAGCAGCGCCCCAAGTGGATTGCCCGGCCAAGCCCCGGCCAGTAGGTTAGGCTCAATCAAGCCCTGCCCGCCCGGAGACCATTGAAATGAAAGAGAATTTTCGCCAGTTCCTGGACCGGCTGCGGCAGGCGGGCGAGCTTGTCGACCTGCACCAGGCGGTCGACATCCGCCACATCGCCACGCTGGTCGATCAGGCCAAGACCGCGCTCTTTTTCCACAAGGTGATCGGCTACGACATGCCGGTGGTCTCCGGCATCATCCGCTCGAAAGAGCGCGCCACCATGTCGATGGGTTGCGAGAACTTCGGCGAGATCGAGCAGAAGCTCGCGGCGGCGATCGCCAACCCGATCCCGCCGAGGCGTGTGAACGGTTCGCCGACCCGCGAAGTGACGCTCGTGGGCGACGACGTCGATCTCTACAAACTGCCGATCCCGATGTCGTCGATCTACGACGGCGGGCCGATGATCACCGCCGGCGTCGTGATCGCGCGCGATCCCGAGCTTGGCATGAACAGCGGAATCTACCGCTTCATCGTCAAGGAGAAGGCGCTCACCGGCATCGACATCGTCACGCCGAACAACATGCGGCTGTTCGCGCAGCGCGCCTTCGAGCGGAAGGAGCCGCTGCCGATCTCGATCAGCATCGGCACGCATCCGTTCGAGATCACCGGCTCGGGCTATCGCGCGCCGCTCGGCGTCGACGAGATGGCGATCGCCGGCGGGCTTCGCGGCGAGGCGGTCGATCTTGCCCCCTGCTCCACCATCGACATGCCCTACATCGCCGACGCCGAAATCGTTCTGGAGGCGGAAATCCTGCCGACCGGCTGGACCTATCCGGAGGGCCGGTTCGGCGAGTTCACGAGGCTGATGGGCGGGCTGCACTGGAACCCGCTGGTTCGCATCAAGGCGATCTCGATGCGCAAGGACGCGATCTACTACAACCTGCACATGCCGTGGGAGAACACCTGGCTCGCGGCGCCGACACGCTATGCCTCGATCCGGCAGGCGCTGCGGACCGCGAACGTGCAGGTGAAGGACATCAACGTCACGCTCGGCGGCTGCGCGTTCTGGCACGCGGTGATCTCGATCAAGAAGGGTGCCGGCGAAGGCAAGAATGCGCTGCTGGCGGCGCTGTCGGTGATGGACCTGAAGCATGTCGTCGTGGTCGACGACGACATCGACGTCAACGACCCGACCGACGTGGAATGGGCCATCGCCACGCGCGTGCAGGGCGACAAGGACGTGATCGTCATTCCCGGCGCGCGGGCGAAGCCGCTGGACCCGAGCCTGCTGCAGGGCGCGGGCGTGGTGCCGGTCGGGGCGAAGGTCGGCATCGACGCCACCATCCCCGAGGGCATCCCGCTCGAACACTACGAGCGCATCACCTACGCCTATGCGGACACGGCGAAGGTCGACGACTATGTGAAGGGCAAGAAGGACACGATCGGCAAGCACGGCGCGGAACGCGAGGTCGAGGACCTGGCGAACAAGATCCTCGAAGCCATCGACAAGGCGCCGCTGTATTACACCGACATCGCTGAGCGGTTTTCGGGCTACGACTTCAACACCGTGGCCCGCGCGCTCGGCCATCTGCACAAGACGGAAAAGCTCTGGCAGGATTCGCGCGGAAGGATGTGCGTGCGCGGGAGCAAGTTCGCGGCGGTGTTGCCGGTGAAGAAGTGAGGCGCTCGCCCTATTCTCTGCCGTCATCACCGGGCCGGCGCGAAGCGCCGAGACCCGGCGATCCCGCTTCATGTAGCGCAGTGCTCACCTAATCGGGATGACCGGGACAAGCCCGGCCATGACAAACTCATGGCGCGGTGCCCGCATGAAATGAAATCGAAATGATCATCGACACCCACACCCACGTCATCGCGACGGATACGAAGAAATACCCCCTGGCGCCGCTGTTCGGAAAACAGTCGGACTGGTCGGCGGAGCATCCGATCGACTATCCGGACATGGTGGCAGCCAATAAAGAGGCCGGCGTCGACAAGGCGGTGCTGGTGCAGGCGTCGTCGGCCTATGCCTTCGACAACTCCTACGTGGCGGATTCGGTCGCGGCGCATCCCGAGCGGTTCACCGGCGTGTTCTCGGTGGACGTGGTGGCGCCCGATGCCGTGGCAAAGATGAAGCACTGGATGGCCAAGGGCCTCACCGGGATGCGCATTTTCACCTCCGGCTCGACCCATGCCGAGCAGGAGACCTTTTTCGCCGAGGAGGCGGCCTGGCCCGCCTGGCAGTACGCCAGCGACACCGGGACCTCGGTCTGCATGCAGATGCGGGTGAAGGGCCTGCCGCTCCTGGAAACCGTGTTGAAGCGGTTTTCCAGGGTGCCGGTGATCCTCGACCATTTCGCCCGGGCGGAAGCAGCCGACGGGCCGCCTTTTGCCTCGGCGGCACCCCTGTGGGCGCTGTCGAAGTACCCCAACCTGCATCTGAAGCTGACCCACCGCCCGATCGAGCAGTCGGTGACGGGCCGGTCCACGCCGGAGGCGTTTCTCGGCAAGGCGGTGGCGGAATTCGGCGCCGAGCGCATCTGCTGGGGCTCGAACTTCCCCGCCGCCAAGCCCCCGCTGCCGGGCCTGATCGACATGGCCCGCAAGGCGCTTTCCTTCCTGCCGCAGCAGGATCAAGATCACATCTTCACCAAGACCGCGCTCAAGCTCTATCCGGCGCTGGCCAGAAACTGACGGGAGTAACGCCGTGCTGACCCGACCCGACAAGGTGAAACTGCATACGCTGCTCGGCAGCTATCCCAACGTGGTCGCGCTGAAGGACGGACGGGTCAAATCCGACCTGATCGAGTTCGATTTCCCGGACTTCCCAGTGCCCAACCGCGGCTTCAAGCCGATGGTGCGCGAGCACAAGTTCGACTGCGGGGAACTCGCCATCGTCACCTTCCTGCAGGCCAAGGTGTACGGATTGCCTTATGTGCTGCTGCCGGCCACCGTGCTGGGCCGCGGCCAGCTCCACACCGTCGCCTACAACTCCGAGCGCGGGCCGATGAAACCGTCGGACCTGAACGGCAAGAGGTTCGGCGTGCGCTCCTACACGCAGACCACCGGCATCTGGGTGCGCGGCATCCTTGCCGAGGACTACGGCGTGGACTGGAACAAGGTGCAGATCATCACCATGGAGGACCCGCACGTCGCGCAATACAAGGACCCCTCCTTCGTCACGCGGGCGTCGGAAACCAAGCAGCTCCCGCAGATGCTGATCGACGGCGAGGTGGACGCAGCCCTGATCGGCGACAAGTTCCCCGACCCGCGCTTCAAGACGCTTGTGCCCGATGCCGAGGCCGCCAACAGAAAATGGGCGGAGACGCATGGCGGCGTGGCGGTCAACCATATGGTGATCGTGCGTGAGAAGATCGCCAAGGAGCGGCCGGACGTGGTGGAGGAAATCTTCCGGGTGTTCAAGGAGGCGCGGGAGTTCGACAAGGCGGCGCCGAAGGGCGCGCAGGACCCCTACCGCTTCGGCGTCGAAGCGAACCGGCAGGCGCTGGAGCGGATCATCGATTACTCCGTCAGGCAGCAGCTCATCCCGAAGAAGATCGCCGTCGACGACCTGTTCGACGATGTCACACGCAAGCTCGGGGCATGACCATGCGCGCGCTCCTCGCCCTCGTATTGCTCGCCGCCGCAACCACTGCCCCCGCCTCAGCGCAAGGCAGCGGCGATTTCCCGAACCGCCCGGTAAAAATCGTCGTGCCGTTCCCCGCCGGCGGGCCGACCGACGTCAACATGCGTATCCTCGGGCAGAAGCTGTCAGAGATGTGGGGCCAGGGCGTGGTGATCGAGAACCGCCCCGGCGCCAACACCGGCATCGGCGCGCAGATGGTGGCGAAGTCGCCGGCCGACGGCTATACGCTGCTCGCCGCGATGGACACGACGCTGGTGATGAATCCTGCGACCGGCGCCTCGATGAACTACGATCCGTTCAAGGATTTCGCCGCGATCACGCTGACCGCGAAGAACACGTCGCTGCTGACGGTGCGGGCGAGCGACGGGCCGAAGACCATCGCCGAGCTGATCGCGCGCGGGAAAGCGAGCGCGACCAAGCTCAACTACGGCGCGGGCATCACCATCACGCGGCTCGCGGGCGCCACCTTCGCCAAGGCCGCCGGAATCGAGGTGCAGCTCATCCCCTACAAGGGCAGCGCCGAGGTGGTGCAGGGCCTGCTCACCGGCAGCGTCGACTTCATCGTCGATGGCATCGCGCCGAGCCTGCCGCTGATCCGGGGCGGCCAGTTCCGTCCGCTCGCCAAGCTCAACAACCGGGCGCTGCCGCCGCTGCCCGACGTCAAGCCGCTGTCGGAGGCGTCAGGCCTGGCGATCGACGAGATGTCGAGCTGGATCGGCCTCGTCGCGCCGGCCGGCACGCCGCCCGCCATCGTACGGAAAATCCAGGCCGACGTGGTCCGCGCCACGAACGATGCGGCGGTCGCCGACCGGCTGGAGAAGGCCGGGATTTTCCCGGTGACCACCACGCCCGAGGAGTTCGACAAATACTTCCGCACTGAGGCCGAGCGATGGACCAAGGTCTACAAGGAAAGCGGAATCAAGCTCGATTGAAGATGAGCTCCCGTCGCTCCGGACGCGACGGTCAACAGCGAGGGAACGCCATGAACGTGATGCCCGCCATCGCCAAGGACTCCGCGGCGATGATCCCGCCCCGCGCCCGCGTCGGGCTGATCATCCCGTCGGTCAACACCTTCAGCGAACCGCAGTTCAACCATTTCGCGCCCGAGGGCCTTGGCATCAACATCGCGCGCGCTCGCGTCGCCGGCGAATGGAAGCGGCCGCTGCCGGAGATGAAGGGCGAGATCGCGGACGCGGCGAAGCTCCTGTCGGACGCGCATCCCGACGTCATCGTGTTCCATTGCACCGACACGTCGATGACCCAGGGGCCGCAGGGCGAAGGCAAGATTCTCGATATCGTCAAGGACGCCACCGGGATCGACGCGATGGCGACGAGCCGGCTGGTGCTCGACGCGCTGCAGACGCTCGGCATGAAGAAGGTGGTGCTGCTGACGCCCTACAAGAGCAACAAGGCGGTGATCGACTATCTCACCGCCGCGGGGGTGACCGTGGTCGCGGACGTTGCGCTGAAACTTGAAGCCAAGAACTTCGGCAGCGTAACGCCGCAGGACTGGGCGCGGCTCGCCAAGGAGAACGACCGGCCCGACGCCGACGGCATCTTCCTGTCCTGCACCAACACCACGCAGATCGAGGCGATCGCCGAGATCGAGCGGACGCTCGGCAAGCCGGTGGTCAACAGCAACCAGGCGGTGCTGTGGGGCTGCATGAGGCGGCTCGCGGCGAAGGTCGGGGCGGTGAAGCCGATGCCGCAGCTCGGCCGGCTGATGCAGAGCTTGAACGGGTAACGGCCTCATGCTGAGCATCGCCATAGCAGGCGCAGCCTGCGTAAACTTGGCTGCGGTGCGATGCGTCTCGAAGCATGGCTGCAAGGGAGGTCGTCGCCATCCTTCGAGACGCGGCCTTCGGCCGCTCCTCAGGATGAGGTCCGGACAAGAAGCTAAATCGGGAGGATGTTCATGAAATTTCGCGCGTTGAATCTGGTCCTGGCGATAGCAACATTATTCGCCCTCGCCTCGCCATCCCTCGCCCAATCCTATCCCACGCGGGCGATCACGCTGATCGTGCCGTTCGCGCCGGGCGGCCCCGCCGACGTGCTCGGCCGGCTGATCGGCCAGAGGATGGGCGAGGACCTGGGCCAGCAGGTGATCATCGACAACCGGCCGGGCGCCAACACCATCATCGGCGCGCAGTTCGTGGCCAAGGCCAGGCCCGACGGCTACACGCTGCTGCTGGCGATTGACGGCACGCTGGTGATGAACCAGTTCCTCTATTCGAAGCTGTCCTATGACCCGCTCAAGGATTTCGAGCCGGTCGCGCTCGTTGCCTACATTCCGTCGGTGTTCGAGGCCAACAACAACGTCCCGGTCAAGACCGTGCAGGACGTGATCAATCTCGCCAAGGCGAAGCCGGGCGAGCTGAACGTCGGCGTCAGCACGCCGACCTCGCAGGTGATCGCGAGCCTGTTCAACCAGATGGCCGGCGTGAACATCACCCAGGTCCCCTACAAGGGCGGCACCACGCAGATCACCGGCCTCCTGGCCGGCGACATCCAGCTCGGCATGGAAAGCGCCAATGTCGCGCTGCCGCTGTGGCGGGACGGCAAGATCAAGATTCTCGGGTTGTCGGGCGGCCAGCGGCTGTCGATCGCCCCCGAAATCCCGACCATCGGGGAGACCCTCCCCGGCTTCGACCTCGGCATCTGGCAGAGCGTGGTGGTGCCCGCCGGCACCCCGCGCGAGATCGTCACCCGCCTGCACACATCGCTGGCCAAGGTCATGGCGGCCAAGGAGGTGCGCGACCGCCTGCTCGCCGCCGGCATCGAGCCTACCATCAGCAAGAGCCCGGAGGAGTTCGGGGCCTTCATCCGCTCGCAGGCCGGGACCCGCGAGAAGGTGATCAAGGCGGTCGGGATGAAGCTGGATTGAGGGCGGGCGCCGCTCCCCCATCCGCCGCCGCTCTTTGTTGTGGGAAACGGCGGCGATTGAGTTTGGCCCAGCGCCGAAATCGGACACAGAATAGCCGCCCACAGTGAGCGAACGGGAGCGCGCTTGAAAGTTCTCGTGACCGGCGGCGCTGGTTTCGTCGGCAGCCACGCCTGCAAGGCGCTGGCCCTGAGCGGCCATGAGCCGGTGGTCTACGACAACCTGTCGCGCGGGCATCGCGACGCGGCGAGGTTCGGCCCCCTGGAGATCGGCGACACCGCGGACAAGACCCGCGTCCGCGAGGTGCTGGAGCGCCACCGGCCGGACGCGGTGATGCACTTTGCGGCCTTTGCCGCCGTCGGGGAGTCGGTCGAGAATCCGCTGCTCTACTACCGCAACAACGTCACCGGCAGCGCCGGACTTCTCGAAGCGGTGACCGAGTTCGGTCCCCTGCCCTTCGTGTTTTCGTCGACCTGCGCGACCTACGGCGTGCCCGACCAGGTGCCGATCGGCGAAGACCACCCGCAGCGCCCGATCAACCCCTATGGCTTCTCCAAGCTCTTCGTCGAGCGCATGCTGGCGGACCTCGGCGCGTCGCACCGGCTGCCGTGGGTGGCGCTGCGCTACTTCAACGCGGCGGGCTCCGATCCGGACGGCGAGATCGGCGAGAGGCACGATCCCGAGACCCATCTGATCCCGCTGGTGCTCGAAGCCGCGCGCGGCGGCGCGCCGATCCAGATTTTCGGGACGGACTACGATACGCCGGACGGCACCTGCATCCGCGACTACGTCCATGTCATGGACATCGCCGACGCCCACCTGCGCGCGCTCGATTATCTGATCGCGGGTGGTGCGAGCGGCGCGTTCAATCTCGCCAACGAGCGCGGCCATTCGGTCAAGGAGGTGATCGCCGCGGCCGAGCGGGTGTGCGGACGCACCGTCCCGGTGAAGATCGGGGCGCGCCGAGCGGGCGATCCTCCGGCGCTGGTGGGAACGGCTGCGCGGGCGCGGGCCGTGCTCGGCTGGACGCCGACGCGATCCGGGCTGGACGTGCAGATCGCCGATGCGTGGACGTGGCTTCGCTCGCGCAACCGGTAGCGCGGCAATCGGTGTCCTACGGACGCTTCTGCCGGATGCCCATGCGTTCGAGCCGCGGCAGCACCTCGTCGCAAAAATACGGCAGCTCCTTGAGGTAATTGACGAACGAAAAGCCGATGCCGCGCAGACCCGCGGTGTGCAGGTCGGCGAGCTGTCTGGCGATCTGGTCGGGATCGCCGACCATGAGCAGGCCGCCGAGGCCATGCGCATAATGGTGGCGCTGCTTCTGGAACTCCTCTTCGCCCACGGTCGCAGGCGAGATGTTCTTCTTGCCGAGGATGCCGTCGACCGCCGACCAGTCGGCATTCTCGATCGTGGCGTAGTTGTAATACTCCTTCGCCTCCTTCTCCGTCGGGCGGCAGGTGACGACGCCGACCGCGTAGACGTCGAGTTCGCGCCCTTGCGCCTTGGCGTCGTCCTTTGCCGCCTGCACGGTCTTCGCCGTCTCGGCCATCGAGGTGCGCGAGGCCTGGGTGAAGAAGGCGTCGCAGTTGCGGATCGCGAAGGCACGGCCCGCCGGCGAGGCGCCGGCGTTCATGATCAGCGGGCGGGTGCCGCCATGGGGCTTGGGCTTGGCCCGCACGTTCTTGAGCTTGATGAACTGGCCCTGGTAGTCGAAATCCTCCTGCGGCCCCCACGCCAGCTTGACCGCTTCGAGCCACTCCTGGGCGTAGTCGTAGCGCGCGTCGTGCTCGCGCTGGGTGACGCCGAACATCTGGAATTCGTCCTCGTTCCAGCCGACCACGATGTTGAGGCCGAACCGGCCCCCGCTCACATGATCCGCGGTGACGAACTGCTTGGCCGCAATCAGCGGATGGAAAAGCGGCGCGTGCACGGTGCCGAACACGATGAGTCGCCTGGTCTTGGCGAGCAGGCCCGTGGCCCAGGTGATGGTCTCCAGCGTCGTGCCCATGTAGTCGGTGTCGCCGCCGTAGCCCTTCCAGCGCCCGACCGGCAGCATGAATTCGATGCCGGCCTCGTCCGACATGCGGGCGAGCGCCAGATTGTCCTCCCAGTTCCCGGTCCAGCGCTCCGGCACCTGGGTCACCGCGCGGCCGGACGAGCAGTTCGAGCCGAACAGGCCGATCTTGAGCGCATTGTCGTTGTACATCGCCATGCGGTCCCGCATGGAAAAGCGGGTGTCCGAAGGCGCAGCGGTTCTGACGTTCATCCAAGGCTCCCGGAAGTCCGGCCCGACTATAGACCGATCACGCCGAGCCTCGGTAGCGGTTTGGACCCGCGCATTGCGCTGGATCAAACATGCGCACGCGGGCCATCGATTCCCACGGCAGGCGTGGCAAGATGAGGCGCAATCAGGGAGTGAAACGAGCCATGGATATCAGCATTCGCCGCGTCGGGATCGTCGGTCTCGGCAAGATGGGATTTCCGATGGCGCGGCATCTGCGCAAGGCCGGCTTCGAGGTCTCTGGCTGCGACGTCAACGCGGCTGCCCGCACACAGGCGGAGGGCTCAGGCATCAAGGTCGCCGCTTCGCCCCAGGCGGTCGCAGCCGAATCGGATTTCGTGATCGTCGTGGTGGGCTTCGACGCAGAGGCCGAGGCCGTCGTGCTGGGCCAAGGCGGCATCGCGGCGTCCGCCCGCCCCGGGCTCATTGTCGGCATCGCCTCGACGGTCGCGCCGCGCACCATGACGAAGATCGCGGGCAAGCTTCAAGGCACCGGCATCGTGCTGCTCGACATGCCGATCACCCGCGGCGAGCCCGCCGCCGAGGCCGGCAAGATGCTGACGATGGTGGGAGGCGACGTGGCGGCGTTCGAGGCCTGCAAGCCCGCGCTGCAGACATTCGCAAGCTCGATCTATCACGTCGGCGATCTCGGCGCGGGCCAGGTCGGCAAGATGGTCAACAACCTGATCCTGTGGGCCTGCATCTCGGCCAATTACGAGGGGCTGCGGCTGGCCGAAAAACTCGGCGTCGATCCCGAGCGCCTGCGCACGGCGCTGATCGATTCCAGCGCCGGCAACTGGGCGCTGCAGACGCGGCCGGAGGAACAGCCGATGCCCTGGGCCGAGAAGGACATGCGGATCGTGCTCGGCGAAGCCGACCGGCTGCGCATCAGTCTGCCGCTGTGCGGGGTGGTGACCGAGGTGGTGAAGAGCGTGAAGTTCGAGCGGGGCTGGCCGACGCCGTCAGCGGGCTAGGCGACCAGACAGCAGTCCGCCAGTGCTCGAAGCGCCCGAAGAAAACCGACCGAGCGGCCGACTCTCTTCGACAGAATGATCGCAATTGGCAGAACGAAGCCAATGCTTTTACCCCGAGCCAAGTGCGGGCAGCTGCGCCAGTTCACGGAAGAGCCGCTTGCGCCGCGAGAACGCACGACGTTCGTAGCGCTCGAGTTTTAAAACCCTCCCAAGTGCTTGGACCACGGGTTCGGCTGTCTCCTTGTTTGTTAAGAAGCGCTTCGCAGCATCCGAGGCGAGGTCGAACCTAGCCAAGCTGAGAAGCGTCGTCCGAAGTAATCGCACGCGCTTGAGTTCAAGCTCGATTTGGGCTGCGCTCCGCGCGATGGCGAGACGGTGCAGGTCGGAGGTGTCTCCGGCAAGCATCCTTGTCAATTTCTCAAGAGCGTCCAGATATCCAGGCTCATTCGCGATGCCGGTGGAGAGGCCGTACTTCAGCGCGTTGCGACTGGACTGAAGCTTCCCGGCAGTGCTGCGAGGGCCGGTGCTTCGAACAGCGTTGCGGCGGTTGGCTTCGATTCTGCGACGAGATGTCATGGTTAGGCCCTCCCGTCCGCTACGCCCGCATCGGGGGCCAGGGTGACGGGTTCTCCGGTGCCGCCGTCGATCGTCTCGGCCTCGCCGCGAGGATCGATGATTTCCGCACGGCGCCGGTCGATCTCGCGAAGCGCTGCGTCGCGCCGCGACATCGCGCTCCCCAAGAGGCCGTTGATCATCGTCAATGCCGAGGAGCTGTCGGTCATGGCCTGAGCGCCAATACAATCTTCGGTCAGACCCAACGTGTTCAGAATACCTAGCCCGCATTATTCATCCCATTGACTCTCCCGTCGCGCAAACCTGCGTTTTGGCTTGACTGGTTTGCGCTTTCG
>CAMAWG010000037.1 GCA_945861855.1 Rhodoplanes serenus
GGCTCCCGCCAGTAAACAGCGGTAATGATAGAACACAATAGAATCAAGGGTTTTGGAGCGTCTGGGGAAAACCGGGGAAGCCCGGAAACGTCAGAAAGTCAATCTGGGGGACTGGGGGTCGCGAGTTCGAATCTCGCCGCTCCGACCAATCCTCTGGACCGGAATGCCTCACAAACCGCCCAAAGAATCGTCCGCAGCTCAGCGCCGGGCTTACTGCGCGCGCCGAACCCGCCGCCCTTCGGGATTGGACACACGACCGGTATAGAACGGATTGGGCCGGCAGAAGTCGCTGCCGCCGCCGGTGAGCGCGGCCTGGCACTGCGCGTGCGTTACGAAATAACAGTTGGTCCCGCCGCCGCCGAAGCCGCCACCGGCATATTCGGCGCACCAGGCATAGGGGTCGGCGGCCTGTGCTGTGCTGCTGTACGCGACGCCGCTCAAAAGCAGTCCAGCGGCCAAAGCAATCTTGCGCATCGTCGTTTCCTCCGTGAGAATCGCCTGCCGATAACGTAGGGCGCGACGCGCTCGTTCCAATTGACAAAGGATATACGCCGGACTTGAGAACGCGCCCGCCTCGTTCCGCATGACAAGGACAAGATTGACGCGGTGCGATAGCATTGCCGCGACCGGGCGTTACCTTCGCCCATTGTAAAATACCGGGGCCGGACGTGGAAACCCTGATTTGGATCGGCCTGATGATTGTAACGGCGGGCGCTGTATGGGCCGCCGCCGTGCATCATCACAACATCATTGCGCGCCGCGACATCCCGCGCCTGCCCGAGTAGGCGCCTCTTACGGCCGCGACGGGCTGACGATCCCTGTTCGGCTTAGGGGAACAAATCCGTACAGGTAGTTGCTATTGGCCAGTTGTTGCCCCCGCTCCAGGTGGAATGCCGTCTGGAAAACCGGATCGGCATTCGCCTGCACCAATTGGGAAATCATATTGGCCGCGTCTGGATTTTGCCGCGTTAAAGAGATTTGCGCGCGCGCCAAGCCAGCCGCCATCGCACCCAATATGCGCCGGTCGGGCACTCCCTGCGTCGCGGCGATCAATCCTTGAGCGAGACTTGGATTTTGGGCAATCGCGTCATGAATTGCCTCGGCAAGCGCCGCGCCACCGGCCGGATGAGCGTTGATGATCGATTGGATCTCTGGAGAAAGCCCGCCGCCCGGCGTGCCGGATTGAGAGGTGCCGGGCTGAGCTTGAACGGGAGTTCCCGGCAATACGGCGATCTGAATCGCAACGATTGCGGCCATGCAGATCAAGAACTTAGACGGAATGCGCTGGCCCATCCCAGCCTCCACGTTGAATGATCGTACGAATGTGCGACCGTTCGCGCGGCGGAGGGGGGTATGCTTGTACCCACGTGATCTAAATCATCGAGATAGTCACAGGCGGCCGGGCCGTGGCTGAATCCGCCTGGCTCGCTGTCAGGCCAAAGGAGCTTTCTTCAGTTCAATCCCGCCGCCACGACATGGGTGATCGTGAACGCGGCGGCGGTGGTCACGCCGACCAGCAAGACGGCCAGAACGGCTGCCCATCCGGCCAGCGAAAACACCTTCGGATCGCTCAGGGCCGGGCCACGGCCATGCGATTCAGCCACATAACCGCCGCCGAACAATGTGAAAACCTGGGTGTTGGTGGTGGAGGCGCGCATTGGAATCCCCTGTTCCGTTGCTGCCCATATTGCCCGCCCGCCGCAAAAGCAGAAGTGCGCAAAGTCACAGCCCGGACATAGGCTTCAGGAGGCTTAGGCGTCCAAAAGGCCCGCTCGTCAGCACGCGCTGAGACGATTACTCCGACCGGTTCCAGGGCGGCACCGGAATGCCCATCGACTTGCTGTCAGTCGGCACCGACAGCGACAGGCCCAGATATTGCGACGGCTGTTGCGCACTTTTCGCGAGCCCTGGAATGGGCCGCCCGTCGGGAAGCTCGTTGGCCTTGAACTTGGTCTCGGTTTCGATACCGAATGACCCCTGCCCCGCCCGCAGCGGAACGCGGCCGAGACCGGCCGCCGATCCGTTCGTGGAATCGTCCACGGGGTGACCGATCGCCCTGGAGTTTTTCGGCAGCGCGTCCTCGATCGACCAGGGCTTTGCCTTCGTGTCGCGCGCGGGTTTCGATGCAGCAGCGGTCACAGGCTTCGCGGCCGGACGCGCAACGCGGCCGGCGCTGTCGAGTTGCTGGGCGGAGCTCTGTGCCGGTACTCCAGCCGCGAGCATCGCGGCCCCCAAGGCCGCACCGGCGATCAGCCATACCCGAGACTTCCTAGGTATCATTTCCCCGCCCAATCCCGTCGCATGCCACCTGAGGCTAATCGGACTTTCTTTCGCAGGCGATAACATTCGCGACGCATTTCCTGCGCTATTTTTCGCCACGGGGCTGGACGGGCGCCTCGGACGAGGAAGAACATGTTTCTGTGTCTATTTTACGGATGAAGTCCCGGCTGCGCACCGATACAATTCCTTCGACGATTTCTCACCAGCCGATTTTCAGGGTTCCAGCGCCGATGGCGGAAGGATTTCAGACGCCCGGCTCAATCGTGGTGACCGGGGCGAGCGGGTTTGTCGGATCGGCGATCGCATCGGTATTTCGCCAAAGCGGCTTTCCCGTTCGCATCCTGGTCCGTGCGTCGAGCCCGCGCGTCAACCTCGATCCGCGGGATGACGTCATCGTCGGCGACATTCTGGACCGGCCGTCGGTTGCCGCTGCGCTCCGGGGCGCGCGCTATCTCGTCCATGCCGCCGCCGATTACCGGCTCTGGGCGCCCTCGCCCGACGATCTGACGCGCGCCAATGTCGAAGGCACCCGGATCGTCATGGAGGAGGCGCTGCGGGCGGGGATCGAGCGGATCGTCTACACCAGCTCGGTCGCGACCTTCGATCTGCGCGCCGGCGGCCTCGCCGACGAAACCCGCCATCTGCCGCCCGCCGAGGCGATCGGCGCCTACAAGCGCAGCAAGATCATCGCCGAAAACCTCGTTGCCGATATGGTGGTGCGCGACAAGCTCCCCGCGGTGACCGTCAATCCGTCGACGCCGATCGGCCCGCGCGACGTGCGCCCGACCCCGACCGGCCGCATCATCATCGAAGCGGCCCTGGGGCGGATGCCTGCGTTTGTCGAAACCGGCCTGAACTTCGTCCACGTCGACGATGTGGCGGCGGGCCACCTCGCCGCGCTGCATCGCGGGCGGATCGGGGAGCGTTACATCCTCGGCGGCGAGAACGTGACGCTGCGCCAGATGCTCATGGACATCGCCGGCATCGTCGGGCGGCGGGCCCGGCCGCTGCGGCTGCCGCGCCGCGCCGTCTATCCGTTCGCCTACGGCGCCGAGATTCTGGCGCGCGCGACCGGGCGCGAGCCGTTCGCCACGGTCGATGGGCTTCGGCTGGCGCGCTACACCATGCACTTCGACGACGGCAAGGCGCGGCGCGAGCTTGGCTACACGTCGCGGCCCTATCGCGAGGGCCTGGTCGAGGCGATCGAGTGGTTCATCCAGTCCGGCTACATGAAACGGCCGCGGACGATGCAGCAGCCTTAAAGCGCCGCCTCGCGCCGCTCGCGCAGAAACTGGAAGAACTCCACGCCTTCGCGCAGGCGCCGCTTCATCATCTGTGGCGAGCGGACCATCTCGCTGACGATGGCCGCGATCTTCGGCGCGCGGAAATAGAACGCGCGATAGAACTCCTCCACCGAACTGAAAATCTCGCTGTGGCTCAGATGCGGATAGTGCAGCGGCGCGATCTGGATGCCGTTGTCGTCCACGAGATCGGCGTTGTTGGTGTCGAACCAGCCGTTCTCCTTGGCCTGCTTGTAGAGGAACGTGCCGGGATAGGGCGCCGCGAGCGAAATCTGGATGGTGTGCGGATTGATTTCGGTGGCGAAGCGGATCGTCTCCTGAATCGTTTCCTTGCTCTCGCCCGGCAGGCCCAGGATGAAGGTGCCGTGAATCTTGATGCCGAGCTCGTGGCAGTCCTTGGTGAACTTCTTCGCTACGTCGACCAGCATGCCCTTCTTGATGTTGTGCAGGATCTGCTGGTTGCCGGTTTCGTAGCCGACGACGAACAGCCGGCAGCCGTTGCTGGCCAGCACTTCGAGGGTCTTGCGCGGCACGTTGCCCTTGGCGTTGCACGCCCAGGTGACGCCAAGTTTGCCGAGCTCTCGGGCCAGAGCTTCGACACGCGGCAGATCGTCGGTCAAGGTGTCGTCGTCGAAGAATATTTCCTTGACCTGCGGGAACGCCTGCCTGGCGTATTTGATCTCCTCGATCACGTGGCCGACGCTGCGGGTGCGGTAGTTGTGCCCGCCGACGGTCTGCGGCCACAGGCAGAAGGTGCAACGCGATTTGCAGCCGCGTCCGGTGTAGAACGACAGATACGGATGCCGCAGATAGCCGATGAAGTAGTTCTCGATCTGGAGGTCGCGCTTGTAGACCGGCGAGACGAACGGCAGATCGTCCATGTTGTGCAGGATCGCGCGCTCGGCGTTGTGAACGATGCGGCCGTCGGCGTTGCGGTACGAAATGCCTGTGACGCTGCCGAACTCGCGGCCTTCCGCCACCTCCTTGATGGTGAAATCGAACTCGTTTCGGGCGACGAAATCGAGCTCCTCGCAGGCCGCAAGCGATCCGGCGGCATCGACCGCGACCTTGGCGCCGATCATGCCGATCTTGAGGCTGGGGTTGGCCGCCTTCAGCGCGCGGACCGTCTTCACATCAGAGGCAAACGACGGCGTCGAGGTGTGCAGCACCACGAGATCGCGGTCTTTCACCTTCGGCAGCACGTCGGCGAGCGCGAGCCGGTGCGGCGGCGCGTCGATCAGCTTGGACCCCTCGACCAAGGCTGCGGGCTGCGCCAGCCACGTCGGATACCAGAACGACTTGATCTCGCGCCGGTTCTGATAGCGGGCGCCAGCTCCGCCATCGAAGCCCTCGAAGGACGGCGCTTGCAGGAACAGTGTCCTCATCATGGCGAGGGCAACCTCTTCTTCTTTGACGACTTCAGAATGCCTTCTGACATCAGCTCGTAATGATGGCCCCGCCAACTCACGTCGCGGGCGACAAAGCCCGCCACGCACACGGCAAACGACAATAAATCACGCACCGGAATGAGCCAATATGGATGCAGGGGCAAGCCATATCCGCGCTCGATAGCGAAAATCAGGAAGGCGCGGCAGGCGAGCGCCGCCAAACCGAGCCCAATCGCCGGCCAGGCGCCCCCCAAAAGCCACGCAATCAGCGCCAGGGGAAAGGCGTGCGACACGGTCCAGCCGAGGTAGCCCAGCGGGTCGATGGTGCGGATGGTCAGCGCCCAGCGCAGCTCGTGCCGCCACAATTCGCCGAAGGTCGATTCGCCGCAGACATGGCCGACCGCGAACGGCAGCAGCGAGACCGGCTGGCCCTGCATGACCAGCATTTCGCCCAGAACATAGTCGTCCGCCAGGCAGTCGGCGAGCGGCTCGAAGCCGCCGATCGCCTCTAGCGATTGCCGGCGCAACGCGATGGTCGAGCCTAGGCACGGCCGCGACAGATTCAGGCGCGCACCGACCACGACGCCCGGGATGAAATGGCTGTCGATGTTCAATTGCGCGAGCGACGACCACAGGTGGCCGGTCGAAATCCCGTAGTAGGGGCAGGTCACCGCGCCGCCCAACCGCTTGAGCGCGCCGACGACCTGCAACAGATAATCGGGCCGCACGCGGATATCGCTGTCGGCCAGCACGACGACGTCGTGCTCAATCCGCGCGCTCATGTTGATGAGGTTCGCGACCTTCGGATTGGAGCCCGCGATGTGCGGATCGACCACCAGATCGAGCGCCTTGCCGGGATAGGCGGCTCGCAGCCGCTCGACCGCGGCAATCGCCGGATCGTGCGCGCTCGCGACGCCGAATACGATCTGGACCGTGCCCGCGTAGTCCTGTTCGCAGAACGAGGCGAGATTTTCAAACAATCCCGTTTCATCGCCGTGCAACGGCTTGAGGATCGTCACGGCGGGCTGCGCGGCATTCGCCAAGGCTCCCGCCCGCCGCGACGAAAGCACGATCGCAGCCGCGAGCAGCATGAACAGGCAGCCGAGCACCCCGCCGGCCATCAGCGCCAGCAGCACGATCTCCCGGATCATGTCGGGTCAGGCCCGTTCATTCTGATTGTCGGCCACAGGCCGCCGGGTGCCGAAGAAACGCCGCCCTTCCATCGCCTGCCAGACCACGAGACCGGGCACGCCGATCACCAGGTCGGGAATGCGCTTGACCAGCGACAGGGCCAGCGCCGCTTCCGGCGGTACGCCGAAAATCGCGCACAGCACGATCAATCCGCCCTCCTGCGCGCCAAGCGCGCCGGGCACCGCGAAGGCCGCGCCCCGCACCGCGTGCATCAGGCTTTCGATGATGACGGCATCGCCGAAGTCGATCTCGTAGCCCATGAACTTGAGCACGACCCAGACCTCGATGGCGCCCACGAACCAGCCCGCGAGGTGCCACGTCACGCTGCGTATGACCCCGCGGCGGTAGGAGTAGAACGCTTCGAGGCGTGCAAACAATTCGTCGACGGCGCCGAACATCAGCCAACTGCGGTCGCCCGCAAACATCGACAAGACCCTCTTGACCAGCCGCTGTCCGCGCTCGCCTTGCAGAAGCAGGAATCCGCCGAGCATCGGCAGCGCCAGCGCGATGCCGATGGCCAACGGCCATACGATCAGTTCGTTGCCGCCCATCGCGATGAGCAGAATGAGGCCGATGATAGCGAACACAAGCTGGCTGATCGCCTGCATCAGCACATCGACGATGACGCTGGCGGCCGCGAGTGTGCCGCGCACGCCGCGCAGCGCAAGGCAGCGCGCGCCGATGAAATCGCCGCCGATCTGGGCGAGCGGCAGGAGAGCATTGGCCCCCTCGCGGACGAAGCGGAACGCCATGCAGGCCCAGACGGACGGCCGCTCCACGCGCGGAAACAGCAGCCACCAGCCGGCCCCCGCCATCGCCACCGCAACGACACGAGCGAGCGCCACCCAAAAGGCGGCCCAGCCGGCGCTGACCATGGCCTGCCCGACGTGATCGGCGCCATACCACACCGTCAGGCCGATCAGCACGGACATGCCGATGAACCAAACGATCAATGTGGCCTGCTTTCCGGATGGCATTTCGATGCGCTCGCAGAAAAACCTTTTTGAGAAATCCCGTGCACGCGAAAATGGGTTACGCCGCCTCGTCGTTCAGCGCGCGGTCGATCAACTGCCGGCATTCGCGCAACTCGTGCAGTGCGCTTTGCAGCCGCCGGACGTCGTCGCGCGTGAGGTGCGGTTCGAGCGATGCCGCCGGTGAGGCATGCACGGGTACTGTCACTTCGGATTCATCGTCAGCCGGCGGTGCGGACGGCGCCTTCAGCAGGCCGAACAGCGTCCGCGCGGCCTCGTCGGGCGGCAATTGCTCGACCGCCTCGGGCGCCTCCTCGTCCGGCGGCGGGACCGGCTGCGCCGCGCCCGGCTGCCATACCGCCTGAACGAACTTCGGCCCCTGCTCGCGCAGGATGCGCTGCACGCCGCGAATGGTGTAGCCCTCCCCGTACAGGAGATGGCGGATGCCGCGCAGCAGATCGACGTCGTCCGGGCGGTAATAGCGGCGTCCGCCGGCGCGCTTCATCGGCTTGATCTGCGGAAACCGGCTCTCCCAGAACCGCAGCACATGCTGCGGGATGTCGAGCTCGTCGGCGACTTCGCTGATGGTGCGGAATGCGTCCGGCGCCTTGTCCACGGCAGCGTATTCCCCAGTTGGAGATTGGTGCCCACGGGCCCGGGCAAACAACGAACGCGCAGAGAACTAGGTTTCGGCTTCGTCGGCGACGTCAATGCCGTTGATGCGCTGCTTGAGAATAGCCGAGGGCTTGAACACCATGACCCGGCGCGGCGAGATCGGCACTTCCTTGCCGGTCTTGGGGTTGCGCCCGATCCGCTGACCCTTCTTGCGCACCACGAACGATCCGAACGAGGAAAGCTTCACGGTTTCGCCCCGTTCGAGGCAAGTCGTGATCTCCCCCAGCACCAACTCCACAAGCGCGGCGGATTCGGTGCGCGACAGGCCGACCTTCTGGTAGACCGCCTCACACAGGTCCGCCCGCGTAATGGTTTTTCCCGACATCGCCAGCCCCAGTCCAGCCCCAGTCTAGGCGACCATATCCCGCTGAATTTACAACGATATTAGCTTGGCAAGGGTCGGTCAACGGCCATGGGAGCGCCAAACCGGGGTTTTTGGCGTGACATATTTGTGTCGATCGGGCGGCCGAATAGCACAGCGAACGACCCGCCGTCACCAGCGGATCAGCGCCGAGCCCCAGGTGAAGCCGCCGCCCATGGCTTCCAGCAGGATGAGATCGCCTTTTTTAATGCGGCCGTCCTTGACCGCGACGTTGAGCGCCAGCGGGATCGAGGCCGCCGAGGTGTTGCCGTGCAGACTCACGGTCGTGACCACCTTCTCCGGCGCGATGCCGAGCTTGCGGGCGGAATCGTCGATGATGCGCTTGTTGGCCTGGTGGGGCACGAACCAGTCGACGTCGGCGGCGGTGTAGCCGGTGGCGCGGAAGGCATCCTCGATCACGTCGGTGATCATCGCCACCGCGTGCTTGAACACCGCGCGCCCCTCCATCCGCAGAAAACCTACGGTCTTGGTCGAGGACGGCCCGCCATCGACATAGAGCTTGGATTTGTGGCGTCCGTCGGAGCGCAGGTGCGTCGTCAGCACGCCGCGATCGTCGCGGGTGCCGGGTTGCTGCTGCGCCTCCATGACCACCGCGCCTGCACCGTCGCCGAACAGCACGCAGGTGGTGCGGTCGGTCCAATCGAGGATGCGCGAGAACGTCTCCGCGCCGATCACCAACGCGCGCTTGTAGGTGCCGGTGCGCAACAGGCCGTCGGTGATGGCGATGGCGTAGACGAAGCCCGAGCACACCGCCTGCACGTCGAAGGCTGCTCCCCTCGTGATGCCCAGGCCTGCCTGCACCGACACTGCAGCCGCCGGGAAGGTGTTGTCGGGCGTGGAGGTCCCCACGACGATCAAGTCGATCGATTGCGCATCGACATGGGCACTGGCGAGAGCGGCCTTGGCCGCATGGATGGCGAGATCGGAGGTCACCTCGCCGTCGGCGGCGATATGGCGCTGCCGGATGCCGGTTCGCTGCACGATCCACTCGTCGGAGGTTTCGACGCTCGCCGCCAGTTCCTCGTTGGACAGGACGCGTTCCGGCAGGTAGCTACCGCATCCCAGGATGACCGAGCGCAGCACGGTCACGAGGCGGCCCCGCCGGCCGCCCGCGCCTCGGCACTTAACCGGGTGTGGCTGTGGATGGTTTCACCGATCTTGGCCAGCAGTTCGTAACGCACCATGTTGAAGCCCATGTCGATCGCCGCGGCAAAACCCTCCGGGTCGGTGCCACCGTGGCTCTTGATTACAACGCCATTGAGGCCAAGGAAAACACCGCCGTTGGATTTCCGCGGATCCATCTTGTCCCGGAGCATGCGAAACGCCGGCCGCGCCAACAGATAGCCGATCTTCGACCAGATCGACTGGGAAATCGCATCCTTGAGATACTCGGCGAACTGGCGCGCGGTGCCCTCCGCGGTTTTCAACGCGATGTTCCCGGCAAAGCCCTCGGTCACCACCACGTCGGCCTTGCCCCGGCCGATGTCGTCGCCTTCGACGAAGCCGATATAGTCGATGTGCGGCGGCGGATTCTCGCGCAGCATGCGGGCGGCCTCGCGAACCGGCTCAAGTCCTTTGACCTCCTCGACGCCGATGTTGAGCAGACCCACGCTCGGCCGGTCGAGACCGTAGAGCACCCGCGCCATCGCGCTTCCCATCACCGCCATGTCGACGAGGCTTTCGGCATCGGCGCCGATCGAGGCGCCGAGGTCGAGCACGACGGAGGAGCGCTTGAGCGTCGGCCAGAGCGCCGCGATGACTGGGCGCTCAATGCCCGGCAGGGTCTTCAGATTGAACTTGGCCATCGCCATCAGCGCGCCGGTGTTGCCGGCGGACACCGCGACATCCGCCTCGCCCTTCTTCACCGCGTCGATGGCGAGCCACATCGACGATTTCCAGCGGCCGTTGCGGAGCGCCTGGCTCGGCTTGTCGTCCATCCGGACGGCGACGTCGGTGTGCACCAGCCGCGAAACCGCCTTGAGCCGCGGGTGGGCGTCGAGCAGAGGCTCGATCTTGGCCCGGTCGCCGACCAGCATGAATATGCTGTCGGGGTGCTGCTCCAGCGCCAGCGCCGCACCCGGAACGACCACCGAGGGACCGTGGTCACCCCCCATGGCGTCGAGCGCGATGCGGACCTTCTGGGGCATGGATCGACCTGAACGCCAGCGATGGGACGCCGGGGATTCCGCTTCTGGAAGGGACCGGGTGAGAATTCACAATAGCCTGCCGGCCGGGGGACGCACCAGTGGCATTGCTTGGCGAATTTTCTGCACGAACACATGAAGATGTCCGCACAAACAAATGGTTTCAGGGGTCTTTTGGGTTCTGACCCTTCTTCAGTGCTTGCAGTGCCTCGAACGGGCGGTGCGACGGGTCGCCGGCCGGAGCGGTATCGAACACGGCGCCGGGTTTGCGGGGATAAGGGTCGATCCCGAGGAGCAGGAACTCGGTGGCGACAGCGCCGAGATCGGCCAAGCCGTTGCGGAGCGGCTCGGGCGGGTCCCCGGCCTCGGCCGACTGCAGCCCTGCCGCTTCACCGACCGCAGCGGCATCCGGCGTGAAAATGAGATCGACCGCCTCGTCGATCTCACTCTCAATCGGCTCCAAGGTCACCACGCAGTTCTGCACGACCGTCGCGGTCACCCGACCGGACACCCGGAGGCCGTCGTTCCCGACGCGCATCAGGTCAAATTGAGCCTTCAGCCGCGGCAGGGCCACCACGCCCGCCGCCTTGGCAATGGCCTCGCGCGTCTGTGCGTCCGCGACGAGATCGAGCCGCTGACCGGTCTCCGGAATGGCCGAAACCGAAACCGGCGCGCGCCATGCTGGTTCGGACGTGGCTCGCTTGCTCATGGATTGGCACTCGCAGCAGCGTCAGGCGTCGCCACCGCCTCCGGGTCGGGGAAATCAGGCTCCGCCTGCCCCGGCGCATCGGACAGCCGTGTGCCAAAATCCTGCGCATCGAGCCGGCGGCTCGCTTCTCTCATATAGGAGGCGAGCCGCCTTGCGCCCGGCGTCGGCTCGGTGACGCCGAACACATTGCGGGCAACCGCGGCCTCGAGCTCTTCCGCGCCGTCGGAGGCCAGTGCGCTTTCGTAGACCATGGCACGACCGTAATAGGCCTCCGCCACGCGCCGCATCCTCTTGGGCACCGCCAAGTCGCCCACTCCCATTTCGCGGAAATTGTCGTCCATATCCTGGCAGAACCGGTCGAACACCTGCTGACCGAGCGGCGGCAACGACCCGCGCCCCTTGGACAACTGCCGCAGCAGCAGCAGCAGATGCAGCATGATCATATCCAGGCGGCCGTCGACCGTGTCCGGGACGTCGTAACCACGATAGAACGCCTGGGATCGCGCCTGCGCCACGATCATGCCATAGAGGGCGTCGATGTTGGGGGTCTGCCGGGAGCGGCGGAAGGGGAGCGAAATCATAGGGTTCGGAGGTTGAGCAGCGACGGCGTTAAGCTGTTCGTTGCAATTTCGGGGTACCTCGGGTAACCCCGCCGACGCCCTGGATGCAAGCGAAATGACGGATCTGAGCAGCCGATTGAACAATCCGGCGCCGCGCCAGCGGTCGCGGCTGCTTGCCATGGCCTTCGCCGCGTTTACCACGCTCTCGCTCGGCGGCTGCGACAGCTTCACCCAGGTCTACCAGCGCGGCTACGTCGTGCCCGACGGCGCGCTGGAGCAGGTTCCGCTCGGCGCCAGCCAGGAACAGGTCTTGATCGTGCTCGGCACGCCCTCGACGGTCGCCACCGTCAGCGGCGAGACGTTCTATTACATCTCCCAGCGCGCCGAGCAGAAGCTCGCGTTCATGCAGGCGGATGTCACCAACCAGCGGGTGATCGCGGTCTATTTTGACAAGGGCCGCCGGGTTGAGCGGCTGGCCAATTACGGCCTCAAGGACGGCAAGGTGTTCGACTTCGTCAGCCGCACCACGCCGACCGGGGGCGCCGAGCTCAATTACATCAACTACCTGTTCGCCATCACCAAGGCGCCGAGTTTCTAGGGTCGCCCGCCAGCCGCGCGCCGCCTGGACAACCGCACCTTTGCGCCGCATCCTCGGGGGAATCCCGATGCTGGAGGCCTCGATCATGTCGAAAATGCCGATCATCAGCCTGCCCGACACCGCCAAGGCGCTGGGCGAATCCGGCGGGCGCGTCAACGTGCTGTGGCAGCAGCCGGACTCGCTCGTGTTCATGGCCCGCGGTCGCGAATACCGCTCGGAGTTCCATATTAATCCGAGCGACGAGGTCATGTATCCGGTCAAGGGCGACCTGCGGCTGCATTACCGCACCGAGGACGGCAAGGAAGAGATCGCCGACGTGCCGGAAGGCTCGGTGATCTACACCCCCGCCGGCACGCCGCATTCGCCGCGCTTCGCGCCCGACGCCTACCTTCTGGTGGTGGAGCGCAAGCGCCGCGAGGGTGAGGTCGACCGCTTTCAATGGTTCTGCCCGTCGTGCGACACGCTGCTGCACGAGGAGACCTGCGTGGTCAGCGATTATCGCGCCGACCCGGTGTCGAAGGCCTACCAGAAGTTCTTCGACAGCGAGGAATTCCGCACCTGCAAGAAGTGCGGCTCGGTGATGCCGAAGCCGTAGCGAAGCGGACCTGTCGGCGCGCTATTCCGCCTTGATGTTGCCCTTGCGGATGACCTCGCCCCAGCGCGCGGTCTCGGCTGTGACGTGCTTGCCGAAGGCCTCGGGCGTGCCAAGCGGCAAGGTCAGCCCCTGGCCTTCCAGACGCGATTTCAGATCGGGCGACGAGAACGCCTTGTTGGCCTCGGCATTGACCCAGTCGATCGCAGCGCGAGGCGTGCCTGCCGGCGCGAACAGGCCGAACCAGGGCCCGCCCTCGATCCCAGGCATGCCAAGCTCGGCGAAGGTCGGCACGTTCGGCACCGCCGGCTCGCGCCTGGCCGACGTTATCGCGAGCGGCCGTACGCGGCCGGCCGCGAGTTGCTCCTTGGTCAGCGGCACGATGTCGAACATGACCTGGACGTGGCCCGCCACCAGATCCTGCAGCGCGGGCGCGGCGCCGCGGTAGTGGACGTGCTGGATATCGAGACTGTTCATCTGCTTGAACTGCTCGCCCGCGAGATGGCCCGAGGAGCCCAGGCCCGGCGAGCCGTAGCTGAGCTTGCCGGGGTTGGCCTTGATATAGGCGATCAGTTCCTGCGGCGTGTTCGCCGGCACCGACGGATGCACGATCAGGATGTTGGGCGAGGTGGTGATGAAGACGACCGGCAGGAAATCCTTGGCCGGATCGTAGGGCAGCTTGGCGCTGAGATGCGGCAGGATCGACTGCGTGGCGTGGAAGCCCATGTAGAACGTGTAGCCATCGGGCGCCGACTTCGCCGCCGCGTCCGCGCCAATGATGCCGCCGCCGCCGGTGCGGTTCTCGACCACGACCTGCTTGCCCTGCTCGCCGAGCTTGGCCGCGAACGCGCGCGCCACGATGTCGGCCACGCCGCCGGGCGCCAGCGAGACGATGATCTTGATCGGCTGAGAAGGATATTGCTGCGCGGTTGCGGGCTCGGCTGAGATCAATCCCGCGACGAGCGTAAAGGCAAGCGCACGAACGATCGAAAGCTTCATGGCGTCCCCTGGACAATGAAACGGCCGGCTTCCCGATGCGGAAAGCCGGCCTCGATTGTAGCGGACTTTTCGCTCAGTGCGCCAGAACGGCGAGCAGCAACAGCGCCACGATGTTGGTGATCTTGATCATCGGGTTGACCGCCGGTCCGGCCGTATCCTTGTAGGGATCGCCGACCGTGTCGCCGGTCACCGCGGCCTTATGGGCGTCAGAACCCTTGCCGCCGTAGTGGCCGTCCTCGATGTATTTCTTGGCGTTGTCCCAGGCGCCGCCGCCCGAGGTCATCGAGATCGCGACGAACAGGCCGGTGACGATGACGCCGAGCAGCGTGGCACCGACCGCCGAGAAGCCGGCCGACTTGCCCGCTGCCCCGCCGCCCGCGACGAAGTAGATCACGTAGTAGACGACGATCGGCGACAGCACCGGCAGCAGCGACGGGATGATCATCTCCTTGATCGCCGCCTTGGTCAGCATGTCCACGGCGCGGCCGTAGTCAGGCTTGCTGGTGCCCTTCATGATGCCGGGGTTCTCGCGGAACTGTCGGCGAACCTCCTCGACGATCGCGCTGGCCGCCCGGCCGACGGCGGTCATGCCCATCGCACCGAACAGGTAGGGCAGCAGGCCGCCGAACAGGAGGCCGACGACGACGTAGGGATTGGTCAGCGAGAAGTCGAGCGTGACGCCCGAGAAGTACTTGTGCGTCGCGGAGTTGGCGATGAAGTACTTCAGGTCCTCGTTGTAGGCGGCGAACAGGACGAGCGCGCCGAGACCGGCCGAGCCGATGGCGTAGCCCTTGGTCACCGCCTTGGTGGTGTTGCCAACCGCGTCGAGCGCATCCGTCGACTTGCGGACCTCTTTCGGCAGGCCCGCCATTTCGGCGATGCCGCCGGCGTTGTCGGTAACCGGACCGAAGGCGTCGAGCGCGACCACCATGCCGGCAAGCGCCAGCATGGTCGTCACCGCGACCGCAATACCGAACAGGCCGGCAAGCCCGTAGGTCACGAGAATGCCCGCGATGATCACGAGGGCCGGCAGCGCCGTCGCTTCCATCGAGATCGCCAAGCCCTGGATCACGTTGGTGCCGTGGCCGGTGACCGAAGACGCTGCGATCGATTTCACCGGGCGATAGTCGGTGCCGGTGTAGTACTCGGTGATCCAGATGATCAGGCCGGTGACCGCGAGGCCGACGATGCCGCAACAGAACAGCGCGGTGCTGGTGAACGCCACGCCTTGTGTGGTGCGCAGCGCCGTGCCGAATCCGAACAGGTAGTGGATCACACCGGCGATCGCGACGAGCGACAGGATCGCGGTCACGATGAGGCCCTTGTAGAGCGCGCCCATGATCGACTGGCTGGCGCCGAGCTTGACGAAGAACGTGCCGACGATCGAGGTGATGATGCAGACGCCGCCGATGGCGAGCGGCAGCAGCATCATGTTGGTGAGGTACGGGGTGCCGGCAAAGAAGATCGCCGCCAGGATCATGGTCGCAACCGTGGTCACCGCATAGGTCTCGAACAGGTCGGCGGCCATGCCGGCACAGTCGCCGACGTTGTCGCCGACGTTGTCGGCGATGGTGGCGGGATTGCGCGGATCGTCCTCCGGAATGCCGGCCTCGACCTTGCCGACCAGATCGCCGCCGACGTCGGCGCCCTTGGTGAAGATGCCGCCGCCGAGACGGGCGAAGATCGAAATCAGCGAAGCGCCGAAGCCGAGCGCGACGAGTGCGTCGATCACGGTGCGGGAGTTCGCCGCAAGCCCCATCGGTCCGGTCAGAATGGCGTAGTAGACCGTGACGCCGAGCAGCGCCAGGCCGGCCACGAACATGCCGGTGATGGCGCCCGCCTTGAAGGCCAGCTCAAGGCCGCCGGCCAGCGAGCTGATCGCGGCCTGGGCGGTTCGCACGTTGGCGCGGACCGACACGTTCATGCCGATGAAGCCCGCCACGCCCGACAACACCGCACCGATCAGGAAGCCTATTCCGACCAGCCAGCCGAGCAGATAGCCGACGATGAAGAAGATCACGACGCCGACGATGGCGATGGTGGTGTATTGCCGCTTGAGATAGGCCTGCGCGCCCTCGCGCACCGCGGCTGCAATCTCCTGCATCCTGGCGTTGCCAGGGTCGGCCTGCATCACCGACCAGATCGCCCAGATGCCGTACACGATCGCAAGCAGACCGCACGCGATAATCAGTCCCAAGGCTGTCATGGAATCCTCAATTTTCAAGGGGTCTGCCAGGCAGGCCCCCACCCGGCCGAATGTGTCGCGGATATGCCAAAAAGCAGGCACCGACGCAACGCCGGATATGGCGGGAAATGGCCCAAGTACCGGGAAACCCCAGCTACTTTAGGCCAGAGGGCGCCGCTTTCGGAGCGCGACCCATGCCAGCAGGGCGCCCACCGCCAGCACCGGCGGGAATACGGTCGCGTTCACGAAGGCCCATCCGAGCGTCGCCAGCATCTTTCCCGACGCGAACGAGCCCAACGCCATGGTGCCGAAAATCAGGAAATCGTTGAGCGACTGGACCTTGTTGCGCTCCTCCGGGCGGTGGCAATGCGTCACCAGCGTGGTGGCGCCGATGAAGGCGAAGTTCCAGCCGATGCCCAGCAGCGTCAGCCCGATCCAGAAATGAGCGATCGACTCGCCGGCCATGCTGATCGCCGCGCTGACGAGCAGCAGCGCCAGGCCAAGCGCGATGATCCGGAACATGCCGAACCGCACGATCAGGTGGCCGGTGACAAAGCTCGGTGCATACATGCCGAGTACATGCCACTGGATTCCGAGCGTGGATTCGGTGATCGAATGGCCGCAGCCAACCATGGCAATCGGCGCCGACGTCATCACCAGATTCATGATCACGTAGCTGACCACGCCGCAGGCCACCGCGGCGATGAACAACGGCTGTCGCGCTATCTCCGACAGCGCGCGACCGGGGTTTTGGGCGCGCTCTTCACGTGGCATGGGCGGGGGCGACTTGAGCTGGGTCAGCACGAGGCCCGCAAGTGCAGCCAACAGCGCCTGCGCAATGAAGGTCGCGGCGAACAGATGCGGCACCCACCAATCCTTGGTGACAATCACGACCGCAGGCCCGATGACGCCCGCCATCACGCCGCCTGCCAGCACAAACGAAATCGCCTTGGGCTTGTAGTCGTCGCTCGCCGTGTCGCAGGCCGCAAAGCGATAGGACTGATGGGCGACGGCATAGAAGCCGCAGCCAAAGGTGCCCGCCAGAAACAGCTCGAACGAGGCGTTGAGCACCGCGACGCAGGACACGAGACCGGAAAGCGTCCCGACCACCGAGCCGGTCTGCAAGGCAAAGCGCCGGCCGCGCGTGCGCGCCAGATAGCCGAGCGGCAGCGTACCAAACCACATGCCAAGCACCATGATGGACACCGGCAGGGTCGCGAGCCCTTTGTCGGATGCGAGCATGGTGCCGATGATCCCGGCGGTCGCCGCGATCACCGTGTTGTTGCCGCCGGCGAGCGCCTGCGCGACCGCAAGCACCAGCGAATTGCGCTTGGCGAGACGGTCGTCGGCGACGACTGGCGACAGATCGGCAATCACCGACATCAGGGAATCCCGGGCTGGCTAAAAAGCAAGACGCCTTCTTAGCGGGCGCCCCACCCCATGGCCATTGTCATGCGCGCAGATCAGAACTGCAGCGCACCCGGGTGCCTGACCATGACGTTGCGCGCTTCGGCGGGGCTCTGCGCGCCGATCTGGCCGAGCGCGGACTGCAACTCGTCGATCAGGAGATCGATGACGTGGCCCGGTCCTTCGGAGCCGAGCGCGCCGAGGCCCCACAGGAACGCCTTGCCGGCGAGCGCCGCGTTCGCGCCGAGCGCCAGCGCGCGCGCCACGTCGGTGCCGCTGCGAACGCCGGAATCGAACAGCACGGTGGCGCGGTTGCCGACGGCCCGGGCGATGGCCGGCACGCAGTCGATCGGCGGCGGCAGCGCCTCGATCTGACGGCCGCCGTGGTTGGAAACCAAGATGCCTTCGGCGCCGATCGCCACCGCCTTCTCGGCGTCCTCGGGATGCAGCAGACCCTTCAGGATCAGCGGCTTCTTCCAGCGGTCGCGGTAGCGCTTGACCTCGTCCCAGGAGAACGCGCCGCCCATTTCCTTGCGGGCGAAGCGAATGGTGTCGTTGAGACCGGCATTCGGGCCGGCATAGGGCTGGATGTTGGCAAAGCGCGGCAGGGTGTTGCGCAGGAATGCGACGGCCCAGCCGGGGCACTTGGCCATGCCGGCGACCATGCGCCAATCGGGCTTGAACACGCCGCCGCCGCCCATGCCGACCTTGACCTCGCGCGAGCGCACAGTGCGCACCGGCACGTCGAGCGTGAGCATCAGCACATGGACGCCGGCCGCGTCCGCCCGCCGCATCAGGTCGAAGCCGATGGCGTGGTCGTTGTTGGCGAAGCGGTACATCTGCAGCCACATCACGTCGGGCGCGATCTCGGCGATCTCCTCGATGGTGGCGCCGCCGGCGACGCCCAGCGTGTAGGGAACGCGCGCCCGCTGCGCGGCCTTGGCGAGGAGCTTGTCGGCGCCGGGCCATACGACAATCGGGCTGCCCATGGGAGCCACACCCAGCGGGGCGGAATACTTGCGCCCGAACAGCTCGACATTGACCGGCGGCAGCTTCGGCATGACGCCGTAGCGCGGCATCATCTCGACCGCGTCGAGCGCCGCCCAGTTGTGCCGGATGCCGGTGTCGTCGCCCGCGCCGCCGTCGCCGTATTCGTAGGCGAAATGCGGCAGGCGCCGCGCCGCGCCGCGGCGGAGATCGTAGATCGTCGGATACCAGCGCTGGTGCTTGACGAAATTCGGGCTGCGGGTCGAGCCCGGCGTGGCGGCCGCGATGGCGGTAATGTCGTGCATGCAACGTCCCCAACCCCAGTTCCAGCCTTCTCTTGTTTGTCGATTATAGCGCGGACGGTGCGCTCAGAAATGGCTGAATGAGGCGCGGGCGAAGGTGAACGGACGTCCGTCCGGTCCGAGGAACCGTGCCTCATTCCCGGCCGTCACGCGGCCGATCTCGGTAACGGAAACGCCAACCACGCGCGCCGCGGTCATGAACACGTCAAGCGATGCCGGCGGCACGGTCGCCACCACTTCGAAATCGTCGCCGCCCGTCAGAATGGTTCTGACGAGGCCCGGCTCGGCCGCAAGCGCGGCCCGCGCGGCTTTTGAAAGCGGAACTTTCGCGGCGTCGATTTCTGCGCCGACGCCGGAGGCGCGGCAGAGCTTGCCGAGATCGCCGGCGAGTCCGTCGGAGACATCCATTCCAGCCGACGCAAGCTGGCGGAACGCCTCGGCCAGGGCGTTGCGCGGCTCGGGGACGAGATATCGCGCGAGAAGATGGCGCTGCAGGATCGCGTTGAGCTTCCAGCGCCGTTTGGCGCCACGCTCCTTCCGGAGTTTCAGCCCGAGGGCTGCATCGCCGATCGTGCCGGTGACCACGACATGATCGCCCGCCCGCGCGCCGGACCGCCGCAGCATGGTGCCGTCCGGCACCGTGCCGAAGGCGGCGATCGATATCGTCACCGGACCGGGGGTATGAACGGTGTCGCCGCCGAGCAAGGGGCAACCGTATTTCTTTGCATCCGCGCCGAGCCCGCGCGCAAAATTCTTCAGCCACATGTCGCCGACGCCATTCGGCAGCGCGAGCGTCAGCACAAAGCCCGCGGGCTGCGCGCCTTTGGCAGCCAGATCGGAGAGATTGACCCGCAGCGCCTTCCTGGCAATCGCGTCGGGTGGATCGTCCGGGAAGAAATGCACGCCGCCGACGACCGCATCGGCGGTGACAACGAGCGCGTGGCCCGGCGGCGGCGTCAGCAGCGCCGCGTCGTCGTTCAAGCCGAGCGCGCCCGGATGCCGCGCAATCGGCTTGAAATGGCGCGCGATCAGCCGGTCCTCTGCGGACTCCCTTGCTTTGGCGCGCCTAGCCACGGCCTCACCTCGCCGCCGCGTCGAACTCGCCCCCGCGCAACTGCCGCGCGAGCTGATCGAGCACCGCATTGACCATGCCGGTCTCGTCGCCGTCGACGAAGGCATGGGCGACATCGACATACTCCGAAACCACCACGCGCGCCGGCACATCGCGCTTCCTGTCCAACTCATAGGCGCCGGCGCGCAGGATCGCGCGCAGCACCGTCTCGATGCGCTTGAGCGGCCAGCCCTTCTGAAGCGCGGCGTCGATCATCGGATCGAGCCTTCGCTGCTCGGCGACGACGCCGCTGACCACGTCGCGAAAGAACGCGGCCTCGGCCGGGAGATATTCGTCGCCCTCGATTTCGCGGCCGAGCCGGTGGCTCTCGAACTCGGCCAGGATGTCGTGCAGCAGGGTTCCCGCGAGGTCCATCTGATAGAGCGCCTGGACGGCGGCAAGACGCGCCGCTCCCCTGCGATTGGCGCGGCGTTCGTCCTTCGGTGCTGCCGCTTTGGTCATCATGCTATTTCTTGGCGCGTTGCCGCTTGATCGAGATCAGCGCCAAAGCCGCGCGCGCGGCGTCGCCGCCCTTGTCGCCTTCGGTCAGGCGCGCCCGCGCCCAGGCCTGCGGCTCGGTGTCGACGGTGAGGATGCCGTTGCCGCACGGCAGCCGGTTGCGCACCGAGAAGTCGATCAGCGCGCGGGCCGACTGCATCGACACGATGTCGAAATGAAAGGTCTCTCCCTGGATCACGCAGCCGAGCGCAACCACGCCGTCGTAGGGCTTCTTCTGCTTCTCGGCCGCATCGACGGCGATGGCGATGGCCGGCACGATTTCGAGCGCGCCCGGCACCGTGACGATGTCCCAGGCGGCCTTGGCGTCGTCGAGCGCCTTGGCGGCGCCTGCCAGCAAGGCATCGGCGATGTCGTTATAGAACCGCGCCTCGACCACGAGGATGCGGGCGCCCGAAGGCTTCGGCTCTTTGGTCGGTTTACGCTTCGGTGCAGCCATGATCCCTCACTGTATGGCCGCGTGGTAGCAAGATGAGGTCGCGGTAACAAGCGCCCTACCTGGTCTCCATCAATCGCGCCGCATAGCGCGCCATCAGGTCGATTTCGAGGTTCAGTTTTGCACCCTGCCGGGCCGCGCCGAGCGTGGTCACCGACAGCGTGTGCGGGATGATGAGAACCGGGAAGGTTTCGGCGGTGACATCGTTGACGGTGAGCGAGACGCCGTCGAGCGCGACCGAGCCTTTTGTGGCGACGAAGCGCATCAGTTCCCGCGGCGCGCGAAGGGTGAGCCGTGCCATGCCGGGCAAATCCTCGCGCGCGACAAGCTCCGCGATGCCATCGACATGCCCCGCGACGATATGGCCACCAAGCTCGTCACCAACCTTCAGCGCGCGTTCGAGATTGAGCCGCGTGCCTTGCACCCATGCTCCGGCGTTCGTCATCCGCAGGGTCTCGGCCGCGGCATCGACCGCGAACCAAGTGCGGCCGCGCTCCTCGCCGGTCTCGACCACGGTGAGACAGACCCCGGAATGCGCGATCGACGCGCCGATCGCGATCCCGGCGCGCGGATAGGCGCAGGCGATCTTCAGCCGGCGCAGGCCTTCAGCCTTGGGCTCGACGGCGATCACTTCGCCCACATCGGTTGTGATGCCGGTAAACATCACTAAACTCGTTCAAACAATTCGAGAGTATCGCTGCCGATCGTCTCCGAAGCGACCGATTTCAGCTTCGGCGACTTTGTCAGTGCCGTCAGCGGCAGGCCTTCCAGCGCATCGATGCCCTGGCCCAGCGGATTGGGCGAGCAAAACAGCGCCGCCTCGTCCACCAGATCGGCCTGCACGAAGGCCGCCGCAACGGTCGGGCCGCCTTCGACCATCAACCGGGTGATGCCGCGCGCGGCCAGCGACTTCAACACCGCTACGAGATCGAGGCGGCCGTCCCTGGCGTCGACGCGGAACACCTCGACGCCTTTGGCCTTGAGGATGTCCTCGGCCATCGCGGAGGTGTTCGGCGCGGTGAACACCCAGGTTGGCGTATCGCGCGCGGTGCCGATCAGCGAGGTTGCGAGCGGAATGCGAAGCCGGGCGTCGAGGATCACGCGAACCGGCGATTGTTGCAGCATGCCCGGCAGCCGGCAGGTGAGATGGGGATCGTCGGACAGCACGGTGCCGATGCCGACGAGGATCGCGTCGGACTCGGCGCGCATCCGGTGCACCCGCGCGCGGGCAGGCTCGCCGGTGATGCCGAAAGGCTTTCGGCCCGGGAGACCGGCCTTGTCGTCGGCGGAGGCCGCGAGCTTCAAGAGCACCTGCGGCCGGCCTTCGCGCATGCGGCGGACATGGCCCGCGTGCGCGCGCGCCGCTTCCTCCGCCCCAAGCCCGGTCTCGACCGCGATGCCGCGCGCGCGGAGCTTGGCGTAGCCCTGCCCCGCGACCTCGGGATTCGGATCTTCCAGCGACGAGACCACGCGGGCGATGCCCGCGCGGATGATGGCGTCGGTGCAGGGCGGCGTCTTGCCCTGATGCGAGCAGGGCTCGAGCGTCACATAGAGCGTGCCACCCTTCGCCTCCTTGCCGGCGCGTTTGAGCGCCTCGGTCTCGGCGTGCGGGCGGCCTCCGGGTTGGGTCCAGCCGCGGCCGACGATCACGCCGTCCTTGACGACCACGGCGCCAACCGCGGGATTGGGCCAGGTGCGGCCGAGCCCGCGGCGTCCGAGCGCAAGCGCAAGCTGCATGAAGCGGCGGTCGAGCGCAGGATTTTCGGGCGCCGGCTCTGGCTTCGCGGGTGCCGCGGCGTCGCTCATTTTCGCGCCGCGACCGGCGGTTTGGGTTTGGAAGGATTGGTTGGTGCCGGTTTGGGCTCGTCGTCGCCGGTCAACTCGGCCAGCGCCTGCTCGAAGTCCTTCGGCTCGCGGAAATTGCGGTAGACCGAGGCAAAGCGCACATAGGCGACGTCATCGAGGTTGCGAAGGTGCTCCATCACCGTCTCGCCGATCACCTCCGAGGCGATTTCGCTCTCGCCGAGACCTTCCAGCTCGCGCACGATCTTCGACACCATCTCCTCGACCCGCTCCGGCTCGACCGGCCGCTTGCGCAGCGCAATCGACAGCGAGCGCATCAGCTTGTCGCGGTCGAACGGCACGCGGCGGCCGTTGCGCTTGATGATGACCAGTTCGCGCAACTGCACGCGCTCGAAGGTGGTGAAGCGGAAGTTGCAGGTCAGGCAGACCCGCCGCCGCCGGATCGCCGCCGAGTCCTCGGTCGGCCGCGAATCCTTCACCTGGGTGTCGAGTGATCCGCAGCTCGGACAGCGCATTCAACCCCCTCGGACGCACCCGCCTACTGGTAGATCGGAAACCGGGCCAGCAGCGCCTTCACCTTCTGACGCACCGCAGCCTCGGCCGCCTCGTCGGCCTCGGCACCCTTGGCCGACAGCGCATCCAGCACCTCGACGATCAACTCGCCGATGTACTGGAACTCGGCCACGCCGAAGCCCCGGCTGGTCCCGGCTGGCGTACCCAGCCGGATGCCGGACGTGACCATTGGCTTCTCCGGATCGAACGGGATGCCGTTCTTGTTGCAGGTGATGTGGGCGCGGCCGAGCGCCACGTCGGCGACCTTGCCGGTCAGCTTCTTCGGCCGCAGATCGACCAGCATCAGGTGCGTGTCGGTGCCGCCGGAAACGATATCCAAACCCTTTGATTTAAGGGTTTCGGCCAAGGCCTTCGCGTTCTCCGAGACATTCTTCGCGTAGAGCTTGAAGACGGGCCGCAGCGCCTCGCCAAACGCCACGGCCTTGGCGGCGATGACGTGCATTAGCGGCCCGCCCTGGGTGCCGGGGAACACCGCCGAGTTGATCTTCCTGGCCAGTTCCTCGTCGTTGGTGAGGATGAAGCCACCGCGCGGGCCCCGCAGCGTCTTGTGGGTGGTCGAGGTGACGATATGGGCGTGGGGGAACGGGCTCGGGTGCGCCCCGCCGGCCACGAGCCCCGCGAAATGCGCCATGTCCACCATCAGCTTCGCGCCGACGCTGTCGGCGATCTCGCGGAAGCCGCGAAAGTCGATGATGCGCGGATAGGCCGAGCCGCCCGCCACGATCACCTTGGGACGGTGCTCCTGCGCGAGACGGGCGACCTCCTCCATGTCGATGCGGTGGTCGTCGCGGCGCACGCCATAGGGCACCGCCTTGAACCACTTGCCGGACACGTTGACCGGCGAGCCGTGGCTGAGATGGCCGCCGGCCGCGAGATTGAGGCCGAGGAAGGTGTCGCCCGGCGCCATCAGCGCCATGAACGCAGCGACATTGGCGGAGGCGCCCGAGTGCGGCTGCACGTTGGCGAAGCCCGCGCCGAACAACTTCTTCACGCGGTCCAACGCCAGGTTCTCGGCGACGTCGACATATTGGCAGCCGCCGTAATAGCGCCGGTCCGGCAGCCCCTCGGCGTATTTGTTGGTCAGCACCGAGCCCTGCGCCTCCAGCACCGCGCGGCTGACGATGTTTTCCGACGCGATCAGCTCGATCTCGTCGCGCTGGCGGCCGAGTTCTTTGCGGATGGCGTCGAAAATCTCCGGGTCGGTGTCGGCCAGCGACGCCGAGAACAGCGAATCCGCGACGGTTTTCGCGGAGGATTCGGACATGGACATAGGGCTCTCCAGGGGGCGGCTTGGCCTACCATATCGGCCCAAATGCGCCAAGGGTTGGATGGCGCCCGCGCACAGCCGCAATAGGTTGATTTTGCGGCTACGCTTCGCGCTTGATCCGGGCTTTCAGCTTCTGCAAGGCGAGCTGCTGCAGGTCGGCCCGCGCGGCGCCGGCCGGACCCATCACCGACACCTCGGTGCCGGTCACGCTGTCGATGGCGGTGACCTTGACGACATTGCCGATCGCGACGAACTCGAAATAGACCTCGCGATGGTCCGGCCCGGCCATGATCTAGGCTTCGATCACGACGTATTCGTTCTCGACGCTGACGCGAAACGTCTCGGCGACGTAGGGCCCCTCGATCAGCTTCGCCCCCTTCTCCACCGAGACGCCGAAGCGCCGCGCCTTCACCTTTTCGGGGTCGCACCAGGATTTTCCGGTGCGGATATCGAACTCCCAGGAGTGCCAGGGGCAGCGGATGATCTCGCCGCGTCGGATGTAGTTGTATTCGCCCGGCTCGTCCGACAGCACGAGCCCGGTGAGGTTGCCGTCGCACAGGCTGCCGCCGCGATGCGGGCAACGGTTCGACAGCGCGAAGAACTCGCCGCCGAGATTGAACACGACGATGGCGCGGCCGTCGGCGGCGACCAGCTTGCGGCCGCCCGGGGGGATTTCGCTCACGGCCGCGACGACGTGCTTCTTGGCCATTCCAAAATGTGTCCCTTCACTTAGAGGCCGGCTTTTTGGCAGCAGCTAGTTTCGCGTCGAGGGCGGCTTTCATCCGCAACGCATGTGCAGGGCGCACAAAATAGTGGTCAAAGATCGCATCTAGAATATCAAAGCAATATTCAGCTTCATGCGGTTCCACATCGATCAACTGCAGCGAGGTCAGGTCTGTTATCCGATGAGCCGAGAAATTTCCAAAATTTCGTATCGCATCGACGATTGAATGCACCCCGGATGGCAGAGCTTTGCGAGTATCTTGTTCAGCAAGGACCGCATCAATCTGTTGGGACAAGTCATTTTGCGAATATCCAGCGTGTCGAAGCACTGATTGAAGACAGCGCCTGGAGAGTGCTGCGGATGCCTTTGCGCTCAAAGGCAATACCACGCAGCCTCGGTATAATCTTTGACAAATTCCGTGGGAACTTCGGTTGGAAGCGGGTCCCTATTCGTGCCGACGGGATGAACCTGTCGCCAGTTGGGTGCTGTGCCCTGAGAAGCGCTTCCGAGCCGCACGATGTCTTTTCCGCACTCCGGACAGATTGCTACTGCGGAATACCAATAGAGCCTGCCGCCCTTCAGAGCCGTATCTTCCCACGACTCATGAAAGGCCGTTTTGCAATGCGGGCATTTCATGAGATCACCGCACTCATCCCGATTTCACGGCGTCAGTCCAGCCGATACAGCGCCCGCGCGTTGCCGGAATAGATCTTCTTGCGCTGCCCGTCGGTCAGGGTTGGCGGCAGCGACACGAACGGATCGTCGAAGTCCCAGTGCGGGTAGTCGCTGGAGAACATGATACGGTCCATGCCGATCCAGTTCATCACTTCGAGCAGATGATCCGGGTTCTCGGTTTCCTCCATCGGCTGGGTCGTCACCCAGAAGTGCTTCTTGATGTATTCCGACGGCGCCATCTTCAGATGCGGCACCTCGTCCTTGAGCCGCTTCCATTGCTTGTCGAGGCGCCAGCCCAGCGCCGGCAGCCAGCCGAAGCCGCATTCGATCAGCACCACCTTCAAGTCCGGCAGGCGCTCGAAGATGCCCTCCATGATCATGCTGGTGACCATGACCTGCGCCGCGGTGGCATGCTCGGTCATCTCCTCGATGTAGAACGACGGATAGCCGGAACTCGTCATCGGCCAGCCGCTGTAGCCGAAGGCGTGGATGCCGACCGGCAGCCCCGCCTCGACCGCGGCCTCGTAGATCGGCCAGTAGCGCTTGCGGCCCGCCGCCTCGCCGGTGCGGCTCAGCATGAACACCTGCGCGAAATCCTTGTTGCCGGCGCGGCGGCGCACTTCGGCCGCCGAGGCCACGCCGTCCTCGTAGGGCACCACCACCGAGGACTTCAGGCGCGGATCGCGCGCGGTCCAGTTCGCAAGCTGCGCCTCGTTGCAGGCGGAAGCCATCGCGACCGACAGCTCGACGTTCATGTCGCCCTGCCCGGTCGGCGACAGCGGGTTCATGATCGCCGCGCTGATGCCGTAGAAATCGAGATGCTGCTGGCGCACGAAATCGAGATCGCTCGCCGGCAACCCGCCGCCCGGCGGCCAGGCGTCGCGGCGCGCCGCCTGCGGCGTCATCTTCGGATAGGCGTAGCCCTTGGCATAGCCGTGGCGCGAGCGGTTGCCGTAGGTCTGCAGATAGCTCCACCACTGATTGCTGAGGAACGGGCGCATCTGCTCGATCGTGAGCTTGGGATGGAAATCGCAATCGACGATGTCGAGCCGGGTGTTCTGCCCACGCTCGCGTGCGCTCACCTCGATGTTCATCGTGCGTCCTCCTGGGGCCGGGCCGCCTGCTTCCTTGTCCAAAGTACCACGATCGCCGCGGCTTTCACACCGGCCGACAACCCTCGGCGGAGCATGGCTTTTCCTGCGCAAGGCGCAGAATCGATCCGCCGGGCGAACGGCCTGTGAGAACCGCCTTTCCGTTGCTATCATCGGACACGAAACAATGGAGAGCGCGATGGCCGAGAAGAAGGTGCCGTATCAGGTCCAGGGCCGACCGTTCGAGGGCACGATCGTTTATGACGACAGCGTGAAGGGCAAGCGCCCGGCCCTGTTCATGCAGCCCGACTGGAAGGGCGTCTGTGCCGACACCGTCGAGCAGGCGCGCACCGCCGCGGGCAAGGACTATGTCGTGCTGATGGCCGACATGTTCGGCAAGGGCTACGGCGACACGCCCAAGACGCCTGTCGAGCTGCGGGCCGGCATGACCGCCGTGCACCGGGACCTCGCCTTCACCGTCGCCTGCGGCGGCGCGGCCTATAGCGCGCTCATGGCCGAGGCGAACAAGCTCGGCCTCGTCGAGGCCGGCAAGACCGCGGCGGTCGGCTATTGCGCCGGCGGCGGCTTCGTCCTCGAACAGGCGCGCGCCGGCGCCGATTTCAAGGCGACCGTGGTGCTCCACGTCACCAATCCCAATCCGGTCGTTCCCGGCACCCCCTGCAACATCAAGGGGCGGGTGCTGGCGATCCACGGCTCGGCCGATCCGGTGACGCCCAAGCCGATGATGGACGCGTTCGAGGAGGAGCTTACCCAGGCCAAGGTGGATTGGCAGGTGATGATGTTCGGCGGCGCGGTGCACTCGTTCTGCGACCCGACCGTCAACGCCGCGCATGCGCGCTACGACGAGAAGCTCTGCCGCAAATCCTACGCCCTGATGCGCGACTTCTTCGCCGAGACGCCGTAACGCCAAGGCATCACCACTGCGCCTTGTCGTTCAGCCGGCTGTAGGTCGCGAGCGGATTGTCGATCGCGATCTTCTTCCGGAGCGCGGGCGAGAAGCCTGCGGGCACCACGGCGTCGCCTTCGAACTGCCAGTGCGGGTAGTCCGACGCGTAGAGCAGGATGTCGTCGGAACGCAGGTGTTCGATCGCCCGCTCCACCGCCTCCGCGCCGTCGGGGGCGTCGAACGGCTGGATCGTCAGGCGGAAATGGTCGCGGACGATCTCCCAGGGGGCACGGTCGACCCAGGGCACCTCGGTGCGAAGACCCCGCCAGAATTTACCGAACCGCCACAGGAACCCCGGCAGCCAGGTGCAGCCGGATTCGATCAGCACGATCTTCAAGGCCGGATGCTTGGCGAGCGCGCCCTCGGTGATCAGGCTTGCCACCTGCGACTGGAAGCCCTGCGCCTGGGCGGCATAGTCCTCGATGTACCAGGTCGGCCATCCGAGCGAGGTCACCGGATTGCGGTAGGCGGAGCCGGCATGAATGCCGAGCGGCAGCCCATGGCGCTCGCAGGCTGCATAGATCGGCCAGAAGTGCCGCCGGCCGAGCGGCACCTCCTGCATCGCCAGCACCAGCACCTGCACGAAACGCCGGTCCTTGGCGCAGCGTTCGATCTCATCGACCGCGTATTCGACGTTCTGCATCGGAATGACGATCGAGGCGCGCATGCGCGGATCGCGGTCGAGCCATTCCGTCTTGATCCAGTCGTTGAGCGCTCGGCAGAACGCCGCCGCCATGTCCTCGCTGAACAGAAGCTGCACGCCGTAAAGGCAATTGAGGATGGCGAAGCCCGATTGCCAGCGGCCGAACACCTGGTCGGCCACCTGCTTCACTCCGGTCGCCGGCAGGCCGTCCTTGCCGCGCCATTCCGGGCGGGAGGTGAGCGGCGATTTCAGCGGATAACTGTTGGAGTCGAGCGAGGTAAGCCCGCGCTCGACCACCGAGTCCCGCCAGAACGTCTCCAGATGCGGCAGGAGCGCGGCCATGTCGGGCACGCTCGGATGCACGTCGCAGTCGATGGCGCCTATCTCAGCCAGGGTCTCGGCCATGCTCTCTATTCGGCCTTGATGTTCGCCGCCTGGGCGACGTCCTTCCAGCGCGCGATCTCCCGCGTCATCCACGCGGACAGCTCCGCCGGCGTGTTGCCGTAGGCGTTGATGCCGAGATTCTTGGTCCGCTCCAGGAACGCCTCGGATGCCACCACCGCGCGGATGTCGGCGGAGAGCTTGTCGACGATCGGCGCAGGCGTGCCGCCCTGCGCCACGATTGCGTTGAAAGCCATCACTTCGAAGCCGGGGAAGGCTTCCGCAATGGTCGGGACATTCGGCGCGCCGGGCAGCCGCTCGCCGCTGGCGCTGGCAATGAGCTTGAGGGCGCCGGACTCCACATGCCGCCGCGACGAATGCCAGATGTCGAACATCAGCGGCACGCGGCCGACGATCACATCGGTCAGCGCCGGGGCGCTGCCGTTGTAGTTGATGTGGGTGAAGTTGCCCATCGGGATACCGGCGCGCTGCTTGAGCATCTCGCCGGCAAAGTGTCCGACGCCGCGCGGCCCCGGCGAGGTGTAGTTGGTCGCCTCCCGCTTCGCCTCCGCGACCACCTCGGCCACGGTGTTGGGCGCAAACGATTTGCTGGCGACAAGCGCCACCGGCTGGGTCGCGATCATCGTGATCGGGGCGAAGTCCTTGGCGGTGTCGTAGGGCAGCGAATGACTGATCGCCGGATTGATCAGGAGCGAGTTGGTCGCCACCAGCAGACTATGTCCGTCCGGCAGCGATTTCGCGACCGCGGACGTTGCAACGATCGTTCCGGCCCCCGGCCGGTTCTCGATCACCACCGGCTTGCCGCCCCACCGCGCAGACAACAGTTCTCCGAGGATGCGCGCGACCACGTCGGTCGGCCCGCCGGCCGCGAACGGGACCACGAGCCGCACCGTGCCGGCCGGAAATTCCGCGGCGGATTGAGCATGCGCGGCGGAGGCGGCAAACGCGGCCACGGCCAGCGCGATCCATTGGACAATTCGCATCCGGGAATGTTAGCGCGTGCAAGCAGCACAAGACCAGCGCGTGTCACCGCCCGGAAAGACCCGTTTCATGGAAATTGGCGTCTATACCTTCGTCGAGAACACGCCCGATCCGGTCAGCGGGCAAACCTTGAGCCCGGCGCACCGGCTGCGCGACCTGATCGAGGAGGTCGACCTTGCCGACCAGGTCGGCCTGGAGGTGTTCGGCATCGGCGAGCATCACCGGCCGGATTTTCTCGCCTCCGCCCCGCCGATCATGCTGGCCGCCGCAGCCGAACGCACCAAGACCATCCGGCTGTCCAGCGCCGTCACGGTACTGTCCTCCGACGACCCGGTGCGGGTCTATCAGCAATTTTCCACGCTCGATCTTCTCTCCGGCGGGCGCGCGGAGATCATGGCCGGACGCGGATCATTCATCGAATCCTTTCCGCTGTTCGGCCACGACCTCAACGACTACGACGAGCTTTTTGCGGAAAAGCTCGAACTGCTGGTGAAAATCCGCGACAGCGAGCGCATAACTTGGTCGGGCGAGCACCGCGCGCCGCTGCGCAACCAGGCGATCTACCCACGCACGCCGAACAAAATCCCGATCTGGGTCGCGGTCGGCGGCAATCCGCCCTCGGCGGTCCGCGCGGGCACGCTCGGCCTGCCGATGGCGCTTGCCATCATCGGCGGCATGCCGGAGCGTTTTCGGCCGTTCATCGATCTGTTCCGCAACGCCGCCCGCGAGGCCGGGCATGACGCGGACAAGCTGCCGGTCGGCATCAACACCCACGGCTATGTCGCCGACACCTCGCAGCAGGCCGCCGACGAGTTCTTCCCGAGCTATGCCGCGCAGATGACCCACATCGGCCGCGAGCGTGGCTGGCCGCCGACCACCCGCGCGCAGTTCGACGCCGGGCGCCATCCCCGCGCGCATCTCGCGGTCGGCTCCCCGCAGGAGGTGACCGAGAAAATCCTGCGCCAGCACGAGGCGCTGGGACATCAGCGCTATCTGATGCAGATGAGCGTCGGCACCATGCCGCATGCGCAGACGATGCGCTCGATCGAGCTGTTCGGGACGAAGGTCGCGCCCGCGGTGCGGAGCGCGCTCGGCGCATGAGCCGGAAGACACGACCTGACGGTGGCCGGATCGCGAATGCGGATTGCTGCGCTCCAGGAAGCCTCGGACACAGGCGCTTCAGGAAATGCAACCGCACCGGCATGCAACTAGCCCGAATTATTCACGACTAGCAGGCGGTTGTGCCTTAAAGTACTGATTCAGCGTATGATTTTGGTCTCGAATCAAAACTACGCAATTTCAGGAAAGCCACACCCGCCATGTATGACCCTATGCTGCCGCTGCCGGGCCTGTC
>CAMAWG010000038.1 GCA_945861855.1 Rhodoplanes serenus
CCGCGATAGATCTTCCAGCCGGGCTCGATCATCATCGGCCCGCGGTCTTCGAGCTTGAACATGGCGTAGGCGACCGCCTCGCCCTGCTCGTTGGAAATGAGCACGCCGTTGCGGCGGCCGGCGATCTCGCCCTTGTGCGCCGCGTAGGCATGAAACAACCGGTTCATGATGGCGGTGCCGCGCGTGTCGGTCAGAAGCTCGCCCTGATAGCCGATCAGGCCCCGGGTCGGTGCATGGAACACCAGCCGGACCCGATGGCCGCCCGACGGCCTAAGCTCGATCATGTCGGCCTTGCGCTCCGACATCTTCTGCACGACGACGCCGGAATGGATCTCGTCGACGTCGATCACGACCTCTTCGATCGGCTCTTCCAGGTCGCCCGCGGCGTTGCGGCGGAGCAGCACCTTGGGACGCGACACCGACAGCTCGAAGCCCTCGCGCCGCATCTGCTCGATCAGGATGCCGAGCTGCAATTCGCCACGGCCGGCGACTTCCATCGAATCCTTGTCGTCCGATTCACGGACACGCAGCGCCACGTTGCCTTCGGCCTCGCGCAGCAGCCGGTCGCGGATCATGCGGCCGGTGACCTTGGAGCCTTCGGTGCCGGCGAGCGGTGAATCGTTGACGCGGAACGTCATCGCCAGGGTCGGCGGGTCGATCGGCTGCGCGTGGATCGGCACGTCGATCACGGGATCGCAGATGGTGTGTGCGACGGTGGCTTCCGGCAGGCCCGCCAGCGCGACGATGTCGCCGGCCTCCGCCTCCTCCACCGGGACGCGCTCGAGCCCGCGGAAGGCAAGCACCTTGGTGACGCGGCCGGTTTCCACGAGCTTGCCGTCGTAGTCGAGCACCTTCACGGCCTGGTTCGGCTTGATCGATCCCGAAGAGATGCGGCCGGTGACGATCCGGCCGAGATAGGGGTTGGCCTCCAGGATGGTGCCGAGCAGGCGGAACGGCCCTTCCTCGACCGTAGGCTGCTTGACGTGACGCAGCACCAGATCGAACAGCGGCTTCATGCCGTCTTGCTGCGAGCCATCGAGGCTCGTCGCCATCCAGCCGAGCTTGGCGGAGCCATAGAGAATCGGGAAGTCGAGCTGCTCGTCGGTGGCGTCCAGCGCTGCGAACAGGTCGAACACCTCGTTGACTACCTCGACCGGCCGGGCGTCCTGGCGATCGACCTTGTTGATGACGACGATGGGCTTCAGCCCCATCTTCAGCGCCTTGGACACCACGAACTTGGTCTGCGGCAGCGGGCCTTCGGCGGCGTCCACCAGCACCAGCGCGCCGTCAACCATATTCAGAATTCGTTCGACCTCGCCGCCGAAATCGGCGTGGCCGGGGGTGTCGACGATGTTGATGCGGGTGTCCTGCCACAGGATCGAGGTCGCCTTGGCCAGGATGGTGATGCCGCGCTCGCGCTCCAGATCGTTGGAATCCATCGCCCGCTCGGCGACCTTCTGATTCTCGCGGAAGGAGCCGGATTGCTGCAGCAGGCGGTCAACCAGCGTGGTTTTGCCGTGGTCGACGTGGGCGATGATGGCGACGTTGCGAAGTTTCATTGAGTTCCCAAAAGCCGACGCGGGCCTTCCTTGGCCCGCGGGGACTACCGAACTTGGTGCTGTTGCGGCGCAATATAGCTATGAATTACAGCGACGCAACCGCCGCCAGCGCCCGGGGCGGCTGGCCCGCCAGGGTGGTCCGTCGGTCGGAAATGGCGAGCTGGGCGCGCTGGATCGACATCGCATAGGCCGTCATGGCGGTGTCGTCGAGGTTGCCGGCCTCGACTTCGCGGATCATTCCAGCCTGGACCGTATCGACCTCCGCCTGCAATTCATCGAGACCCTGGATCGAATCGGCGGTGCGGGCCGTCTTGGTGATCTCAAGAAGCCGTTCGAGCGTCCGCAGCTTGCGGACGCGGTCGTCCGCCTTGCTGTAGCTCAAGAGGCCGGCAAAGCCCGAGCCGAGCACCGACATCGCCATCAGGCCCCAGTAGAGCAGATCGCTGTAGCGGTCGAAGAAGGTCTTCAACTCGCCATCGAGATAAGCGGCGGCGCCGGGATGCACCGACACCGACGCATCCTTGTCGGTGTCCGGCTTCTCGATCTTCGCCGCGGACGGCAGCTCCGTCGCGAGAGTTTGCCGGACCGCGAACAGATGCTTGGTGAAATCGGCGACGACCTGCTCGCTCAGGCTCCGGCGCGCGACGATGTAATGATGCACCTCGATGGTCTCGACGCTTTCTTCCGGCCGCGCCGGCGAGCCGCCGAAGGCGCCTGCCTTGATCTCGCCCGCTTCATAGACGGGCTCGCGTTCGGCGATGGCTTCGGCGGCATCGATCTTGAGAAACGTCGGCGGCTCCTTGCCTCGCGTTGCGGCCGCGATCGCGTCGGCGGTGATCGGGCTGCCGATCGGCCCGACCGACATGATGACATCGACGTTGCTGTCCTTGATCGCGGACGCGACGTTGCTCGGATCGAACTGGATCACGCCGATCTTGCCGGCCTCGATGGGCTTGCCGAGGTCGCCGGGAGACAGCATCACCAGCGCGTCGGCGCCGATACGGTATTGCCGCAGGACCACCTTGAGCAGATCGATGTTACGCGGCGATCGGCCGATCACGCCGAGGCGGCGGCCGACGATCTGGTCGATCTTTTCGATGGGTTTGGCATTGGCTGGGGCTGCGGCCTTGCTCTTGGCGCCCTTGGCGCGCCGGACCGGCTTCGGCGGCTCCGCTGCGCTTGGCACGATGAACACGACGACGTTCTTGCGCAGGATGGCGACGGCCTGTCCGGACTTCGGCATGCCGGAATCGCGGCGGACGACGGCAAGGTCGGCCTGGCCGTTGTCGATCGCCGCCGCGGCGGCCGGCGGGCCGCCGTCAAGAATCTTGGTTTGCAATCGGATGTTGGCCTGATCGCGCGCGAGCTGCGCGGTGATGGTCTGCACCACGCGGGTGTCCTCGCTGTTGGGCGGGCCCACGGCGATCGTCAGTTCAACCGGCTGGTTCCAGATGTGGTAGACGGCCACGCCCGCGCCGCCGCCCAGCATGATGATTGCCGCGATGATGAGCCAAGTGTGCCGCATCATGATCTTGAAGCGGCGGCCCCAGCCCTTCCGGCGTGCTTCACGCTTCATCGGTCCGGCCGGCGGATTGGAAAGCCTGAACAGGCGGCGCAGCGCAACTCGCATGGGGCAATCGTATCATGCAGCGGCAAACCGGCTCCATGGGGCCCAAACGAACAATGGGCCCAAACGAACCGTTCGGGGCCTGCTATGTTGTCTTGGGGAAGGTGCTTCAGATTCAAACCGAGCAAAAGGGTTTAGAACATGGCTCAGAAACTGACCGGACAGGCCCGGGCCGATGCGATCCGCAAGCTCTCCGGCTGGGGCGAGGTCCCGGGCCGCGACGCCATCGCCCGGAAGTTCGTATTCAAGGACTTCAACCAGGCCTTCGGCTTCATGACCCGGGCGGCCCTGATCGCCGAAAAGATGGATCACCATCCCGAGTGGTTCAACGTCTACAAGACGGTCGAGGTGACGCTGTCCACCCACGACGCCGGCGGCGTGACCGAACTCGACATCAAGCTTGCCGGCGAGATGGACAGGCTCGCGGGCGGTTGACGGTCACTTGCAAGCAACCTGTTCCATGACCATTTCTGGATGCGATGGCGATGAATGACGACGAGCGCTTGAAGCGTGACGAAGCGGCGGTGCTCCGCGATTTCTGGCGCAAGCTCGTCCGGTTCGCGGCGCAAATCCCGTTCGCCGAGGATTTGCTCACCGCCTATTACTGCGCCTTCGACCGCCACACGCCGACCCATGTGCGGGTGGCGCTGATCGGCGCGCTGCTCTACTTCATCTCGCCGTTCGATGTGCTGCCCGATGTGCTGCCGATCGTCGGCTTCACCGACGACGCCGCCGTGGTGGCCGGCGCGATCAAGCTCGTGTGGGACCAGATCAAGCCCGAGCACCGCGACGCCGCGCGCGACGCACTGGTGCGGATGAGCAAGGCGCCCGAAGCCTGAAATAGCTAGGGCCTTAGAACCACCTTGCCCATCACCTTGCGGCCGGCGATGTCCTTCAGCGCCTGTGCCGCCTCGGCGAGCGGATAGGCCGCGTGCACATGCGCGCTGAGCTTGCCTTCGGCGCACCAGCGGACGAGGTCGGCGGTGTTGGCGCGATGCGCTACGGGCTCGCGCTCGGTCCATGAGCCCCAGAATACGCCGCGCACGTCGCAGCTTTTCAGCAGCACAAGGTTGAGCGGCAGCTTCGGGATCTGGCCGGCGGCGAAGCCCACCACCAGGTAGCGCCCGTACCAGGCGAGCGAGCGCAGCGCCGGCTCCGCATAGCGGTCGCCGATAGGGTCGTAGACCACGTCGATGCCGTGATCGCCGCCGAGCTTTTTCAATCCGTCGCGCAGATCGCCGCTGGCGTAGTTCACCCCTTCGTCGGCGCCGTGCTTCCGGGCGAAGTCCAGCTTGTCGTCGGACGAGGCGCAGGCGATGACGCGCGCGCCCAGGAGCTTGCCGAGTTCGACGGCGGCGAGGCCGGTGCCGCCCGAGGCGCCGAGCACCGCCAGCGTCTCGCCCCGCTTCAATTGCGCGCGGTCCTTCAGCGCGTAGTAGGACGTGCCGTAGGTGACGACCAGCCCCGCCGCACGATCGGCGCCGAGACCGGCCGGCATCTTGATGAGTCTCTCGGCGGCGATCGCAAGCTTCTCGCGCGCCGCGCCCCAGCCGCAATAGCCGATGACCCGATCGCCCACGGCAAGGCCGGTGACGCCTGGACCGAGGCTCTCCACGGTGCCTGCGAATTCCGCTCCCGGCGAGAACGGGAACGCCGGCTTGTACTGGTATTGGCCGGCGACGATCAGGAGATCGAAGAAGTTCAGCGCCGCGGCTTCGACCCGCACCACGGCCTGTCCCGGCTCGGCCACAGGGTCCGGCAGGTCGGCGATGGTGAGGTCGTCAGGGGTGCCGGCGCGGGTGCAGAGCAGAGCTTTCATGGCCAGAGCTTTCAGATTTTATATGGGTTTTCGCAGACCGCGGGAGGCGGTCCAAGTCCCCCGTCCGGGCGGATGCGGCAATTCATTCTTTTCATTGCCGATTTTGCCCATTATTTCGCTATATCGGTCTGATTGTAGTGTTCGTGCGCCCACCGTCTGCGAGGGGTCCGATGAGGCCGACGACACAAAACCGACTGGTCCTGCCGCTGGCCGCGTTGGCGGCTCTGGTGCTGCCATCTGTGGCGCTGGCGCAGGCCCGCCCGCCCGCCGGTCCCACCGCCCAGGCGACGCTGCTCGGCCAGTTCGGCGACTGGGGCGCCTATTCGGCGGCGCCCGGCGGCCAGAAGGTGTGCTTTGCGCTCGCCAAGCCGTCGTCGCAGGTGGACAACCCGCCCAATCGCCGCACCGCGGCCAATCCGGTCTATCTGTTTATCTCGACGCGGCCCGCGGAGAAGGTCAGCAACGAAGTCTCGGTCCTGATCACGGGCTACACATTCAAGCCGAATTCGGAGGCCAGCGTTGCGGTCGGCGGCGCGAACTTCGCGATGTACACCCAGAACGACGGCGCCTGGGTCAAGAATGCGGCGGAAGAGGCCAAGCTGATCGACACCATGCGCAAGGGTGCCGATGTGGTGATCAAGGCGACCACCTCCCGGGGCACCCAGACCACTGACACGTTCTCGCTCAAGGGCATTTCCCAGGCGGTCGAACGGGCGGCGCAGGAATGTAGGTAGGTAGCGTGAGGTGCGCCTCGTTCAAAGAGCTGGTTATTCAAGAAGGCCGCTACTACTCGCACGCAGACGAGGCGGATTTTTTTGACCGACTGAACGCTTTGCGTTGCGTGAAATCTATCGAAGGTAGGCCAGACGGTCTTCACATTGTGCTGTCGAAGCTGCCTTCAGACGCGCAGTTGCGAGAACTTATCGCCCTTCTCTACAGATACGATCTGGATATGAGACCGCTGGCTGCGTTGCGAACCGAGCGGAATACAGCATGGTTTGCTGAGAACCGAAAAGCGTTCTGGTATAGTTGCGTATTCGGAAAATCGAAGCTCAAAAGCTCAAACTGACTCCAACGGCTGGCGGTGGTTCGGCTTACCACCCATCTATGCTAGACCTTGCGACGGTCATTCCGGGGCGCGCCCAACGGGCCCGGCCCGCTTGGGCCGGCCCGATGACAGGCTCCGGCGTGAACCCGGAATCCATAGCCCGCAGTGTTTCATTTTCAGCACAGGGGTTATGGATTCCGGATCGCCGCTTCGCGGCGTCCGGAATGACGTTAAGAGTTTGGAACCACGCGCCGACAGATCATGACCTCAGTTCTTGAACCCGACATCGCGCTGGAGAAGACCCCGCTCGAGCGCTACGTGCCGCCGGCCAAGCCCTCGCTGGTCGGGCTCACGCGCGCCGCGCTGGCCGAGGCGCTGGGCGCCGTTGGCGTTGCGCCCTCGCAGCAGAAGATGCGGGTGCAGCAGCTCTGGCACTGGATCTATGTGCGCGGCGCGCAAGATTTCGCCCAGATGACCAGCGTGTCGAAGGAGCTGCACGCGGTGCTCGACGCCCATTACACGCTGGCTCGGCCCGAGGTGGTGGCCGAGCAGGTCTCCGTCGATGGCACGCGCAAGTGGCTGCTTCGCCTGCCGGGCGAACACGCGGGCGAACGGCCGCACGAGGTCGAGTGCGTCTATATCCCGGAATCCGACCGCGGTACGCTGTGCGTCTCCAGCCAGGTCGGCTGCACGCTCACCTGCTCGTTCTGCCACACCGGGACGCAGCGCCTCGTCCGCAATCTCACGCCGGGCGAGATCGTCGGCCAGATCATGGTGGCGCGGGATCGCCTGGGCGACTACGCCGGAATGGAGCGCGCACAAGGCGTCGGTGTGCCGACCGGCGGCGACCGCTGCATCTCCAACATCGTCATGATGGGCATGGGCGAGCCGCTCTACAATTTCGATGCGGTGCGCGACGCGCTCGCGGTGGTGCATGACGGCGACGGGCTGGCGATTTCGCGGCGCCGCATCACCCTGTCCACCTCCGGCGTGGTGCCGATGATCGAGCGGGCCGGCGCCGAGATCGGCGTGATGCTGGCGGTCTCGCTGCATGCGGTGCGCGACGAGTTGCGCGACAAGCTCGTGCCGCTGAACCGGAAGTATCCGATCGCGGAATTGCTGGAGGCGTGCCGCAACTATCCCGGCGTGTCGAACGCGCGGCGGATCACCTTCGAATACGTCATGCTCAAGGGCGTCAACGATTCGCTGGAAGACGCCAAGGCGCTGGTCCGTCTGCTCAAGGGCATCCCGGCCAAGATCAATCTCATCCCGTTCAATCCGTGGCCGGGCAGCCAGTATGAATGCTCGGACTGGGACCAGATCGAGAAATTCTCCGAGATCGTGTTCAACGCCGGCTACGCCTCGCCGGTGCGCACGCCGCGCGGCCGCGACATCCTCGCCGCCTGCGGCCAGCTCAAGAGCGCGACCGAGAAGCTTTCCGCCCGCGAGCGGATGGCGCTGCGCGCCATGGCGATGACGGACTGATGTTTATTGGCCGCTTTCTGATGCGTCTCCTGCTCGTGCCGCTCGGCGGCTGCATTGCCGTCTGTGTCGCGATGCTGTTCGTCATGCTCGCGCAATGGAATCGGATGACCGCCCTGAGCGGCGATGACTACAGCGGGCTGGCGACGTTCTTTTTCATGGTCCCGATGCTGGCCGTGGGAACGGGCGTCATGTTGTGGCCGGCCACGCTCGGTGCGCTGCTCGCCGAGGTGTTCGCGATCCGCTCGTGGATGTACCACGCCGCCAATGGCGGCTTGTCGGCGGCGGTCAGCCTCGTGTCGATCGGCGGCTTCGACAAGGACTACGATCTTTCCGCGGCTCCGCTGATTGCGATCGGCGCCGGTATCGTCGCCGGTTTTACCTACTGGGCCGTGACGGGCTGGAGCGCGGGCTTCTGGAAGCCGGTGTTCAGGCAGCCGCGACCCGCCGCCGAACTGGCCCCGGTCACGCCGCCTGAAAAAATCGCCGGGCGCTGAGCCCGGCGATGAAGTGCAGGAAAGCTCTGTTCGGCGATCAGCGCCGCGGCTCCTCCGCGCGGGCCGAGCCGCCTTCCAGCCGCTCGGCGAACGCCGCGATGGTCTTGGCGTAGACCATGGCCTTGTTCCAGCCGCGGATCGCCTCGAAGTTGGGATCGCCCTCGTTCCACTTCTGGCCGCGCTGCCAGCCGTGGCCCTTGAGATAGTTGGCGGTGGACGCGAGCACGTCCGGCACGCTGTGCACGAGGTCGCGCCGGCCGTCGCGGTCGAAGTCGATCGCGTACTTGAAATAGGACGACGGCAGGAACTGCGTCTGCCCGAAGTCGCCGGCCCAGTCGCCGCGCATCTCGGCCGGCGTGAGATCGCCGCGGTCGACGATGCGAAGGGCGTCGGTCAATTGATTCTGGAACATCTCGGTGCGGCGGCAATCGAACGCCAGCGTCGCGACCGAGCGGATCACCTCTTTCTTGCCGAGGTTTGAGCCGTAGTCGGTTTCGAGGCCCCAGAGCGCGACGATAACCGCCCCCGGAACGCCGAACTCCGCCTCGATCTTCTTGAGCGTCGCTGCTTGCACCTGCATGTGGCGCAGGCCCTTGGACATGCGGTCGCGCGAGATCATGCGGCCGGAGAATTCCTCGAAGGTCTGCTTGAACACGCCCTGGCGCTTGTCGGCGGCGAGCACCGACGGATCGAGCGTCAGCCCGTCCAGCGCGGCGAGGCCCTTGCGCGACACGCCTTTCGCGGCGGCTTCCTTCCTGAACTCGGCGATGAACGCGTCGAAGCCGCCCGGCGCATTGCAGGTGGCGGCGAATGCCGGTGCGGCGAGCACGGATGTGAGAACGGCGGCGGCGGAGAGTGCCTTGACCAGTCGCATTTTCTTGCCTCGCGGATTTGTGTCGCGGGCAGATGTATCGCAGCGGCCTTTCGCCGAGTAGCGAGATCGAGTGGTGAGGTTAAGGCTTGCGGTTAATTCCGGTTAGTCGTCGCCGGCATCGGGATCGCTCGGCGCGATGGAAATGACGCAGCCGCAGTGCAGACAACTGAACGTGTCGGGCCGGGGGGCGTCCTCGTTCGATTTTTCGGCAACCATGGCGAGGCTGCAGACGGGGCAGGTCTTGAGGGGTATGCGCTGGTCCGTCATCGCTTTCGTCCGGCGGCTAGCGTCTTGCCCGGCTCGAGTAAACATCAGCCCACATCACAACGGCCGCAAAAAACAGGAATGCGGCGATGACAGTACCGAGAAACAAAATGCCGCCCATCGACATCGGAGCCTCCCCTTCGTGATGGAAGGAGGGTAGTTACTGAGGGCAACCAATGGTTTGATCTGGATCAATTCGCGGGACGCCGCATGCCGGACGGCAGGATGAACGCGGCACTCTGTCGCCCCTTCGCGGCCCGGCGCATCTGGCCTAGGCTTCGAGGCGATGCCTAAGATCGGGAGAAACGTCCTTCAACAGGAGACACGTTCATGTCGATGCTCCGGTCCCTATCCACCCCGCTCCTGGCGCTTGCCTTCTCCACGCTGGCCATGCTCGGCGCCGCACAGGCCCAGACCAAAATCACGATCGGCAAGGTGCTCAGCGGCAACGGTTTTCACATCCCGACCTACGTCGCGATGGACCGCGGCTTCTACAAGGCGGAAGGGCTCGATGCGAGCTTCGTCTCGTTGACCGGGCGGGCGCTGGTCACCGCCGCGCTGGCGGGCAGCGTCGATTTCATCCCGATTCCGTCCGGCGGGGCCCAGGCGGCGCTGAGCGGCGCCGAGATCCGTTATGTGGTCGGCGAGTCGCTCAAGTCGCAATGGCTGATCGCTTCGCGCCCGAACATCGCCAAGCCGGAGGACCTCAAGGGCAAGACGGTCGGCTACGGCCGCGTCGGCGCCGCCGACTACGATGAGGGCGCGGCCGTGATGCGGCGCGCCTTCAAGATGGAGGTCGGCAAGGACTACAAAGTGATCTCGTTCCAGGGCGAGACCGAGCGGATCGCCGCGTTGGTCAACGGCGACATCGACGCCGCGCTGATCTCGGTGCCGCATGCGCCGAAGGCGCTCAACGCCGGAATGAAAATCCTGGTGCACACCGGCGACTACATTCAGCGCGCCGGCGGCACGATCTGGACCCGCAAGGCTTATGCAGACCAGAACCCCGAAGTGATTCCGAAGCTTATCCGCGCCATTGCCAACGCCGTGACGTTCTATCGCAACGACAAGGCGGGCTCGATCCCGATCCTGAAGAATCATCTCGGCATCGACAATGACAAGGACGCCGGCATCGTCTGGGACCAGACCAACAACACCTTCGGCGCGGAGCTGCCCAAGGAGAAGTTTCACGAGATCTTCGAATCGCGCCGCACCGACATGATCGCCGCCAAGCAGTGGGCGGCGGACAAGCCGCTGCCCGATCCGGAGCAGTTCCTGCTCCGTGCTGTGCTCGACAAGACGCTGAAGGACATGAACTACGTCCCGACCAAGCTCGACGCCCCGGTCCGGTGAGGTGTAGGCTGCCCCCAAAGCAACCGCCAGCATAGGCGGTGCTTCGGGAGGATACCGCCATGAGGATACTCGGGCCTTTCGCCGCGGTTGCCGGCATTGCCGCCGCGCTTGCAATCGGGCTTGGCGCCGCGCAGGCGCAGACCAAGATCACCATCGGCAAGGTTGTCGGTGGCGTCGGTCTGCACATTCCAAGCTACATCGCGATGGACAAAGGCTTCTTCAAAGAAGAAGGCCTGGACGCGCGGTTCGTCGAACTGGCCGGGCGGCCGCTGATCACGGCGGGCCTGTCGGGCAACGTCGATTTCGTTCCGATCCCCTCGGGCGGCGCCCAGGCGGTCTTGAGCGGCGCCAAGCTGAAATACGTCGTCGGCCAGTCGCTCAAGCCGCAGTGGATCATCGTCACCAAGCCGGACATCAAGAAGGCCGAGGACCTGCGCGGCAAGACGCTCGGCTATGCCCGCGTCGGCGCCGCCGACTATGACGAAGGCGCGACGACGCTGGATCGCTTCTTCAATATGAAGGTCGGCCGCGACTACAAGGTGATCCAGTTCCAGGGCGAGCCGGAGCGCATCGCCGCGCTGTCCAACGGCGACATTTCCGGCGCGCTGGTCTCAGTGCCGCGCGCCTACCAGGCCAAGCAGGCCGGCTTCCATGTGTTGCTGCGGACCGGCGATTATCTCCCGCGCGCCGGCGGCACATTCTGGGCGACCGAGGAGTACTTCGCCAAAAATCCCGAGACGGTGAAGAAGTTCATCCGCGCCATCGCCAGGGGCGTGATGTACTACCGCGACAACAAGGCCGGCTCGTTTGCCAGCATGAAGGGGCATCTCGGCGTCCAGACCGACGAGGAGGCGGGCGTGCTGTGGGATGAGCTTCACAACACATTCGCGGCGGAGCTGCCGGCCGACCTCTACCGGGAGATTTTCGAATCCCGCCGCATCGACATGATGGCCGCAAACCAGTGGCCCAAGGACAAGCCGCTGCCCGATCCGGAGCAGTATCTGGGGCGGGCGCTGCTCGATGCGACGCTCAAGGACATGAAGTATGTCCCGACCAAGATCGAGGCCAAGGCGAATTGACGTCTCTCCGCCCCATTCTTCGAGACGCATTGCGGAGCCTGTCATCGGGCCGCGCTTCGCGCGGACCCGTTGGCAATGCTCCTCAGCATGAGGGCCGCGCACCGCACGCTTCGACCTCTCTCAACGCGCAGCGTTAGAAGCTCAACGCCAGCCGCGTGGCGTCCTCGATCGCCCGCACGGCATCCAGTTCCTTAGCCGACTCGGTTCCGCCGATGAGGTGGACCGACAGGCCGCGCGCCTCCAGCCGCTGCTGTAGATCGCGATCCGGTTCCTGGCCGGCGCAGACGATGACGTTGTCGCAGGCCATGACCTTGTCTTCGCCGCCGATGCTGTAGTGCAGGCCGGCGTCGTCGACCTTGCGATAGGTGACGCCCGCGAATTGGCCGACGCCGCTGCGGCGAAGCTGCGCCTTGAGCACCCAGCCCGTCGTTTTGCCGAGCGTGCTTCCCATCCTTTCGCTCCGCCGCTGAAAGATGGCAATGCGGCGCCCATTGCGCGGCGCTGCCGGTTCCGCGGCCAGGCCGCCCGGCGACGTGGGCGCCGTGTCCACGCCCCAGGTTTTCAGAAAGCCGTCCACCGCATCGGGATTGGTCTCGTCCCGCAAGAGCCACGACGCCATGTCGAAGCCTATTCCGCCGGCGCCAACGATGGCGATGGTTTGCCCGACGGGCGCTGCGCCCGACAGCACGTCGTCGTAATACACGACCTTCGGATGATCGGCTCCCGGGATCGACCAGCGCCGCGGCTTGACGCCGGTGGCCAGCACGATGCTGTCGAACCGCCCGGCGGCAAGTTCGTCCTCGGACGCGGCGTGACCGGTTCGCACCTCGACGCCCAGCCGCGCGAGCTGGCTCTGGAAATAGCGGATCGTCTCGTCGAACTCCTGCTTGCCCGGTATGACGCGGGCGAGCTTGAACTGCCCGCCGATGTCCGGGGCGCGCTCGAACAGGGTCACGCGATGGCCCCGGCGTGCCGCATTCACCGCGCAGGCCAGCCCCGCGGGGCCGGCGCCGACCACCGCAATCTTCTTGGGGGCCGCCGCCGGCGCCGCGTTCTCGTATTCGATCTCCCGTCCGGCCGCCGGATTGACGAGGCATGACGCCGTCTGCTCGCTGAAGATGCGATCGAGACAGGCCTGGTTGCAGGCGATGCAGGTGTTGATCTCGTCCTCTTTGCCCTGCCGCACCTTGCGGGCGAAGTGCGGGTCGGCCAGCAGCGGCCGAGCCATCGAGACGAAGTCCGCCGATCCCGACGACAGGAGTTGTTCGGCCACCTCGGGCGTGTTGATGCGGTTGGACGCGATCACCGGAATCGTCACCGCCGACTTCACGCGGGCGACGGCGAAGGCCCAGGCGGCGCGCGGCACGATGGCGGCGATGGTCGGCACCACGGCCTCGTGCCAGCCGATCCCGGTGTTGAGGACGTTGGCGCCGGCCTGCTGCACCAGCCGGGCCAGCGACTGCACCTCCTCTCCGGTCATGCCCTCCTCGACCAGATCGATCGCGGAAATCCGGTAGATGATCAGGAACCGCGGCCCCACCGACGCGCGGATTGCCGCGACGACCTCGACCGCCAGTCTGGTGCGCCCTTCGAAGCTGCCGCCGTATTCATCGGTGCGCTTGTTGGTGCGAAGCGACGTGAACTCGTTGATCAGATAGCCCTCCGATCCCATGATCTCGACGCCGTCATAGCCGGCCTGCTGCGCGAGCTTCGCGGTCCGTGCGAAGTCCGCGATCGTCTGCTCGATCTCCTCCAGCGTGAGCGCCTTGGGGATGAATTTGTTGATCGGCGCGCGGATCGCCGAGGGCGCCACGCACTCCGCAAGCTTGGCGTAGCGGCCAGCGTGCAGGATCTGCAAAGCGATCGCCGAGCCTTCTTCGTGGACCGCGGTGACGATGCCGCGGTGGTACGCAAGCTCTGACTCGTCGTTGAGCACCGGCGCGCCGTCCTCCATGCGGCCTTCGGGATTGGGCGCGACCCCGCCGGTCAGGATCAGGCCGACCTCGCCCCGGGCGCGCTCGCGATAGAAGGCGGTGAGGCGCTGCTGCGCCCGGTCCAGCGTCTCCAGGCGCGTGTGCATCGCGCCCATGACGATGCGGTTGCGCAGCGTCAGGAAGCCCAAGTCGTAAGGCGCGAGCAATTTCGAGTAGGCGGGCATCAATTGATCCTGTCAGTGGGAACCGGGGCAGAACGCGCTGTGCCGGCCAGGCCCGGCGCGCCGAAGTGAGGTGGGGTCTTGCGGGTCCGGTGCCGGGGCGGGAACCTGGCCCGGCACACGGGGGGCGACAGCCGATCCGTTACCGGGGTTCGATGCCGGCGCGGGTGATGATATCGCGGTTGAACGCGACCTCGCGGGCGACGCGCGCGGCGAGAACCTCCGGGCCGCCGCCGATCACCTGGAAGCCGGCCTGGCGCGCCTTCGCGGCCACCTCGGGTGTGGCCAAAGCAGCCTTGGCGGCGTTCGCCAGCTTGTCGACGATATCCTTCGGGGTGCCGGCGGGCGCGAACAGCCCCGCGAACGTATCGGTCACGAAGCCCGGATAGCCGCTTTCGACCAGGGTCGGCACGTCGGGAAGCGAGGGCCAGCGCTTCTCGCCGCTCACGGCGAGCGCCCGGATGGTGCCCTGGCGCGCCAGCGCCTCGCTGGTCGGCACCGCGTTCGTCACCAGTTGCACCGTTCCGCTCATCAGCGCCTGGACAGCGGGCGGCCCGCCGGAGAACGGCACATGGGTGATGTCGATCCCGGCGCGCAGCTTCAGAAGCTCGACGGTGAGCTGAGCCTGGGTGCCTAATCCGGGGCTCGAATAGTTGAGCTTGCCGGGCTCCGCCTTTGCTTTCGCGATGAACTCGGCGAGCGAACTGACGTACCCCGGCATGACCGACAGCATCTGCGACGAGATCGCCATATCCGAGATCGGCGCGAAACTCTTGATCGGATCGAACGGGATCGTCTTGTAGAGCGAGGGGTTGATCACAATCGCGCTGGTCGTCGCTAGGAGCGTGTACCCGTCCGGTTCCGCGCGCGCCACGAGGCCGATGCCGATGTTGGCCCCGCCGCCCGGCCGGTTCTCGATCACCACGGACTGGCCGAGCGGCTGGTAAAGCGCTTCCGCAAGGATGCGTGCGATGATGTCGCTCGGCCCGCCGGCGGCAAAAGGCACGATGACGCGGATCGGCCGGGACGGATAGCCGCTCTGCGCGAGGGACGGTGCGGCGATGGTGCAAGTTCCCGCGACCGCTATGGTTGCTGTTCCGGCGATGAAGCCGCGGCGATGGATCCCGGCGGCCGGTTTTGGTCCTGTCATTTCAAGTTCTCTCTGCGCCCTTTTCGACGGTGTGCCATGCCACCTGCAATGTCCGTTGTATCAGGAGATCGCCGCGGCCGCAGCGAGTCAGCTCCGGCGATTCACTCCCCGCCCGCGCGTTGCGGCCGCCAGCGGCTCAGCCGGCTTTCCAGCACCTGCACCATCGCGGTCATCGCCAGCGACAGCGCCGCGAACACGATCAGGCCGGAGAACACCACGTCCACCTGATAGCGCCCGGCGGCCTGCACCATCATCACGCCGAGGCCGGATTCTGAGCCGAAGAACTCGGCCACCACGACGCCGAGCACGGCGCGGCCGATCGCCAGCCGCAGCCCGGCCACGATGTAGGGCATCGCATTCGGCACCACCACCAGCCGGGCCACGTCCCATTCGCTGGCGCCGAACGAGCGCACCACGTTGATCAGCGTCTTGTCGGCGTTGCGCACGCCCTCGTAGGTGTTGATCAGGATCGGGAACAGCGCGCCGATGAAGACGATGACAATCTTCATCTCCAGCCCCAGGCCGAACCACAGCATCAGCAGCGGCAGGAAAACCAGCCGCGGCGTTGCGTTGAACGCGGTGATGAACGGATCGAGCATGGCGTTGAGCGTGCGCGAGCGGCCGATCAGCACGCCGAGCGGCAGCCCCACCACGATGCTCAGGCCGAGCCCAAGCGCAAACCCCGACGCGCTCACCCCGAGCGGCGTCCAGATCGTCCCGGTGGCGAACAGCCGCCACAGCGTTCCGGCGATCTGCGTGGGCGTGGTGAAAAACAGCTTGGTGCCGGCGGACATGGTGATGAGCCGCGGCAGCACCTCCCACAGCACCAGCAGCACGGCGATGCTTGCGGTGCCGAGGATCGCCGGTTCCAGCCGGTACCACGCGCTCCGGCCCGGCGCGCCGGAATCGGCGGCCTGCGCGATGTCTGCCTCGAGCGCGCGGATGTCCGTCATTGCCCTACTCGCCACGGGAATGCCGCGCGCTCCGCCCACCGGATGCCCTCGGTTAGCACCACGGCGATGACCATGATGGCGAAGATGCAGGCGAACATCCGGTCGAGCGCGAACAGGTCGCCGAAGCGGGCGATGGCGTAACCGATGCCCTCCGATGCCGCGAAGAACTCGCCGACCAGGATGCCGATCAACCCGCGGCCCACGGCGATGCGGGCGCCGGCCACGATATAGGGCAGCACGCTCGGCACGATCACCTTGAGATAGAGGTCGCGCTCGGTGCCGCCCATCGAACGCACCACGTTGATCAGCAGGCGGTCGACCGCGCGCACGCCGGCCTGGGCGTTGAAGATGAAGGGGAACACCGAGAGCACGAAGATGATGATCGCCTTGCCGCTCACGCCGACGCCGAAGAACACGATCACCAGCGGGGCGAGGGCCACCAGCGGGCTCGCGTAGAAGATCGTCATGATGGGGTCGAGCGCGTAGCTCACCCGCTCGCGCCAGCCCATGACGATGCCCAGCGCGACACCCACCACCACCGCCGCGCTGAAGCCATAGACGAACGGCACGGCGCTGATGGCGAGATCGCGCATGAGGTCGCCGCTGACGATGAGATCGACCAGCGCATCCCAGATCAGATCGGGCTTGCTGACGAACAGCTTGTTGAACGGCACGACCAGGAACACGGCCTGCCAGGCGGCCAGGAAGATCGCCACGGCAAGCCCACCCAGCAGCACCTTGCGGTGCTTGTCGGTGAAGCTCTGGCGCGGGATGGCCTCGTCGGACATCGGCTACACCGTGATCTCGTCCTTGAGCTCGTTCCAGATTTGCAGCTTCAGCTCGTTGAACTCCGGCGTCACCCGCATTTCGTAATCGCGCGGGCGCGGCAGATCGATCTTGAAGATTTTCTTGGCGCGGCCGGGGCGCTTGGTCATCACCATGACGCGGTCGGAGAGGTAGATCGCCTCCTCGATCTGGTGGGTGACGAACAACACGGTCTTCTTCGCGGTCTGCCAGATTCGCAGGAGCTCCACCTGCATCAGGTCGCGGGTCTGGGCGTCCAGCGCCGCGAACGGCTCGTCCATCAGCAGCACGTTGGGATCGGTCGCGAGCGCGCGGGCGAGGCCCACGCGCTGCTTCATGCCGCCGGACAGCTCGTGCGGGAAATGGCCCTCGAAGCCCGAGAGCCCGATCATCTCGATCAGCGGCTGCGACACCTCGCGCCGCGTGTCGCTCGACATGCCCTTGAGCTCGAGCCCCAGCTCGACGTTGGCCTGCACGGTGCGCCAGGGCAGCAGGCCGAACTCCTGGAACACCATCGCCCGGTCGGTGCCGGGTCCGGCGAGCGGCTTGCCGTCCATCCGGATATCGCCGGAGTCCGGCTTGATCAGGCCCAGCAGGACATTGAGGAAGGTGCTTTTGCCACAGCCGGAGGGCCCGACGATCGACAGGAATTCGCCTTCGCCGATATCGATGTCGAAGTTCTGCAGCGCCCGCACTGGCCCGCGGTTCGGCGGCCGGAAGGTGAGATTGACGTTGCGACCCGATATGTAGGCTTGCATGCGACCCGCCCGGCTGGAGGCCACTGTACCCAAACTCGCCGGGGAAGCTTAGCCAAATTGGCCGCGGCACATCAGCCGCCCCAGGGCTGCCCAAAGGCCGCCAAAATTGAGGTTCATTGACGCAGGGCGGGCGCTCTTCACGCCTGTGGAAGCGGGGAGGGTGCGTTAGACGGGGGTGCGGGGGCCGGCTGAACGAGACCGATATCGCCCGTTCATCCCTTGTTAATCTTCATCGTGCTTCGATGGCTCCACGTGCGGTCGGCTGAGTCGGCTGCCCAAACGCGAGGAAATTCAATCATGACCAGGGGTTTGATTGTTCTGGTGACGGCCGCGACCATGAGCGCGGCGATCCTGCCCGCCCCCGCCCAGGCGGGAAGCCGCGGCGGCGCGGTGGCAGCCGGCGTGATCGGTGGCCTGGCGGCCGGCGCCATCATCGGCGGCGCCATGGCGCAGCCGCGTTATGCCCCGGCGCCGGTTTACGAGCCCGCACCGGTCTACATGGCTCCGCCGCCCCCGCGCTGCTACTGGACCCGCGGCGAGCCCGTATGGGACGGCTACCGCGGCGCCTGGGTGCGCCCGCGCATGCAAGTCTGCGACTAGCCAGACCGCTTGTCTTTCGAATTCGGAACGCCCGCGCGGATCGCGCGGGCGTTTCTTTTTGGCCGCAGGCAGTGTTGCGCCCCCCGGCATTCCCCCTATAGTCCGCGCGAATTTTGACCGACGGACGCCATCATGCCGAAAGGCGACATCAAAAAGGTCGTGCTCGCCTATTCGGGGGGGCTCGACACCTCCATCATCCTGAAGTGGTTGCAGACCACCTATGGCTGCGAGGTGGTGACCTTCACCGCCGATCTCGGCCAGGGCGAGGAACTGGCGCCGGCGCGCGAGAAGGCGATCCTGCTCGGCATCAAGGAGCAGAACATTTTCGTCGAGGACCTGCGCGAGGAGTTCGTTCGCGACTACGTGTTCCCGATGTTCCGGGCGAATGCGCTCTATGAGGGCACCTACCTGCTCGGCACCTCCATCGCCCGGCCCCTGATCGCCCAGAAGCAGATCGAGATCGCCCACAAGGTCGGCGCCGACGCCGTCTGTCACGGCGCGACCGGCAAGGGCAACGACCAGGTGCGGTTCGAACTGACCTATTACGCGCTCGATCCGTCGATCAAGATCGTCGCGCCCTGGCGCGAATGGAGCTTCAAGGGCCGCGACGATCTCCTGGCCTTCGCGCGCGAGCACCAGATCCCGATCGCCAAGGACAAGGAGGGCGAGGCGCCGTTCTCGGTGGACGCCAACCTTCTGCACTCCTCGTCGGAAGGCAAGGTGCTGGAGGACCCGTCGAAGGAAGCGCAGCCGGTCGTCTACCAGCGCACCATCTCGCCGATGGACGCGCCCGACAAGGCGACCGAAGTTCGCATCGGCTTCGACAAGGGCGACCCCGTCAGCATCGACGGCAAGGCGCTCTCGCCCGCAGCGATCCTCACCAAGCTCAACGAACTCGGCAAGGCGAACGGCATCGGCCGCATCGATCTCGTGGAGAACCGCTTCGTCGGCATGAAGTCGCGCGGCGTCTACGAGACCCCCGGCGGCACCATCCTGCTGGCGGCGCATCGCGCCATTGAATCGATCACGCTCGACCGCGGCGCGGCGCACCTCAAGGACGACCTGATGCCGCGCTATGCCGAGCTGATCTACAACGGCTTCTGGTTCACCCCGGAGCGCGAGATGCTCCAGGCGCTGATCGACAGGAGCCAGGAGCACGTCGAAGGCGAGGTGCGGCTCAAGCTCTACAAGGGCAACGTGATGATGGCCGGCCGCGAGAGCCGCAAGTCGCTCTATTCCTCGACCCTGGTCACGTTCGAGGACGACAAGGGCGCCTACGATCAGAAGGACGCCGAGGGCTTCATCAAGCTCAACGCGCTGCGGCTGCGCACGCTTGGCGCGCGACGGAAGAAGTTCGACAAGTAACGCGCCGCATTCCGCTGCGCGCACGTGCGTTGTCCAAAAGGGCAGGCCACGCCATGCGGAATCTGTTCGGCAAGATCGCGATCACCACCGGCTCGGCGCTGATCGCCGGCGGCCTGCTGGTGGTGACGTACCTGTCCGCCGGCACCTTCATCCTGGCCGGCATCCTGTCCGCGGTGTTCCTGATCGGCGAGCGCATGGACGTGGTGCAGTACGTGTTCGCGCCGATCGCGTTCACCGCCGCGATCGTCTTTGCCGCCGCCGCCTGGGCGCTGGCCGCGCTCGGCGTCGGCACCTGGTGGGTGTGGAAGAAGTCTCCGCGTGGCGAGCCGCCGGCCGAGCCCCGGCCCTGACCTGACGAGAAAAGAACATCGCGCGGGGGAGCGGAGTTCCGCAGCGCTTCTGGAAAATCGGTGGAGCGTTCCTATATGTCTCCGCGTCGATCGCAACTGGAGCGATCCCTTTCTGGGGTTGGCTGGCATGATCTACATTCTCGCGTTCTTCGTCCCGCCGCTCGCGCTGCTGCTCAACGGCCAGATCTTTTCGGCGGTGCTGAACTTCGTGCTGATCGTGCCGTGCCTGTTCTTCGGCCTGATCTTCCATGTGCTTCTGTTGGTGCCGTCGGCGCACGCCATCATCGCGATCTACCACGCCCGCGAGAACCGCAGGCACCGCGAGATCGTTGAGGCGATTCGTGAGCACGGCCCGCCGCCCGGCTCGCGGCCCTGACGGCGCGCCCGGCCCATCTCCATCGGCCACGTAGCCGCCGGCGCCATGCGCGCCGGCGGCTCATGACTTTCCGGTGCGGGGCGGTCAGAATGGCTGCGGGGAGACGCCATCGTGGCAGGCCGAAGTGCGACGCCGCTGATCTCGCTTGACGCAGCGGTCAACGACACCGAAACAACCGGGCTCGATCCGCGTCACGCGAGAATCGTCGAGCTTGCCGCGGTGCGGCTGACGGGCGGCCGGCTCGATGAAAGCAGCCACCTTCGGCGCCTGGTGCGCCCGGACCAGCCCATTCCGGCTTCGGCGGCCCGCATCCACGGCATCGACGATGCGGCGGTGGCGGACGCGCCCAGGTTCGCCGCGGTCTGGCCGGAATTTTCCGCCTTCCTCGGCGGTGCGGTCGTCATCGGCCATAGCGTGGGCTTCGATTTCGCCGTGATCCGAAGCGAATGCGCGCGCGCCTCGATCGGCTGGCAGGCGCCCCCGATGCTCGACACGGCGCTTCTGGCGCAGGTGGCCGCGCCGGCTCTGGCGGCGCATTCGCTGGAAAGTCTTGCCGCCTGGCTCGGCGTCGAAACGGCCGGGCGGCATTCGGCGCTGGGCGATGCGATCACCACAGGCCGCATATTCTGCGCGCTGGTGCCGAAGCTGCGCGAATGCGGCATCCGCACGCTCGCCGAGGCGATGCGGGCCTGCGACAAGCTGCATGCCGCGCTCGAAGACCGGCATCGCGCCGGCTGGAGCGAGGCCGTCCCGGTCTGGAGCCAGCCGGCGCCGGACCGTCAACGCTCACGCGGCGACAGCGATCCCTACCGCCATCGCGTCGGCGCGATCATGACGTCGCCGGCTCGCGCGGTCGGCATCGATATGATGCTGCGCGCCGCGCTGGACATCATGGCGGGGGAGCGGGTGTCATCGCTGTTTGTGTCGCCGGCAGGCGGCGCACCCGCGCCGCCCGCCGAGACCGGGATCGTCACCGAGCGCGACGTGCTGCGGGCGCTCAGCGCGCAGGGCGCGGCGGCACTCGACGCGCCGGTCGGCGAGGTCATGAGCAAGCCGCTGGTCACGGTCCCGCGCGACGCGCTGGCCTATGTCGCGGTCGGCCGGATGAACCGCCTGCAAATCCGTCACCTCGGCGTCACCGACGACTCCGGCCGTGTCGTCGGCGCGCTCTCGGCTCGGGACCTGTTGCGGTTGCGCGCCGGCGGCGCGATCGAGCTCGGCGACGAGCTGGCGACCGCCAACGACGTTCACGATCTCGGGCAGTCCTGGACGAAGCTCACCCAGGTCGTCGCGGATCTGCTCGAAGACGGTCTGTCGGCCCGCGAGATCGCGGAAGTGATTTCGCAGAATGTGATCGAGATGACGCGCCGCGCCGCGGAGCTTTCGCAGGCCGCGATGGCGGCCGGCGGTCAAGGCGGCCCGCCGTGCGCGTATGCCGTCGCCGTGCTTGGCTCGGCCGGCCGCGGCGAGAGCCTGCTGGCGATGGATCAGGACAATGCCCTGGTCTACGCCGATGACGCGCCCGCCGGCGCGGATCGCTGGTTCGAGCAATTCGCGGTTCGCGTCAGCGATATCCTGCACGACGCCGGCATCCCATACTGCAAGGGCGGGGTGATGGCGAAGAACCCGCTGTGGCGCGGGGCCGAGGCGGACTGGCGCGGCCGGATCGACCGGTGGATCCTCCGCTCAAATCCGCAGGATTTGCTGTCGGTCGATATCTTTTTCGATCTGCGGGTCGCCCACGGCGATGCCGGGCTGACGGACCGGCTGTGGCGGCATGCGTTCGACGCCGCCCGCGGCAAGCCCGAATTCGCCAAGCTGCTGGTCGCCGACTTCGGCGCAATGCCGGCGGGGCGGACCTGGTTCGGCGGCTTTCGCACTGAGCAGGGGCGCATCGATCTCAAGCGGACAGGCCTGTTCGGGATTGTCAGCGTCGCCCGCGCGCTGGCCGTCTGTCACCATGTGGTCGAGCGGTCCACGCCCGTGCGGCTGTCCGGGCTCATGGCGCTCAAGCTCGGACTGGAAGGCGACCTCGACGCGCTCGCCGATGCGCAGGGCGTACTGCTCAGTCTCATTCTCGATCAGCAGGTCGATGACATCAGGCACGGCAAGCCCGCCGCCAATACGGTCGAGGTCAAGCGCTTGTCCCGGCGTGACCGGGCGCGGTTGCGCACGGCGCTGCAGGCGGTGGAGAATCTGGACGAGATCGCGCGCAGCCTGCTGTTCCGGAACTGAAGGCGTCGCGCGGCGCAATCAGACTTGCCGCTCGACCATCTTCTTCTTGATCTCGGCGATCGACTTCGCCGGATTGAGGCCCTTCGGGCAGGCCTTGGTGCAGTTCATGATGGTGTGGCAGCGGTACAGCCGGAACGGGTCTTCCAGATTGTCCAGCCGCTCGCCGGTGGCTTCGTCGCGGCTGTCGTTGATCCAGCGGTTGGCCTGCAAGAGCGCGGCGGGACCGAGATAGCGATCCGAATTCCACCAGTAGCTCGGGCATGAGGTCGAGCAGCAGGCGCACAGGATGCACTCGTAGTGATCGTCGAGCTTCTTGCGGTCCTCGTGGCTCTGCTTCCATTCCTTTTCCGGCGCCGGCGATTTGGTCTGCAGCCACGGCTCGATCGAGGCATACTGCGCATAGAAGTTCGTCATGTCCGGCACGAGGTCCTTGACCACGGCCATGTGCGGCAGCGGATAGACCTTCACCGTGTCCTTGATCTCGTCCATTCCCTTGGTGCAGGCCAGCGTGTTGGTGCCGTCGATGTTCATGGCGCAGGAGCCGCACACGCCCTCGCGGCAGGAGCGGCGGAAGGTCAGCGTCGGATCGATCTTGTTCTTGATCCAGATCAGCGCGTCGAGAACCATCGGCGCGCAGTCGTCGCGGTCCACGAAGTAGGTGTCCATGCGCGGGTTGGCGTTGTCGTCCGGATTCCAGCGGTAGATGCGGAACGCGGTGACGCGGCGCGCGCCGGTCGGGCGCTGCCAGGTCTTGCCCTCGGTGATCTTTGAGTTCTGCGGAAGGGTGAGCTGGACCATGTACTAAGCCTCAATGAGATCAAGTCGACGTTCAATCCGCTCGACCCGCTTGTCAGTCTGATCAAGACGGTGCTCGATTCTTGCCAAGTCCCCACGCACCAATGCCAAGTCGCTTTTCATGACCGCGAACTGGTCTTCCATCGACCCGACGCGACCAATTAGATTGTCCAGTTTCTGCTCGACATTTTCCAGCCGCCGATCGATGCGGCGGAGATATTCAAGCACGATGCTGTCAGGTTCGACCATCGATCCATCATACCATGAGTCGCGCTAGTACACCCTTGCCTTAGGTTCGATGTACGCGACGTCGTTGGTGAGCGTGTAGGTGTGGACCGGGCGGTAATCGATCTTCACCGTGCCCTTGTCGTCCATCCAGGTCAGCGTGTGCTTCATCCATTCCTTGTCGTCGCGGTCGGGATGGTCCTCGCGCGCGTGCGCGCCGCGACTCTCGGTGCGGTTCAGGGCCGCGTCCATCGTTACCACCGCCTGCGCGATCAGGTTGTCGAATTCGAGCGTCTCGACCAGGTCGGAATTCCAGATCAGCGAGCGGTCGGTGACGCGAACGTCGTCCGCCGCCGAGTAGGTCTCGTGGATGAGCTTGTGGCCCTCCTGCAGCACCTCGCCGGTGCGGAACACCGCGCAATTGTTCTGCATCACCTTCTGCATCCGGTTGCGAAGCTCGGCGGTCGGCGTGCCGCCCGAGGCGTTGCGCAGCCGGTCGAGACGGGCGAGCGCGCGGTCGGCGGAATCCTTCGGCAGTTCGGGCTGCTTGTCGTTTGGCGTGAGCGTCTTCGCGAGATGCAGCGCCGCGGCGCGGCCGAACACCACGAGGTCGATCAGCGAGTTGGAGCCGAGCCGGTTGGCGCCGTGCACCGAGACGCAGCCGGCCTCGCCCAGCGCCATCAGGCCCGGAATGACGGTGTCGGCGTCGCCGTTCTTCTTGGTCAGCGCCTCGCCCTTCCAGTTCGTGGCGATGCCGCCCATGTTGTAATGCACGGTCGGGATCACCGGGATCGGCTCGCGGGTCAGATCGACGCCGGCGAAGATGCGCGCGCTCTCGGTGATGCCGGGCAGCCGCTCGTGCAGCACCGCCGGATCGAGATGATCCAGGTGCAGGAACATGTGGTCCTTGTTCTTGCCGACGCCGCGGCCCTCGCGGATCTCGATGGTCATCGAGCGCGAGACCACGTCGCGCGAGGCAAGGTCCTTCGCTGACGGCGCGTAACGCTCCATGAAGCGCTCGCCTTCGGAGTTGACGAGATAAGCGCCTTCGCCGCGCGCGCCCTCGGTGATCAGGCAGCCGGCGCCGTAGATGCCAGTCGGATGGAATTGCACGAACTCCATGTCCTGCAGAGGCAGGCCCGCGCGCAACACCATGGCATTGCCGTCGCCGGTCTGGGTGTGCGCGCCGGTGCAGGACAGGTAGGCGCGTCCGTAGCCGCCGGTCGCAAGGACGACGGTCTGGGAACGAAAGCGGTGGATCGTGCCGTCGTCGAGATTGAGCGCGATCACGCCGACGCAGCGGCCCTCGTCCATGATCAGGTCGATGGCGAAATACTCGACGAAGAACTCGGCGGAATGCTTGAGCGCCTGGCCGTACATCGTGTGCAGCATGGCGTGGCCGGTGCGGTCGGCGGCGGCGCAGGTGCGCTGCGCGGTGCCCTTGCCGAAATGTGTGGTCATGCCGCCGAACGGGCGCTGATAGATTTTCCCGTCCTCCTCGCGGCGCGAAAACGGCATGCCCCAGTGTTCGAGCTCGTAGACCGCGGCGGGCGCCTCGCGGACCATGTACTCGATCGCGTCCTGGTCGCCGAGCCAGTCGGCGCCCTTGACGGTGTCGTACATGTGCCAGCGCCAGTCGTCCTCGCCCATGTTGCCCAGCGCCGCGGCGATGCCGCCCTGCGCCGCGACGGTGTGGGAGCGGGTCGGGAACACCTTGGTGATGCAGGCAGTCTTGAGCCCCGCCTCGCTGCAGCCGACCACCGCGCGCAAGCCCGAACCGCCGGCGCCGACGACGACCACGTCGTAGCTGTGGTCCTCGATCGGATAGGCCCGTCCGTTCGTCTTCGGAGCCCCGCCGTTTTGCGCGCCGTTGCCAGCCATGGCCTAAATTCCAAAAGAGAGCTTGAGAATCGCGTACACGGCCGCGAGACCGACGGCGACCGAGAAGAACGTGTTGGCCATCAGCGCGACGAGCTTCCAAACATCGTCGTGCACGTAGTCCTCGACGATGACCTGCATGCCGATCCACATGTGATAGATGCTGGACACGATGAACAGCAGCATGGTGATCGAGACGAGCGTCGAGCCGAGGATCTGCACCACGGCGGCGTGATTGCGGCCGAGCAGGCTCATGACGATCACGATCATGGCGATGGTCAGCGGCACGTTGGCGACCGAGGTCAGGCGCTGATGCCAGAACGCCCGCGTGCCATGATGGGCGGAGCCGAGGTGGCGGACGCGGCCGAGCGGCGTGCGCAGCGAGCCGGGCGTATGGTCGGTCATCGGATGCCTCCCATGACCAGGTAGCCGACGATCCAGATCACGATGGTGAACCCGACCGAGCCGACCAGCGTCGCCACGGTGAGCCATTCGCGCTCGACCGGCCCGAAGCCGTAGCCCAGGTCCCAGATCAGATGCTTGATGCCACCCAGCATGTGGTGGATCAGCGCCCAGGTGTAGCCAAACAGGATCAGCCGCCCGAGCAGCGTCTCCATGAACCACTGCACCGTGGCATAGGCGTTGGGGCCCGCGGCCGCCGCGGTCAGCCACCACACCAGCAGCAGCGTGCCGAAAAACAGCGCGCCGCCCGTGATGCGGTGGACGATGGACATCATCATCGACAGCAGCGGCTTGTAGATTTGCAGGTGCGGCGAGAGCGGGCGGTTCTTGAGTCTTGTTGTCTTGGCCTCGGCCATCAGTCGCACTCCAGCGGTAACTCTGTCCGCTTTGGAATTGTTCGTATCCGAAGGCCGCCTATGCTGCAACGCCGGTATGGCTGCACCGGCGCGGCAGGGTGGCGGTCCCGCGCCGGGCACCAGCCAGGCAGAATTGTTTCGCCTATGGCGAAGCATGGAGCTATTCTAAATGCCTCGCAATCCGCTTTTGTGATAGTTATCCTTCGCTAAATACGAAGTCTGACCATGCGCTTCGACCTCGCCGATCTCAGCCTGTTTCGCCATGTGGCGGAGGCGGGCTCCATCACCCACGGGGCCGGGCGCGCCCATCTGGCGCTGGCCGCCGCCTCGACCCGAATCCGCAACATGGAGGAGGCGCTGGGGGCGCCGCTCCTGGTCCGGGCGCGGCATGGCATCACGCCGACCCAGGCCGGCCGGACGCTCCTCCAGCACGCCCGCATCATGCTGGAGCAGGCCGAGCGGTTGCGGGAGGATCTCGGCGCCTATGCCGGCGGGCTCGCCGGCCAGGTGCGGGTGCTGTCCAACACCAACGCGCTCACCGAATTCCTCCCCGAGACGCTGAGCTCGTTCCTGGCCGCCCATCCAAACGTCAGCGTCGATCTCGAGGAAAAGCTGAGCGACGAGATCGTCGGTCTGATCGCCGAAGGGGTCGGCGACATCGGCATCGTTGCGGGGACGGTCGACGCCGGGCGGCTGACGACCTACCCGTTCCGCACCGACCGCTTCGTCCTGGTGGTGGCGCGCACCCATCCGCTGGCCAAGCTGTCGAAGATCGATTTCGCCGACACGCTCGACCACGACTTCGTCGGGCTGGACCGCTCCAGCGCCGCGCAGCGCTTCTTCGCCGACAAGGCCGCCCGCGTCGGCCGCACGCTGCGGCTTCGGGTGCAATTGCGCAGCTTCGACGCGGTGTGCCGGCTGGTCGAATGCGAGGTCGGCGTCGGCATCGTCCCGGCGACCACGGCGGCGCGCAACGTCAAGGCCATGGCCATCAAGGTGGTCAATCTCAACGACCCTTGGGCATTGCGCGACCTCTCGATCTGCATCCGCGACTTCGAGGCGCTGCCGCCCTATGCGCGCCAGCTCGTCGAGCACATGCGGGCACGCTGAATTTAGATGCGCCGCGGCGTGGAACTGGAAACCCCTTCGCATGGTTGTGTTGGCGGGGTATCCCGCCACGGAGAAACATCATGCGTATTCCGAGACTTCTAGGGACGGCCGGCGCCGCGGCCCTGCTGGCTGCCGCCCTCTCGATGCCCGCCCAGATGCCCGCCTATGCCGCGGACATGGCCAACACCCAGCTCAAGGATGCCAGCGGCAAGGCCGTCGGCGACGTCGATCTGACGCAGACCGCCACCGGCGTGCTGATCAGACTCTCGGTCAAGGGCCTGACGCCCGGCGAGCATGCGTTCCACGTTCACGCCGTCGGCAAGTGCGAGGCGCCGTTCGAGTCGGCCGGCCCGCATTTCAATCCCGGAAATCACAAGCACGGCATGATGTTCGGCGAAGGCCATGCCGGCGACATGCCGAATCTTCACGTGCCGCAGAGCGGCGAGCTTTCCGTGGAGGTATTCAATCCGGCGATCACGCTGGCGAAGGGCAAGCCGAATTCGCTGCTCGACAATGATGGCTCGGCGCTGGTGATTCACGCCAAGGCGGACGACTACAAGTCCGATCCGGCCGGCAACGCGGGCGACCGCATCGCCTGCGGCGTGATCCAGGAAAGCGGCGCGACGGTCGGCGCTTCGCCGGCGAAGAAGTAAAGGGTCGCTCCGTCATTCCGGGGCGCGGGCGTTAGCCCGCGAGCCCGGAATCCATAACCCGCAGCATCTAAGTAACGGCACAGGGGTTATGGATTCCGGATCGCGCCTTCGGCGCGTCCGGAATGACAGAGGCTTATACTCAACGCGGAATGAGCACCCAGTAATCCAGGTCGAGCAGAACGGTGGGGTCGTATTCCTCGCCGTTCTTGTATGGAAAATCCGCGCAGGGGCGATCCTTGGTGGCGACCGTGCGCAGCCGCAGCGCGCCGACGTCGCTGCGCCCCGGCAACTCGCTCACCGCCAGCACCTCCGACCACGCGAACACGGTGCCGCCCGCAAACAGCGGCGCGACGTGGCGGCCGCCGTTGATGGCGGCGATGTGGAAGGCGTTGGCCAATCCGTTGAACGAGATCGCGCGGGCGAGCGAGATCACGTGCCCGCCGTAGATCAGCCGCTTGCCGAAGCGGCCCTGCGCCGCCGAAAAGCCGTCGAAGTGGATACGCGCGGTGTTCTGATAGAGCCGCGTCGCGGTCTGGTGCTCGGCCTCCTCGACGGTGATGCCGTCCACATGATCGATCTTCTCGCCGGGCTGATACTCGCCGAAGCGGTGCGGGCTACCGGCCAGCGTGAAATCGTAGGCCTTGCCGTCGATCGGCGGGCAGGCCCCGCCCAAAAGTCTCGGCTCGACCGCGGTCGGCAGCCGCGGCACATGATCGCCCGGCGCGGGCGCGCTCTCGTCGCGCTTTCGCACCATCACCCAGCGCACATATTCGAGGACGGCGGTGCCGTCCTGGTTGGTGCCGCGGGTGCGGACATAGACGATGCCGGTCTTGCGGTTGGAGTTCTCCTTCAGCCCGATCACCTCCGACGTCGCATTCAGCGTGTCGCCGGCGAACACCGGAGCGAGAAACTGCATGCCGGCATAGCCGAGGTTGGCGACCGCGTTCAGCGACACGTCCGGCACGGTCTTGCCGAACACAACATGGAACACCAGCAGGTCGTCGAGTGGCGCCTCGCGATAGCCGATGGCCTTGGCGAATGCGTCCGACGACTGCACTGCGAAGCGCGGGCCGAATAGCCCGGTGTAGAGCGCGACGTCGCCATGCGTCATCGTGCGCGGCGTGGCGTGGCGGATGGTCTGGCCGAGGCGGAAGTCCTCGAAGAAATTGCCGGCGCTGGTCTTGGTCATGCAGTCCCCCACGCGATCAGATCGGCCCGGCGCCTTTCTATAGCGTATTTTCCGGCCGTCACGAAGCCGTGAGACGGCGGTGAGATTTTCCAACGGAAAGCTGATGCGGACGTGTCCGGGTCGCCTGATAGCAGAGGGATGCACTGTCGTTTTCCCAAGGAGGGTGATCCATGAAGACGCGCCTGATGTTTGCTGCCACGCTCGCGACCGGCCTTGCTTTCGCGCCGGCGGCCTTCGCCCAAGACGCCATGAAGCCGATGGCGAAGGACGGCAAAATGGACAAGAAGACTGACGCAATGGCCAAACCGTCCGACAAGATGGAAAAGACCGGCGGCATGATGGACAAGAAGGACACCATGTCGAAGGACGGCATGGCCAAGAATGGCATGAAGAAGTAGCTCGCCTTCAATCGCCGGGCTCGCGTCTTGCGGGCCTGGCGATTTTCCACCAGAGTAGCCGCTGCATTGTCATGACCGGCATCGACGCCACCACCGCATCGGAGCGCCCGAGGCTCACGATCCATCCGATCTGGGTCCGGATCACGCACTGGATCAATGCGCTCGCCATGCTGGTGATGATCGGCTCCGGCTGGGAAATCTACAACGCCTCGCCGCTGTTCGGATTTCGCTATCCAAGTTCGATCACGCTCGGCGGCTGGCTCGCCGGCGCGCTGCTGTGGCACTTCGCGGCGATGTGGGTGCTGGCGATCAACGGCGCCGTCTATGTCGCGCTGGGCCTGATCACCGGCCGGTTCCGCAACAAGCTTTTGCCGATCCGTCCGGGCGAGGTGGTGGCTGACGTGAAGGCCGCGCTCAACTTCAAGCTCTCGCACGACGATCTCACGGTTTACAACTCCGTGCAGCGGTTGCTCTACCTCGGCGTCATCCTGGCCGCGGTGGTGATCGTGCTGTCCGGCCTGGCGATCTGGAAGCCGGTGCAGTTGCAAGGGCTGACCGCGCTGTTCGGCGGCTACGAGACCGCGCGTTACGTGCATTTCTTCTGCATGGCCGCGATCGTTGGCTTTCTGATGGTCCATGTGCTGCTGGCTCTGCTTGTTCCGAAAAGCCTGCGCGCCATGATCACGGGACGATAGGAGAGCATATGCCTCGTATCAGGAAGATCATCCCCGGCGTCGATCCGAAGCTGCTGATTAAGGATGCGGCGAGACTGATGCCCGATCCTGCGCGGCGGGCGTTCCTGCGCGGCGGCGCCAGCCTCGGCGCGCTCACGTTTCTCACCGGCTGCGACATCGTCGACAGCGACGCCGCGGAAGGAACGCTGCGGAAAATCTCGCAGATGAACGACCGCGTCCAGGCGTGGCTGTTCAATCCGAATACGCTCGCCCCGGAATACCCCGAGAGCGCGATCACAAGGCCGTTCCCGTTCAACGGCTACTATCCGGAGTCCGACGCGCCGGAGGTCGACGGCAGGGACTACAAGCTCGAGGTCGGTGGCCTGATCGACAACAAGGAGCCGTGGACCCTGGATCGGCTCTACGCACTGCCGCAGGTCTCGCAGATCACCCGTCACATCTGCGTCGAGGGCTGGAGCGCCGTCGGCTCATGGCAGGGCGTGCGGCTCTCCGAATTCCTCACGCGGCTCGGCGCCGACACTCGCGCCAAATATGTCTGGTTCCAGTGCGCCGAGGGCTATTCCAACACCATCGACAT